>DATGLE010000040.1:0-58656 GCA_035294325.1 Ktedonobacteraceae bacterium | reverse complement strand
GCTCATGGGCATATTGCGACTCGTGGCCGGCATTCCCACGCCCGTCGAGCTTTTCGGCGATTTTGTGCTCAAGCATATCGATGTTGGCACCTTTCTCCGCCTCCTGATTACCTTCGCGCCCAACTCCAAGACCGTCCCGCTCGGCCTTGCTTTGCTCGGCATGGTTCTGATCGGCACGCTGCTGAGCCTGCTCTACGCTGCCCTGGCGCGCGTGAAGCTTCCAGCGCGCGGCTATCGACCAGCGAGGCGCGAATGGCTGATCGCCTCCGCTTTCGGCGGCGCGATGACGCTGATAGCTATAGCGCTCTTCTGGAACGAGATCGGGCAGAATCTTTTCGGCCTGCCGCTGGCCCGGGCCATGCTGGCTACGGCGACTGGTCTGCTCGCGGACTTCGGCCTCTACAGCATCACGCTCTGCCTGGCCTATCGCGCCCTGCTGCCCAAACTCACTGACGCGGAGAGCGCGCCCGCTCAGGGGCGGCGACTCCTGCTCACGCGCGCGGGAGTCGCCGCGTTGAGCGCCGGCGGACTTGGCGGTACACTGGGCCTGGTGCGCGGCTACCTCGACAACTACGCCGCATACGACGGCATGAAATCCGCTGTGCATAACGGCGTAACGCCGCCGATTACTCCGAATAGCGAGCACTACGTTGTGACGCAGAACGCCATCGATCCCCGCGTCGATAGCGCTCTATGGCGCCTCGAAGTGACCGGGCTGGTGCAGAAGCCGGGCGTCTATACCTATACGGAGATACAGAACCTGCCTTCGACCTCGCGCCCGATTACCCTGGAATGCATCGCCAACGGCAGAGAGGATCATCTTATCGGCACAGCCATCTGGCAGGGAGTAACGCTGCGCACACTGCTGGAGCGGCACGGCGGTCCACAGCCGAACGCACGCTATGTGGCATTCTACAGCGTGGACAACTATAATGTCAGCCTTCCGCTCGATGAAGTGCTGGCCGTCGATGCGCTGCTGGCCTGGCGCATGAACGGCGTCGAACTGCCACAGCGTCACGGCTTCCCGCTGCGTGTCCTCATTCCCGGGCGCTACGGCGAGGAGAATCCCAAGTGGTTGACGCGCGTCGAACTCACCGATCACTTTGTCGGCGGCCTGTACTCCGACCAGGGCTGGTACAACGGTCCGCTGCACACCATGAGCCGCATTGATCGCCCGCGTGGCCGCGTCGCTGCCGGGCAGAGCATAGAGGTCGGCGGCATCGCCTTCGCCGGGAATCGCGGCATTCAAAAGGTTGAAGTCAGTGTCGATGGCGGCGCCACCTGGCACCAGGCAGACCTGCAACCCGCGCTCTCGCAGGACTCATGGGTGCTGTGGACGTGGCAGTGGAGGTCTCCGCTGCCGGGCAGCTACACACTCGTCTGTCGCGCCACCGACGGCACAGGCGCACTTCAGACCGATCATGTACAGGGCACCGTCCCCAGAGGCGCCACCGGCTACCCCCGCGTTGCCGTGCAAATTGTATAATGAAGTGTAATAAAATAATCCGGGAACGATAGATACGCGTAGTGGCACGATTGATCGCGCTTTCGCCCCTTTCTACAGGCCGACGGAGCACAATAAACCGCGCCGCTAGGCACGGAGAGATATCCGGCTTAAATTGTTAAACTTCGCCATTGGCCCCTCAGCTCAGGAAGCCGCGCTTTTAACCAGCGCAGCTTCCATCGTATGAGCATCGTGGCCGCGTAAATGCTCACGGATGGCAAGCGCCGCTGCCGCGCCCTCTCCAGCAGCGCTTACCAGCTGCTTCGTACTTCCGGCGCGCACATCACCGGCGGCAAAGATCCCTTCGGTGCTGGTCTGAAAGTCAATACCGGTCATGATAAAGCCCTGAGCATCCAGCCTGGCAATATCTTTGAAGTGCTTACTATTTGGCGAGAGACCAATGAACACAAAAACGCCCGGAACATGGAGTTCCTGAGTTTCACCCGTCTGCCTGTTTCTGGTGACAACCGTTGTCAGGTGATTGTTTTCCCCTTTGAACTCGACAACCTCGGTATGGAAACGCACCTCTATCTGTAGCGAAGTCAATGCCTTGTCAACCGCGATTTTGTTCGCCGACAGTTCGGAACCGCGCGCCAGAATAGTAACCTTCGGGCAAAAGCGCGTCAGGAAGGCAGCCTCTTCTACAGCGCTATTGCCGCCGCCGATCACTGCTACCTCGCGACCTTTATAGAAGGGGCCATCACAGGTGGCACAGAAATGAACCCCTGCGCCAATGTATTCATCTTCCCCTGGTACGCCGAGCCGCTTGTAGGTTGAGCCGGTAGCAAGCAGGACAGCATTGCTTCGATATTTGTTTCCGCTTTCAGTCTCAACAAAGTGCGCATCGAGATCATTACCGACTTTGATCACGTTCTGCGCCGAGAGCAATTCCACACCGTAGCGCCTGGCCTGCTCGATGATGCGCTCGGCAAACTCCGCGCCCGTGACACCTTCAGGAAAACCAGGGTAGTTATCGAGACGCTCGGTAACACCGGCCTGTCCCCCTAAACTGCTGCGCTCGATGACCAGGACATCATACCCATCACGGGCTGCGTAGATTGCGGCAGTAAGCGCGGTAGGACCTCCACCAACAACTATGAGATCATAGAAATCGCACTGTGCCTTCGTCTGCAAGCCGAGTTTTGCCGCAAGCTCCGCGTTTGTCGGCTCGATGAGCACCGAATTGTCCTCAAAGACTATCGTTGGAATTGTCAGGCCGCCCTTTTGCAACTCTCTGACAAAGGCTTGCCCCTCCATATTTTCTTCGATGTTAATGTATTCGTAATGGACGCGCTGCTCACCCAAAAATCTCTTGCTGCGCTTGCAATCGCTGCACCAATCAGTACCGTACAGTTTGATATTGGTATGTGGCATAATCATTTCCTTTCATAACGAGAGCTTGATAAGAAAAAGTGCGTCTGGGGCCGCTGGACCCAGACGCACTTTTTCTTATCAAGCTGTATAAACCTTACAGCAGGCCCTTGCTCTTCAAGAAGCTGGTAGCCACATCGGTAATCGCCTGCGAAACAGACTCGCCGCCCGCCTTCTTCGACGCCACCTGATCTTGCAGTTGAATGCTCACATCGGTGGTCAGGTCCGGCGCAAGCGGATTCAGCGTGGTGGCAATCTGCGGATACTTTTGCAGGACCGCATCGCGCACGATGGGCGCGGGATGGAACTGCGGGAACCCGTTTTTATCGTCTTGCAGGAAGATAAAGTTCTTCTGCTTGACCGTGCCATCCGTCGTATAGCAGACGGTAATCTGCGATTTACCGCTGGAGACCGCCTGGAAGCCCAGAGCGTAGTCGATGGTCTGAGTCTGCTTGAAGCTCCTGGTAGTAAAGCCATAGGTTGACTTCAGATCGTCAACGAAGGCGATACCATCGCTGGGCGACGTGAGGATCAGGCTCGACACCTTCGGCGCCAGTTGCGAGATCGTGGTGATGCCCAGCTTCTGGGATTCCTGCTGCGAAGTACAGAGGGCATAGCCGTCGTTCAGCGGCGACATATCCAGCCAGGTAATATGATATTGCTGCTCGAAGCCCTGCTTGACCGTCTGATAATCCTTCTGCGGATCAAAAGACGACGGTATATTGAGCGCGTTCAGTCCGGTGGCCGTGAACTCGGGATACAGGTCGATGGCGCCGCTTTTGATCGCCTGAAAGATGATAGTGCTGTTGCCCAGAGCCGGCTTCTCATTGACGGTAAAGCCAGCTTTTTGCAGCAGCAGCGTGTACATTTTGGCAATTAACTGCGACTCGGTATCGAGTTTGCTGGCGACGATGATCGGCCCCTTCGAGGCCGAGCCGCTCGAACTTGAGCCTGAACTGCTCGGCGAGTTCCCGGAGGTGCCGCAGGCGGCCAGCGCGAGCAGCGGGATCACCACCATGATGGTAAGCAAATGCGCTCTTAGCGAGCGGAAGAAAACCATGTCTCCCTCCTCTATATGGTCAGATAGCTAAAGAACAATAACGCTATGTGATGGCTACTTCTATCCTTTATTGTACGCGAGGAACGACGCAGATCATCACCGCTGCTCACGCAGCCATGCTTTGCGCGACAGGCTCGGCAGCGGCCTTCTGTACGCGAAGGCCGGCGGGCGTCAGGATACGTTGTAGCCAGCCCATAAACAACTCGACAACGATAGCCAGCAGGGCTACCGGGATGGAGCCGGCAAGGATCTCGATATTGTTGAGCTTATAAAGCCCGTCAACAATATACACGCCATAGCCGCCGGCACCGATAAAGGCCGCTAAGGTAGCCGTTGCGATAATCTGGACAGCCGATGTGCGAATGCCGGCGGCGATAATTGGCATCACGAGCGGCGTCTGGATACGCGTAACAATTTGCAGGTTTGTCATGCCCATGCCGCGCGCCGCGTCGATAGTAGCGGGATCGATGCCGCGAATGCCAGTGTAGGTATTGAGCAGGATCGGCGGAATACCGAGAACGATCAACGCGACAACGGCAGGAAGGAAGCCTAAACCGAGCAGGGGCAGAGCAATGAACAGGAAAGCAATGATGGGAATCGCGCGCATCAGCCCGCTGAGATTCACTGCGATAAAGCCGAGCACGGCATTGCGCGAGACAAGGATACCAAGCACGACGCCTATGATCATGGAGATGATGATAGAGACGGCGCAGATCTCGAAATAGGCAATCGTATTGCCGATGAAATTGTTTCTGGGATCGAGTATAAACTGTATTAAACTGTTCATCATCTATCTCCTTAACGGCACCTCAGTAGCGCATCCGTCAGGCTCAGGAAGGTGAAGCGAGGGACATCCCCGCTCCCCCGGGCTATGCCCCCGCACTCCCATCAGGCAACCGATACCGCGCCGCGCCCCCGATTGAGCGCTGTCTGTATCCCAAGCAAGATCAGGTCGGCAACGACGGCAAAGAGCGAGAGCAGGATGGCTCCGGCAATCATCGCCTGAAAATCGTTGGTGGTAATGCTTTTGAAGATCAGATCGCCCAGCCCGCCTTCGCCCACCAGCGAGGCCAGCGCGGCAATGCCCACCGTGGTTACGGTAGCGACGCGAATGCCGGCCACGATAACCGGTAACGCCAGCGGCAGCGTGACGCGAAAGAGCAACTGGCGAGGATTCATGCCCATCGCGCGCCCCACTTCGAGCAGCAGCGGATCAATGCCATCGATGGCCGCGACAGTGTTGCGGATCAACACGAGTTGCGCATAGAGGACCAGGGGAATGATCGCCGTTGCGAAGGACAGGCCGGTGATGGTGATGAGTATCGCCAGCAGAGCCAGGCCGGGAATAGTATAGAGCAGGCCGGTAAAGCTGACCACCGGCACATAAAACTGGCGGTAGCGCGCGAGCAGAATGCCGCTCGGAATGGCAATGATGAGGGCGATGAGCATGCTGACGCCGACCAGGAAAGCATGCTGCCAGATAAGATTAGGGATACTGCCCGGATCGGACAGGTTATAGTTGTAGGGGCTGAGCAGATAACTCATGAAACTCCTCCGGCGCGTCGCCAATCTTATATTTTCGTCTCTTCCTTCGACGCTTCACTGCCGCGCACGCGAGTGATCGCGTGATTGATACTGGCGAGGGTTACACTGCCAATAGCCTCGTGTGTATCTGCGCTTTCCACAGTGAGAGAAGGAGCATTGGTTTCAAGGAGTTTCAGCATGGCGGAGAGCAGTGTAGCATCGGAAGAACACGCAGGGACATCGCCCCAGTGAGCGGATGACACAAACTCCGGCGCTGTCTCCAGTGCATCCGCGACGGGCAGGTACTCAAGCTGGCGCAGGATACTATCGGCCCCGACCAGCCGGCGCACAAACTCATTGGCCGGGTGCGCGAGCAGATCAACCGGCGAGCCGATCTGCACGAGCTTCCCCTCTGAGAGTACCGCGATCTGATCGCCGAGTTTGAAGGCTTCTTCGATATCGTGCGAAACAAAGAGGATGGTTTTATGCACGTCGCGCTGGATGCGCAGCAGTTCGTCCTGCATACGCGCGCGCGTAATGGCATCCAGAGCGCCAAAGGGTTCATCCATGAGCAGGAGCACGGGATCGGTTGCAAGAGCGCGTGCCAGGCCCACACGCTGCTGCTGACCACCAGAGAGCTGGCGGGGGAAGCGTTTGCGATACTGATCCGGTGGCAGGCCAACGAGATCCAGCAGTTCGTCAACACGCGCCGCCATACGCTGCTTCGACCACCCCCCGGCGATATCAGCCGTGACGCGTATGTTCTCCGCTACCGTCATATGCGGAAATAGCCCCACCTGCTGAATGACATAGCCGATATGGCGGCGCAGCAGGACGGGATTTTCTTCCAGAATGTTCTTGCCATCGATCAGAATTTCGCCGGAAGTCGGTTCGATCAGGCGGTTGACCATGCGCAGAAGTGTCGTTTTGCCGGAGCCAGAGGTGCCTACCAGCAGGCAGGTGCTGCCCTCCGGCACGTCAAAAGTAACTGCATCGACAGCAGGCTGATGGGCACCGGGGTATCGTTTTGTGATCGCGCGGAATGCAATCTTCGCTTGCATGCTTCTCCCCTCACTTGACTCTATTTAAGATGTTTGCGCAAAGAATATCAGCCTTGCTGCAATCGCCTGCCGGCTCTCTCTCCTGGTTATCGCAGAGCTACAGAACAGGACTCTATATTATACGCACCAAATCAAGCAAATGTCTCTACACTCGCTCTCCTATCAAGAGAGTGTTTGATTTTCGGTCCTTCGCTTGCTCGCGCCTGCGGCGCTCGCCAGTTGTGTGATGTGGCCCGGGCGCAGAGCGCCCGGGCCACATCACACAAAACCTCTCCTGCGCGGCAGAGCCGTGCGAATCTCTGCCATAGGACTCTAACGGCTACAGATTGGTCCACCCGGCGAGCAACAACTGTGTCGCAGGCGTAGAAGCAAGGAGATAGTTGAGCACGCCGCCATTGAGCGATCCATAGCCCAGGCTATACGCCTGAGTTTTAGGATCGTAGGATTGCAGCGCATACATACTGCCGTCGGGCGAGACGTTCGACCAGGCATATTGCGTAAACTGGCACAGCGATTGCGCGTTGTTGCTATCGGTAGTCAGGCGCTTCTGGCCCGTTCCATCCTCGTTCATCTTCCACAATCCATTCTGGCTGGTATCCCCGCCGGCGTTCTCGATAAGCAGCAAAAGTGTTGTGGGAGTGACCGAGCGAAGCGCCGTTACGGCCTGGCGAATGGTAGCGATGGTTGTGGCTGTACCGCCGGTAGCAGGCTGAGTCGTGATCGTGCTGGGGCCAGTTGCTCTGCCTGCGGATCCGGTGCACGAACTGATAATCAATCTGGTGCCGTTATAGCTGGTATCGAAGCTGCCACATGCCGATGAGATCGTCGCAATCTTTTGCAGGCTGCCGTTCTGCTGATTCGCGCCCTTGCTGGTGTCGAGAATGTAGAGATCCTGGCTCTGCGGCGGCGCCTCCGTATCCGAGAGCAGCGAGACCATATAGACACGCGTATTGTCGAGCCAGGTGCGCGCAACATAGCCAGTTACGCCCGAAGATGACAGCTCCTGCTGCAATCGCCCGCTTTGTACGCTCAAAAGAAATACCACGGGGAGATGAGGGCCGACATCAAAAATGATCGCTTTCTGATCGAATGACCACTGTACGCCAAAAATGTCGGCGCCGGGCGGGGCGCAGTACAGGGTTTGCATCTCCTGACCATCCATGCGCACCATGCGTAACTCATAGCGGCCCGAGACTTTCGCGCTGAATAGCGTCCACTGTCCATTCTGCGAGACCTGCGCCTCTCTGATAAAGCTACTGGGCAGTCGGCTTATCTCAACTCCCTGATGGGCCGTTACATCGAAGCGCTCCAGACTGCCAGCGGTAGGATTGCCCGGCGTCCCCTCATTGGCGATATAGACGATGACCTGATGGTATCCCTGCTGCGCCAGCGGCGGCATGACCGCAGCCCGCGCCGTGCCCGCCGGTGGACAACTCGTCAATACCGGCAGCGCAGTCGCCGTTGCGCCACCCGCGCCGCCGGTAACGGTGCCCCCCTGCCGAGGCGTAACAAACGGCGTTTTTGCTCCCGGACCCTGCGGCACATGCGGCCCGAACGCGCCTCGTCCATAGAGGACGCCGCCGAGGCCAGTTGCCGCCAGAAGAACCAGGATCAGCAGACCGAACAGCAGGCTGCGCGCGCGGCGGAGCGGCGCAGGTCGCGCGGAAGCGGGAGAGAAGCCGGGATCCGCCAGACCGCTCGGCGTCTGATGGGAGGGTGTGATCGGTGTTGCTTGATACGCGATCTGCGACAACTGCGCGGCAGAGGCCCCGGAAGCGAGCGGAGGCGAGACAGGGGACGATGATGCGGTTGCTGGCAGTGCAGGGGTGGGAGCCGTCTCCACCTGCTCCTCAGCTATGGCTTGCTCCAGGTCGCGCCGTAAATGCGCTGGCCGTTGATAGCGCCTGGCCGGATCTTTCTCCAGCGCGCGCATCACTACCGCTTCTAACGCGTGCGAAATACGCGGATTGAGCGCGCGCATAGGCTGTGGCTGCTCATAGAGGTGCCTCATGAGTACGGCCATATAGGTTTCAGCCGTAAAAGGGCGAACAGCGGTCAGCATCTCGTACAGGACCACCCCCATCGCATAGATATCGCTGGCCGGAACAACCTGCCCGTTAATCTGCTCTGGCGCCATGTATTCGGGCGTGCCCGTAATCGCAGGGGCGCTTATGCTCCTGGTCGTATCGAGGGGTGGCATGGTCCCCTGCGTGGCTGTGACTTTCACCAGGCCGAAGTCGGCCAGCAAGAGTGTACCGTCTGCTTTAAAGAGCATATTGCCCGGCTTGATATCGCGATGGATCAGACCCCGGTCATGAGCATATTGGAGCGCATTAAGCGCCTGGCCGACCAGTTGCATAACCTGCTGCGGGGGAACGGGGCCACGCCCGCGCAGCCACTCGCGCAGCGATCCGCCAGCCATATACGGCACGACCAGAAAGGCCCTGTCGTCCTGCTCGCCATAATCGTAGATGGGCAGGATATTGGGATGATCGAGCTGCGCCAGCACGCGGGCCTCGCGTACAAAACGGCGCAGGAAGTCCTGCGCCTCACCCGCTGCTGGCTGAAATACTTTGAGGGCGACCTCGCGTTGCAGGTTGATATCCAATGCAAGAAAGACGGCTGCGCTTCCTCCATAGCCCAGTGGTCGTAATACGCGGTAATGCCCCAGCGTCTGACCAACCATCTCTTCCGGCTGCATAGCGATTTTTTCTCCTGCGCGGCTGTCGTTCAGAAAGCTTTATTTATTTATATGACGTTGAACAGCCTTTTTTGTCGCGGATCACGCAACGTTTTTCCTACGCCGCCTTTCCTGGTCGCCGCGTTTCCTGGTCGCCGCGTTTCCTGGTCGCCGCGTTTCCTGGTTGCCGCGTTTCCTGAAAGACGGGGGCAAGCCCCGTCTCTACACGTCGGGGATGTAGAGACGGGGCTTGCCCCCGTCTTTCTACACGTCGGGGATGTAGAGACGGGGCTTGCCCCCGTCTTTCTTTCCCCCCTCCCTCCACCTGGGCGCGCCTACATACCTTCCGTCTTTCTTATCACGCCTTGCTCCGGATCTGCGTCTTCTCTTCTAGCTTATTTCGCGCGCTTGTAGAACGGCAGGGGAACAATCTGCGCCGCCACGCGCTTGCCCCGAATATCGATCTGCACGTCCCGCCCGGCAGAGGCGCGAGCAGCGTCGACGTAGCCCATACCGATACCCTTTTGCAGCGTCGGGCTGCGGGTGCCGCTGGTCAACTCGCCAATGCGCTGATCGCTTTCATAGATGGCATAGCCACCGCGTGGCACGCCGCGTTCGCGCAGTTCGATGCCGACGAGCAGCTTGCGCGGCCCCTCCTCTTTTACCTTGCGCAGCGCATCGCGCCCGATGAAATCTCCCTTAGCCAGCTTCACCGTCCAGCCCAGACGTGCCTCCAGAGGATTGGTCCGCTCATCAAGCTCGTGGCCGTAGAGACAGTAGCCGGCCTCCAGACGCAGCGTGTCGCGCGCGCCCAGCCCCGCCGGCAGCAATCCCCGCGACTTGCCGGCGGCGAGCAGGTCGTTCCAGAGCCGCGCTGCATCGACGGGAGCGCAATAGAGTTCAAAGCCATCTTCGCCGGTATAGCCGGTGCGCGAGACGATGCAGTTCACGCCGTCGACCTCTCCCGGCGCACAGTGATAATAGCGAATGCCAGAGAGATCGAGCGGGGTAAGCTCTTGCAGGATGCGCTGCGACTCCGGCCCCTGGAGGGCGAGCAGCGCAGTGGTATCGGACTGGTCGGTGACGGTCACATCGCGAAAATGCCGCGCCTGTCCCTGCACCCAGGCGAGGTCTTTGGCGATGTTGCCGGCGTTGACAACAAGCATATAGTGCCGCTCGGCCAGATAGAAGATCAGTAGATCGTCGATGACATTGCCGTTCGGCAGGCACAATTGTGTATAGAGCGCCTGGTGCATGGTGAGGCGCGAGACATCGTTGGGAACGAGATATTGCAGAAAAGCCAGCGCCTCACCACCCTCGACCTTGAACTCGCCCATATGGCTGACATCGAAGAGACCGGCGCGCGTGCGCACCGCCTGGTGTTCCTCTAAAATACTGCTATACTGTACGGGCATCTCCCAGCCGTTAAACTCTACAAGACGCGCTCCCAGTGCGCGATGCTGCTCGTAGAGAGGTGTGCGTTTTAAACCAGCGGCGTCGCTATCCTGTGTTGTCATACCAATACTCCGGTGTACTTATTCAGGCTATCGCGGGAAAACTTTCTTGCCCATTTACTATAACATCTTTTCCCGGCCCCAACAATCAAAACCTGAGTGCCAGGTGTCCGTCATCTTTTTTTGCACTCGTCACCACCTTCGGTGGCTCACAGGAGGGAAAGAGACTCAGGGGGCCGACTGCGCCGGCCCCCTGAGTCTCTTTCCCTCCTGTGCGAAGCGCCGCAGGCGCTGAGATGTCTGGGGAAAGATGCAGCGGCGCAACAAAGTGACGTGCACCTGCCAGCCCATGTCATCCTGAGCGGCAGTGAGCCGCAGCCCTGAGGAACGAAGGGGAAGGATCCGCGCGTCACCATCAGATCCTTCGCTACCGCTCAGGATGACATGTTTTGAATATGAAGTCAACGCCTGGGAGCGCCCACAGGAGACGGCGACAGGTGGCGATCACCATTCGCCTTGAGGAGACGACCAGCGATAAATGCGAATCGTTCCGCTGCCGGACCGGAGCTTGAGCCGTGCGCGCGGCCCGCTCCCTGCTTCTCGGCCGCCAAATTCATTCTGTACGCCGCCTGAGCCAGTCTTTGCGTCGAGGTGAAAGGCCGCGTCATCCGGCAATCTAAGGGTAATGCCGCCGCTGCCGGTCAGGAACGTATAGCTGCCGAGAGCGTCCAGAGAGCCTTCAAAGACAATCCTGCTGCTGCCCGTCTTCAAGGTTGATTCCCCACTTAAACTGGCCTGGCTGACTTCGATGCGCCCGCTACCTGTCGACGCGGTGAGCTGGCCGCGCACGTCATCAAGGATGATGCGCGAGCTGCCGGTGTGCAGCTTGATTTCGCCTTCGAGATGCCGTCCTTCGATGCGCGAACTGCCGGTGCGCAGATCGATCAGACCTTTCAGATTGCTGGCCTCGACATGCCCGCTGCCGGTTCTCATGGCGATGCGTCCCTGGAGATCGCGCGCCTGGACACTGCCGCTGCCGGTACGCACTCGAAGATCTCCATTTGTGCCTTCTACCATGACCTGCCCCGAGCCATTCTGGAGATGCACATCGCAACTGGACGGTACAGTGATCTCGAAATCGACGGTGCGCAGCCCAAATTCAAGCAGGTTCCACGCCATGCGGCTTGAGATGTCAAGCAGGTCGCCGCTCTGGTTATAGTTGATCTGCATACGCTCTGGATGAATGCCAATACCGCTGGCGCGTTTGATCGCAGCCACGCTCACCACGCCCTCTTCTCCCCGGCGAATAGCCACAGTGCCGGCCCCGTTGTTGATTACCAGCCGCGCGTGTTCCATGACCTGGAAAGTGCGCGTGGGTTCGGGAATAGTTACGACACGCCAGTTGCTCGCTATCGCGGTCAGCCCGGCTATGACCAGAACAATCACCACTACCCAGGTGAGCCAGCTCAGAATCACGCCGAATAAGCTGCCAGCGATGAAAACCGCGCATAATAGAACGATCAGCCCCAGCAGCCCACCCACGCTTTTCTGATTCCTCGGCTCTGGCCGGATCTTCTCACCCTCCTGAAACCAGTAATCCTGGTCGCTCATGCCAGCGTAGCCCTCTTCATAGGGACGATACGTATTCTCCGGCGACGCCGGCTGCTCGCGTGGATCAGTATTGCGCTGGCGCTCATTGATTGGCGCTGGCGCTTCCTCTGCCATGCTGCGTATATGGTCAGATTCCTGCTGGTTCTGCATACCCACTCCCTGATCTTGTAATAATAATCTTCCTTTTGGAGAATATTACCAGCTATACGAAAAAAGTTTGCCGGGGGTTGCGTTTTAACATGCTTTTGCTGGAGTGGCCGGGGTGGGACAGGCGCGAAGCGCCTGTCCCACCCCGGCCACTCCAGCAAAAGCATCCTTTAATACCCTACGCTGGTCTCAATGGCGTCGGCGATGACACGATAACCGGTATCAGTAGCATGAATATCCTGGAAGACAGAGCACATCCAGGTATAGGAGCAGGTATGCGGATCTGGTATTTTCGCGCCGCCAAAGGCCGCGAAGGCATCGACCATGATACCGTAGGGCGCGACATCACGCGCGAGGTGCGCATTAACCATCCGCACATAGGGGACCGTGTTGGGGCATATATTCTGGAACGGATCGTAATAATTGACCATGATCAGGTCGCCCGTCGGCACTCCGTTGACCACAAGCGCGTTGTGCAGTTCGGGCAAAATAGTATGCGTCAGGTTGGCATCCAGCGTTCGCAGGCCGGCGTTAAACAGGCTCACATTGACCGTGCAGTTCTGCTTGTTGAAGACCGACAGGAGGTCATTTGATCCGATGTTAAAGGTTACGGGGCTGACCTGCCCACGGTGTGCGGCCAGATATTTGAGCGCCGCATTCATCTGCGAGCCGAGATAAGGGTATTTGCGGAAGAACGGATAGGGGCACTTGCCGTTGAGCATGGTACTGCTCGTCTCGCCCGGGCAGGCCAGGTTGATCGTATCATGCACGCCGCGTGCTTTCAGATCGCTGCCGAAATCGTCGGCATAGCCGTGGGCAAAGTCGAAATCAGGCTGAAAGCCAAAGGCCAGAGAGTCGCCCAGGGCCAGGTAATGCGCCTTCGGACCAACCAGCGAGAGCCGCGCATGAGATTGAGCGAATGCCGGGAGAGTACCGAAGAGTAGCAGCAGAGCCAGGACGAGCGCCGTAGCAAGGCGCCCAAAAAGATGAGAGCTGAGCAATGAACAATCCTCCATTTTCAGGGTATGCCTGATTTCCAGTGCCCTCGTCCTCTCGCGCCTGCGGCGCTCGCCTTATCCAGTGGATGGTGTGGGAAAAAATGCGCTGCGCGCATTTTTTCCCACACCATCCACTGGATTCCCGGCGCGGCTTCGCCACGCGAACGTTTGGCGAGGGCACCGAGAATCAGACACGCATACAATGAACATATGCCCTGAATGGCAGTATAGTTGAAGTTCCTAAAAAATGCAGGAGATTGTTATCAGGCATTACTATCAGGGGATCATTCATCCACTCGTGCGATATCGAATGGCATTCAAAAAATGCCATTCGATATCGCATTGATAATCCAGGCAAAAACGCCGCTCTCGCGGCCAGTTACGCCCAGCAGGCCGGCAAGGCTTGCGCGCTACGCGCTCATCCGCATGCAAGGTATTGTATACTGTGTAGACAAACGTTTTATCCAGGAGCATCGGGCATGTTTGACATGACGCATATCAAGCGACCTGCGGCCCCGCCCGGACTGGGAGCCAGAGCGCCATTCGCAAGTCGCAGCCATGATCGCGGCGCTCGATCAGCGAGCTGACCTGCGTATCGCGGAACTGGACTGGTCAAGCGGCATCATCATCGCAGCGAAGATATGAATATTTAATCAGAAGGCGTTATTCGCGCAGCGGCCCGAGAATGAACATTGACAACCAGATTCGGCAATTGGAAAAGATGGTGGAATGCTGTAGGGGCGCCGCGCCGCCCTCGGGATGCAACCCGGTGAACATGTCTGCGGCGTCGCGCCCCTACGACTTCCGATCATTCCACTATGGGGCCGCGAGGGAGCGCGGGCTTGCGCCGCAGGCCGGTGACACGGGTTGCATACCCACGGCGGCGCCGCGCCCCTACGACTTCCGATCATTCCACTATGGTGCCGTGAGGGAGCGCGGGCTTGCGCCGCAGGCCGGTGACACGGGTTGCATACCCACGGCGGCGCCGCGCCCCCACAGCATCCCATCATTCCATCTCATTACTGATACTGGTTATCAATGGTCATTAAAACACGAGAAGAGCACATGACGGAGCAATCATCTCTCTTTGGAGAGCACAACGCGCCCGGCGCGAAGAAAGCGGCGCCCGCGCACACTGGCAGCCCTGATGAACCGCTGGCGGCGCGTATGCGACCCCGCATGCTCGATGAGATCATCGGGCAGGAACACCTGCTGGCCCCCGGACGATTACTGCGCAGCACGATAGAGGCTGATCGTATCAGTTCGATGATTTTCTGGGGACCGCCCGGCAGCGGCAAAACCACACTCGCCGGGGTCATCGCGCGCCAGACGCATGCTCGTTTCGTCACACTGAGCGCGGTTTCGGCGGGCGTTGCCGATCTGCGCAGGGTTGTGGATGAGGCCCGCAAGCTGCTGCAATTCTCGAAGCAGCGCACTATCCTCTTTATCGACGAGATCCACCGCTTCAACAAGGCGCAGCAGGATGCCGTGCTGCCACACGTCGAGCGCGGCATCATCACGCTCATCGGCGCTACCACCGAGAACCCCAGCTTTGAGGTCAACGCCGCGCTACTTTCGCGCTGCCGCGTCTTCACGCTCAGAGGTCTGACCGAAGAGGACCTGTTGACGATCCTGCGCCGCGCCCTCACAGATAACGAGCGCGGCCTGGGTCGGATGGGATTGACAGTAGACGAAGAGGCGCTGCAAGCTATCGCCACGTTCGCCAACGGCGACGCGCGCACGGCCCTGAACGTGCTGGAGATGGCCGCGCAGGGCGGCATGAGCAGCGGAGATGAGGCCGGGCGGCGCATCACCGTACCGCTGGTCGAGGAGGTGATGCAGCACCGCGCCCTGCTCTACGACAAGAGCGGCGACCAGCACTACGACATGATCTCGGCGCTGCACAAATCGCTGCGCGGATCCGATCCCGACGCTGGTCTCTACTGGCTCGCGCGCATGCTCGAAGCCGGCGAAGATCCCCTCTATATCGTGCGCCGGCTGATCCGCTTCGCCTCAGAGGATGTCGGCATGGCGGATCCGCACGCGCTGGTGGTCTGCGTGGCAGCGCAGCAGGCCGTGCATTTCGTCGGCCTGCCGGAGGCTAATCTCGCGCTGGCGCAGGCCGTCGTCCACCTGGCAACCGCGCCCAAGAGCAACGCGCTCTACGAAGCGTACAGCCGCGTGCAGGAGGATATCCGGCGCACGCGCAACGATCCCGTGCCCTTACAGATTCGCAATGCGCCCACGCAGTTGATGAAGGACCTCGACTACGGCAAGGACTATAAATACGCGCATGACTACTACCGCGATATGCGGATCGACGATCCTGAACGCCCGCCCGCCACTAAATTGCAAGAATACCTGCCAGATAGCCTGAAAGGGCGCCGCTATTATGAGCCGGGGCATCAGGGCAAGGAGGCGAGCATCAGGAAGTGGCTGGATAAACGCCGCCAGGCCGAATCCGAATAGCCATCCCCTTTCGCATCATCAAAGGGCCGCATTGCGGCCGGTCGGAGATCTGAGCACAGGTGAAACGATGCTGAATCAAGCAGAGGCCGCGCGTGGGCTTGATGATTTAGAGCACTATGTAACCTGTCTAAGAGAAGGAGCGCTCAAAGGTCTCTCCGCCGGGAGCCAGAAGCGATATAATGAGGCATGCGCCATTTTTCGATACCCTCCGAAAAAATGGTTACAGGAAAAACCGATCACAGTGTTAGCTGCCGAGATATTTCATCAATACATCCAGGAAGGATAGGAAACCGATGACGGATTTTCTCATCGTATACACAGCTATTGATTCGCGGGATGGCGCGCAAAAGATCGCCGAGGCAGTCGTCGGCCAGCGCCTGGCAGCCTGTTGTTGGATCTCCGGCCCGATCACAAGTACGTACTGGTGGAAGGAGCAGATGGAACAGGCCGAGGAATGGGTTTGTCAGATCAAGACACGTGCAGATCTGTATGCTCAGGTAGAGCAGGTCATCAAGACGGTGCATACCTACGATGAACCAGAAATCATCGCGACACCAATCAGTGCCGGGAGCCAGAGCTATCTTGATTGGATTGCCGGAGAAACAGGAAAGCGCGCAGAAGGAATATCATAATGTCTAAAGTATAACAACGCATGATATGAAAAATACGTATGGAATCATCACCTGTACAACAAATACCCCACCAATCCCGCCAGCGCCAGGATAATCAGGATATTGACCTTGCGGCTCAGCGCGAGGCCGAAGGCGCCAGCGGCGATGAGCAGGCCGCGCCAGTCTACGCCCGGCTGGTGCAGGATGGTCCATACGACGGTGAGCAGCAGGCCGATTACGGCCAGCGAGACGCCGTGCATGGCGCCCTGTACCCATGTTTTTCCTTCAATGCGCGCGTAGCCGGCGGAGATCGCCAGCACGAGCAGGGCGGGAATAGTTATAGCTAACAGGGCGCAGAAGGCGCCGAGCAAGCCATAGGTGAAGTAGCCCAGGCTGATAACCCAGAGGCCGTTGGGGCCGGGGCTGATCTGCCCGATGGCGATTGATTGTCCAAAATCGGCTTCTGTCGCCCAGCCGTTGGCGATCAAATCCTGGTGCAGACTGGGCAGATTACTGAAGCCGCCGCTGGAGAAGAGCGAGGCTTTCAGGAAGAGCAGGAAGTAAACCAGCGGGTTAATCACTGCTCGCCTCCCCGTCCGGCTTCGAGCGCGGGCTGACGTGAACGCGGAGAGAAAAAGAGCGCCCCGATGAGTACAGCCCCGATAATGACTATCACTACCGAGAGCTTCAAGAGAATGATGGCTATCGCGCAGGCAAGGACGACAACGCCGCTGGCAAGCATATAGATCATTCCTACCTTCCGGCTACGCTGAATAAGCGGGCGCGCGAAATTAACGCCGACCAGCAGCATGATGCCGCCCGTGGCCGGCACCACACCCCGCAATATCGCCTGCACTGCCGCTATATGCTCTATCTGCGTAAAAAGGGCCGTCAGCAAGCAGGTGATCGCCGCACTGGGCAGGAGCATACCAGCGAGCGAGGCGACGATTCCCGGAATGCCGCCGAGCTTCTTGCCGATCAGAACGGTGACGGCGACGAGATTGATGCCGGGCGTGAGGATGCATAGATTCCAGAAGTGGAGAAACTCCTCCATCGTGAGCCAGCGATATTGCTCGATAAATGTGCGCTGGATGAGAAATGTTGTGGAGGCGCCGCCGCCGAACGATTGTAGTCCTATGGCGGCCCAGATGCGAAACAGTTTCCATGCGCCGGGTTGTGGCTCCTGCTGATTCATCAAAAATAGCTCCAATTATTCGCGTGCCACCTGCGGTGGCATGCATTAAAAAAGAAAAAGAGATTTTCGGGGGACGCCCCCGCGCCCCCGCCAGGAGGGCGATAGCCCTCCTGGACCTCCCTCGTTATTAGCGCTGATCTAATGGGACGAAACGTACATCTACTGGCCCTGTATACTCGGCTTCGGGACGGATCAGGCGGTTATTGTTCGCCTGCTCCAGAATGTGCGCGGTCCAGCCAGCAACGCGGCTGACGGCGAACGTCGGCGTGAAGAAGTCGCCGCTGAGGCCAACCGAGTTCATGAGCGCGGATGAATAGTACTCGACGTTGGTGTAGAGACGCCGCCCCGGCTTCAATTCCTCCAGCAGCGAGATCGCCAGTTCCTCGACGCGGCGCGCGAAGGCAAAACCCTCTGGATCGGCGACGCGCGACATATCGCGCAGTTCTTCAGCGCGTGGATCCGTCGTCTTATAGACGCGATGTCCGAAACCTGGCAGTTTCTTGCCCTGCAAGATGGCGTTGCGCAGCCAGGATTCGGCGTTCTCCGGCGTGCCGATCTCGTTGAGCATCTTCTGCACGTCAGCGGGCGCACCACCGTGCAGCGGGCCTTTGAGCGCGCCAATCGCCGCAACCACCGCCGAGGCGATATCCGATTCGGTACTTGCAACGATGCGCGCTGTGAAGGTAGAAGCGTTCATGCCGTGATCGGCCAGCAGCACCAGATAGGAGTTCAGCGCCCTGACATGCTCCTCGGACGGCACCTGCCCGGTCAGCAAGTACAGGTAGTTGGCCGCATGCCCCAGCTCGGGTTTCGATTCCAGGGGCTGCTGTCCGTGACGCAGGCGATTAAAGGCCGCCAGGAAGACCGGGAAGCGGGCTGCCAGCGCGGTGGCCTGCTCGATGGTCGGCTTCCCCCGGACGGTGATGGCGCCCCAGGCGGATACCGCCGTGCGCAGAGCATCGAGGGGCTGCGTTTCGGGGGGCAGGATGCGCAGCACTTGCAATACCGCGTCGGGAATGCTGCGTTCGGCGGCGAATTTTGCTTCCAGTTCGTTCAACTCCCGCCGGTTCGGCAGATGTCCATACCAGAGCAGGTAAGCGATCTCCTCAAAGGTCGTCGAACGCGCAAGGTCGTGAATATTGTAGCCGCGATAGACGAGGCGGCCTGCGGTCCCGTCGAGCTTGCTCAGCGCTGTGGTCGCGGCGACAACGCCCTCCAGCCCTCCGCGATTGGGCTTTGTGGCTATTGCGCTGCCGTCTCTCTGTGGAGAATTTCCCGCATTTGGCATCGCCGTTGACATAATTTTCATGCTCCTTTGCTATTTTCAAAATAGCCTGTTTACTATGGACTTCTCTTACAGTTGTACCATCATTGTCGATGAATGTCAATAAAACTTGATACCAATCGACTTGACTTGATTATACTTGATTTTGGTAGACAAACATGCGATGATATTAAAGGATATCCGAGGCTCAGGAGCCTCCCTGCTCTGGCTGGATGCTCGCGCCTGCGGCGCTCGCCGGATATATGTGGTTGTGTGATAAAATGCGCAGCGCGCATTTTGTCACACAACCACATATATCCCTTGCGCGGCGGAGCCGCGCGAGTGCTCTGCGGGAAAGTGCCAGGTGCAGAGAAAATGGCGATTGACAAAATAGCTATTGCCCTCTATGATTGAGACAAATCCATGCAATTTCTTATACGGAAGGAGGGCCAGACTATGATAGAGTTAAATGGGGAGAATTACCTGGACGGGCATGAAGCGTCTCACCTGCTTGGCGTGAAGTTATCGACGCTCTACACCTACGTCAGTCGAGGAATGCTTAAGAGCTACAAGCAGGGCATCAAGCGCCAGCGACTGTATAAACAGGCGGAACTCGAGGCGCTCTTGCAGTTGCGTCCGAGCGATTCTGCCCCGTCCTCCTCCGCGCCAGTGGCCCGCGATACGCAGATCCCATATGCCGAGGATTGGGTACCGGATGTCTGATGACGCCCGCTCCCTGGCTATCGCCTGTTGTTCAGGAGGCTTCAAGGGTATCTTTGGGCATGGCATCCTGAGCGCCCTTGAGGCGGCGGGCATCTCAGCCGCCGCCTACGCCGCTGCCTCCTCTTCCGTTTTCCCTGCCATGTGCGCCGCGATTGGTCAGGCCGGCGAGATAGGACTGCGCTACTGGCGCAGCGCCATCCACACACTCCATCAGCCCGGCAATGGCATGAGCGAGGTCGTGCTGCACAGCATCGCCGAAGCGCGCCATCTGCTGCGCGAGAGCCTGTTTCAGCCTGGCAGGCCGCGCTTCCTCATCGCCACCAGCGCCGTAAAGACGCAGGAAGCCGCAGAACTGACGCAGGGCGATGGCGCGCGCCGGCTTGGTCGCCGCCTGCTCTTACAGGCCGCGCGCGGTGATCGAAGCTGGCGCGATCAGCATCTAGAGAGCTATATCTTCGATACCGCTCCCGGCGCGCAGCATCGCCTCACCCCTGACAATATCGAGGCCGTCACCTATGCCTCAACCCGCATGCTGCACGCCTGGAGCATTCCCGCCCGGGTAGGCGATCAGCCCTGCATCGACGCCGCGTATACCTGCGCCTGCCCCGCGCTGGAACTGGCGCGGCTTGGCTACCGCGAAGTCATCGCCATCGCCACCGAGCCGGGTCCGCTCTACCGCGATATATTCCAGAGCGAGCCGATACCTGAGCGCCTGGGCGACACGATCATCCACATCATACGACCAGAGAATGATATCGCTACCCTGGGTGCGGATTTCACCAGCGTCACCGAGGAAGGGATGATTGCCGCCTACGAGTACGGGCAGCAGGTGGGCAGCGCCTTCGCTCACTCCTTCACAAAATCATGAGGGAGCATATCACAACCGCAGGCCAGCGGCGATATCGGGCGTTGGGGTAGAAGCCCTGCCGTAGCGCTCCAGCAGGTCTTTCCAGGCCGACTCGCCGCCCAGGTGATAGACCGTCACATCCGCCAGGCGGAAGGGCGACGGCCTGTCACCGATGAAAAGGACGGCCACCGAGTGACCTCCCCGGCGCAGGTGCACAAGCTGTTCTACCAGGCGTTCGCTCATCACGCTCGTGATAATCACCACCGTCGCACCCGCCGGCAGGTGAGTGCGCTCGGCCATGATAACATCTTCGAGGCTTGAGCCGAAGAAGGTCTGTATGCGCGCCAGCGTCTCCATAATACGCCGCCGCTGCTCCTCGCTGCTGGCTGCCGGCAGGTGGATGCGGCGCCGCTTCAACTGCGCGGCTAACATCGCGGCAAGGTTCTGCTCCTCCGCCCCCTGACCGGCTCCAGACCCCTCTTCGTCGGGCATAAACATGATGGTATTGGCATATAGCCCCACAGCATAGCCCTCGTCGATAGCCCAGTTTGTTACCGAGGCGGCGGCGCAAATCGCCAGTTCGTGCAGGTCAGGATGAATGCCATAGTAGGCATCGAGCTGTGAAACGACATTCAGGAAGAGCACCAGCGTATAGGTTGTCGTCGCCTCGTAGACCTTGCTCTGCAACTGCATGGCGCGCGCGGTGGCCTTCCAGTGGACGCGGCGCAGGCTATCGCCATACATATAATCGCGGACACCGATGACGCGGGCAGGATCTTCGAGCAGGCGGCGGGGCGCGCGGCGCTCGCCGAAAGGATGGCGCGCAGGCAGGCCGAAGTGCGTGAGCGGCACGACCAGCGGGTAGACCAGGATATACTGGTGGTTGGCAAGCAACATCTCGCGCGTCGTGAAGCCGAAGACATCGCCGCTGCGCAGCACCGTCGGACCAAAGCCATGCACGCCGCGCATGTTGCAATGCACCGTGTAGCGCCTGGTTACGCGCTCATACCAGCCCGGGCTGAACAGGCACTCCAGCAGCATCGTATCGTTGTGCAGGGCGCGGCGCAAACGCCCGCCCTCGATATCCAGCGCGCGGGGCAGTGTATCCTCAACCTCTAACCAGGGCAGCGGCAGCAGCTTGGCGTTTTCTACCGAGAGCGAGAGCGTCACCTTTTCGCCAAAAAGCACCTTGCGCTCGCTGAAATGGCGCTGGTAGCGCAGATCGTTCAGGCAATACTTCGCCCAGATGTCCCGCAGCGCAACGACCAGCAGGATCACAACGCCGCACACAACGAGCAGCGCCTGGTGTAAAATGACGCCCGCCAGAACCAGCAGGACGCAGAGGGCGTAACGATACCTGTTCATGACTCTACCGGAACCGCGACGGTGTGCAGCACTTCATCGATGATCTGTTCCATGATGCGTCCATGCAGGCGCGACTGGCTGGTCGCTATCATGCGGTGGGAGAGGACCGGGAGCGCGACATGTTTCACATCATCGGGAATGACGTAGCTCCTGCCGTGTATGGCGGCGAACGCCTGGCTGGTGCGATAGAGGGCCAGCGTGCCGCGCGGGCTGACGCCCAGTTCGACGCCGCTGTGCTCGCGTGTTGCCCGCACCAGCTCGACGATATAGCTTTCAACGCTCGGCTCAACGCGCACGCGGCGAATCATCTTTTGCAGCCCCTGCAACTGGTCGGCGTCCAGCACGGGCGTTAGTTCCTCAAGCGGCTGCTCTTCCCGGAAGCGCTGCAAAATCAAGCGCTCCTCCGTTCGGCTGGGATAGTCCAGGCGCAGGCGCATCAAGAAGCGGTCAAGCTGCGCCTCCGGCAGTGGGAAGGTTCCCTCCAGTTCGATGGGGTTTTGCGTGGCGATCACGATAAAGGGACGCGGCAGGGGAAGCGTTTCGCGCTCAACGCTGATCTGCCGCTCCTCCATCGCCTCCAGCAGCGCCGACTGCGTGCGCGGCGTGGCGCGGTTGATCTCGTCGGCCAGCACAACCTGCGAGAGCAGCGGGCCAGGTCGAAATTCGAATTCGCCTTTTTTCTGATTATAGAAAGTGATGCCGGTAATATCCGATGGCAGCAGGTCGGGCGTAAACTGAATGCGCTGGAACGAGCAGCCCAGGGAGCGGGCCAGGGACTTCGCCAGCGTCGTCTTGCCGATGCCGGGCACGTCTTCAAACAGGACGTGGCCCTCGCAGAGCAGCGCGACCATCAGCAGGTCTATCACCGCCTCCTTGCCGACGATGACGCGGCTCACGTTCTGCCGGATGACGCGGGCAGCATTCTGCACCTGGCGGATTTCTTCGGTCTGTGTCATATGTCACCTTTTATGAGGCGCCGGGGCATAGAGACGAGGCATGCTACCTTGCATTCAGCCGACGCAGAGCGCAGCCGCAAGAGCGGCGCGGCTGAATAGATTTTCAATTCGTATCAAATCCCATTTCATGCGATTTGATACAGGCCCCCGTCCTCCGTAATATCGACTTTCGTCTCTATTATACGCACAAACCCAGAAAAAACTCACCTGTAACGTATCTTTCTGAGAGGGCATTCGCGCGGCTGCGCCGCGCCAGGATTATAATTATATTTTATGCAACAGTGTGTGAAGCACACTGTTGCATAAAATATAATATATTCAGCGAGCGCTGTAGCGCTCGCAAGTGAAGGAGACAGGGCAGCCATCAGGCCCCGTTCGCCACCATCACGGTAATCGTAGGGGATGATATTTGCTGTCCATTCTGGTTCTGCGTGACTGCTGTGACGCGCGCACTGGCAATCTGACCCTTACGCGCAAAGACGCGCACCTGCCAGAGCAGCGTGGCGTTCCCGTTATCGTCGGTAATTTGCGCGGTGGTAGTGTAGTAGAAAGGCAGCGCGTTATAAAAAACGACGAGCTTCACGCTTACGCCGGGCCGGTTGGCCGTTACGGTGACGGGGACGAACGTATTGTTCGTGACCTGCTGTGGCAGCGAGGTGATCTGTAGCGAGACCGCTCCTCCTGTATCCTGTGTGGGCTGCGGCTGGTCAGTGGCGACAGGAGACGCTACAACAGTAACTGGAACGCTCGTTGGTGGCAGGCTGCTTGCCGTACTTCCCTGGCCGCCGGAGGGCGTCGGGAAAGTGGGCTGTAAGTCCACCTTTTCGCTGTCAGTAGACTGAGTAGCAACCGGGCCTGGAGGCGCGCTATTCTTTTGTGCTGAGGGCGAGACGAGCTGAGCCACCGCGCTGCCGGCGAACAGGGCAAACGTGACACCTGAGATGAGGGCAACCACGAGAGCAATCACCAGGAATAGATAGGCCGGGTCCCTGCGGATGGAAGCGCCCGGCCTGGCGAGAGGATAATAGCGTGTTGGATGAGTCTGCCAGCGGATAAGCTGTTCAGGGCGCACCTCGCTGTGTACGCCTGTCTCCGGGCTGGCAAATTGCTGCGTGCTCATTTCTGGAGACGGCAGCGGCGTTTCGGGCAGATACGCCGGCAGTACGAGCTTCTCCTGCGGCTGGTCCCACTGCTCTATCTCAGGACGTTCCTCGATCATAGCAACCTCCTCTCTAACTCATGTTTTCCTCTTTTTCATTATAGTTTATTTTAATCGTTACCCGAAATTTCCCTACCCAAAAGTGTTATCCTGGAATAGATGTGGATCAATACATAGGTGTCTGTGCTCTCGCTTCCTCGCACCTGCGGCGCTCTCCAGAGAGGAAGTTATGTGAAAAATGCGCTGCGCGCATTTTTCACATAACTTCCTCTCTGTGTGGCAGAACCGTGGGAACGCCCGGCCAGAGAAAGCGAGAGCATCAGATATGCTCTGGGAGGAAACTTGCCTCCATCGTAGAAAAAACCGTATCCGGGGACAGATTCTCCAGAACAGGTTCATATAATAGCGTGACCGCCGGGCCGGGAGGTCGCCAGATAACCGGATCGCTGGCACCGAAGATGGCAATGGTGGGAAGACCGAGCAGCGCCGCCAGGTGCGTGATGCCAGAATCGTTGCCGACATAGCCCCGGCACCGTTGCAACCGCCGCGCGACCTCCAGCAGCGGCGCCTCGCTCAGCATTGTGAGCAGAGAGAGATGTGGAGGAGACGGGAGCAGCGCTTGCAAATCGCGCAGGCGCTCGTGATCGGCGGGGCCGGACAATAGCAGCACGGGGATCTGGCGCCGCCACAATGCTTGAATAACGGTGGCGAAGTGCGAGACCGGCCAGCACTTGCGCGCTCCCCCGCTGCCGGGGTGGAGCGCGACAGGACCTGATCGAGCCTGCGATGGCTTCGCAGGTTCCACCTCTGAGAGCGTCAGGCGGCTAATCTCACCAACCGACACGCCTGCCGTCATGACAAGATACTCTACGATATGAACGCGCTCCCCCGCAGGCGGGCGTCCGGGGGCGACAACAACGCGTCCGACACCGGCGGCGCGCAGGTTGCGCTCGACCAGGCCGCCGGGATCTTTTAGCCAGCAGACGGCCATATCAATCCCATACAGCGCCTCGGGGAGCCGCGAGCTGGCCCGGGCCGCTCTCCTTTCGGGCGTCAGGAAGAGTTCGCTCCACTGCGCGGCGGCATAATCGGAGGTCTCCTCGGCGATACCGCAAACTCGTGCCAGGGGCAGCAGCGCTGGATTGCTGACCAGCGTCACGCGAGCGCCCTCATATTGCGCCCGCAGCGCCTGGATCACCGGAAACGCCAGCAGCACATCGCCAATCGCCCCCGGGCGTATTATCAGCATATGCATCTTCGTATCTTCCTCATATCATGGCTCTATGGATATTCAATTGTATGATACATCCGGGTATGTCATCCTTCGCTGCCGCTCAGGATGGCAAAGCCTGCACAGGATGACATTACCCGAATCCGGATGAACGCGCAGCGTTTTCAGCGTGCCGGTATGCTATAATGGCGACGAGTTTACGGGTTGAAAGGGGGACAGAATCTATGAAGATGACCGTTGAGGAATATCTGGCGTTTGATCGCGCCAGCGAGATCAAGCACGAATACGACGACGGTGAAGCTGTCGCTATGTCGGGAGGGAGCGTAGAGCATTCCGCCCTGGCTGTCAGCATGACCTATTTGTTAGCGCAGCAACTCGGCGACGAGGAGCCATGCCGCGTTTACAATAGCGATGTTCGCACGCTGGTAGCGAAAAGGCAATATGTCTATGCAGATGTAGTGGTATCCTGCGATGTCGCCGACCATCGCCCCGGCAATGACATCATTCGCGCACCGCATCTTATCGTGGAAGTGCTCTCACCGAGCACAGAACTAAAGGACAGGGGCAAAAAGCTGAACTGGTATCAGGCTCAGCCCAGTGTGCAGGAATATGTACTGATCAATTACCGTATGCGCCTGGTCGAAGTTTACCGGCGTGGCGAGGGCGATGCATGGAGCTATATCACCTGCGGACCCGGCCAGACCATTACGCTCGAAAGCCTGGACATAGATATTGATGTGGACACGCTTTACGGGCGACTGGCTATCCCCGCCCCGGAGTAGGGACGCGGCGCCGCTGTGGCTGGCAACGCTGCGTGGGAGTCCTGCGGCGCATGTCCGTCGTGGTGGATTTATCCACGTCGGGGTGAGAGGACACCGGGCGGGCTTGCGCCACAGAAATGTGATCGTGTTGCACCCCCATAGCGGCGCTGCTCCCCTACAGCTATTGCACCGTCCCTTCCCCCATTGCTGATTTTGATATATTTCTCGTCATTTCCGCGCCAGAGACAATACTTCCAGCAGCACAGCCGCCGCGAGAATCACTATTGCCATAAACACGTTCCAGCTATGCAGCGCGCGCAGGATCAGATTCAGCACGACTACCAGCGAGATCAGCGCGCCCTGGCGCATGGCATGGCGCACCGTCGAGCGGTAGCGCTGCGAGGAGAATACGCGCCGGCCAATAAAGTAGGCCACAGGTGTACACGTACTGGTCAGGGCCACGCTCAGGATCAGGAAAAAGCCCACAAATGCCGGGGGCGCATATGGCGGCACAAAGCGCGTCAGCAGCAGCAAGCCGCCCCACGCCAGGGGAGCAATCAGCAGCAAGGTGTAGAGAGAGGAGCGGTTAGACATGGCTACCTCATCAACTGGAAGCCCCGGTTGCCGTTGAGCGGGGCCTCGCTGCGGCGGCGGCTCTCCTGCTTATCGGCACTAAAATACTGCTGCCACATATCGGGGGCATCTTTGCTCTCCCCGCCATGCTTCGTGAAGCGCTGGCGTACACGACAGATTACAGGCGTATTGACGCCCGCGCCAGCCACAATGACCTGGCCTTTGGAGAGCGCGGGCAGGTTGTCCAGCAGATCGCGTCCGACGCCCTCGATAGCGGCGGCCACGCTCTTCTGGTCGATCTCATTGACGATGCGCATGATGCACTGCGTCTGGCACTGGCTGAGCACGTCGGCATCGAGCTTGCCGGGGCGCTGGCTGATGAGTCCGACGCCGATGCCAAATTTGCGCCCCTCGGCCAGCACTTGCTTGAGAATGGCCGTCGAGACGACCTCGGTGCCGCCGGGCGCGAAGTGATGCGCCTCCTCGATCAGCACAAAAACGGGATAGGGCAGGTAGAATTCGCCGGCATGCACCTTGCCGCGCTCAGTATCCATGCGCGCCTTATTGAGCCGGCGCAGCAGCGTGGCGACGATCACCTGCTGATCGCGTTCGTCGATCTCGTTGAGTTGCAGCACCGTACACTGCCCCGGCCTGAAGATCTCCGGCAAGTCGAGGTGCTGCGTGTCATCAAAGGTAAAGCTGTGCTCGAAGCGCTGTTCGATGCGCCAGGTGAGCGCGTGAACGGTGCTGGAGTCGTCGGCGCCCTCGCCATCCTCGTCGTTCTTCTGCCTGGAGACGGCCTTGATTGCCTGCTTCAGATCGGCCACGCTCCACGGCGTGCCGCGCTTCGCCTCCTCGACTTTGCGCAGCGCGCGGCTGAGCAGGTATTGCTGCTTCTCCGTCATCTCCGGCAGCAGCGAGCGCATGTCGCCCATATTCAGCGTCGAGATGCGCACCTTGACCTGCTCCGGCTTGTAGACAATAACGCGAGGCCGGTAGCCGCTGCCCTGCCCATCGCCCGGCTCGGCGAAGTGTGGTGCGTTGGCAATCTGGTCCAGCGTGCCGTATTCGCCGTGCGGATCGATAATCAGCACGCAGGCTTTGTTGCGCGGCTGCATCAGTTCCTCGATCAGCACACTCGCCAGGTAGCTTTTGCCGGCCCCCGTGCTGGCAATGATCGCCAGGTGCGTGCTCACCACATCCTTGACCGAGAGCACGATAGGCACAGCGCCGGGGGTCCGCGTGAGCAGGGAGCCGATGGTGGCGGAGCCGGGCTGGCCGTGCTGCTTACGACTGAGGATTTCAGCGAGCATCTGGTCGTCGGCAAGAAAGATCTGTTTGCCCGATTGCGGAGGGATCCAGGGGTTGATGAACGAGCCGGTAGCGGCGTCGTAGTAGCCCATGATCGCAACGTGCAGTTCGAAGAGTTCGTTGGTGCGCGCCTTGTAGCCAACCATCGCCGCAACCTCGCCCGGGGCAATTTCCGGCTCGCCCAGGAAGGTATCGGGGTAGAGTTGCAAAGGGACGCGCTTGACGATACGGCCCAGCACGCGCCGCACGAGAGCAGAGCCGCTGGCCTCGCGCTGCTCCGGGTCGGCGAGTTCGTAGTACACATATTCGCCGTTCTTGAGTACCTGCTCGTCGTCGCGCGACACAAAGGTATACTCGTGCGCCGTTTCGCCCGGTCCTTTGGTAATGCCCACAGGTCTCCGCGATGCATGCACGCGGGTAGGCGCAGAGCCGTTTTGATCGATCATGGCAGGAACCTCCGCTAACCTGTGGTTTCGACTTTGAGACGCCAGGCAAAGTTACGCTTCACAATTGAGAGTAACGCAAGATTCTGGGGAAATAAGCGCTCCAACTGGTCTATAATACGCAGCGTGACCATCGGCAGGAGGCTGCTGCGCTGCGCAATGATATGCGGCAGGTAGCCCATGTGCAGATATGGACGTTCGCTGTCAGGCTCGCCGGGATCGCGAAAGAAATGGAATGCCTGCACCTCTTCGTCGCTCATGGTCTCGATCTCGCTGCCCAGTTCGAGCGAGAGCAGCGGCACGCCATGCATCGCCGAAAGAAAGGTGGTGCTCCCATCGGCCTCCTTCTGCTGCTCCATCATGCCCAGGACCATTACGTAAATCAGCACAGCCTTCTCGGCGATGTAATCAGGCGAGAAGAGTTCCACCTGCGTCTCGTTCGAGAGACGTGGGCCAAGCGAGCCGAAGGCGGGATTGAGCAAAATAGTGTCGTAGATGACGCCGACGGCGTAGGTGACTGGCTTCTGGCTGATGCCAAAGGCGATATCCAGGTCGCCTGTGTCATCGTTCTGCGCGGAACGAATGGCGATGCGCACGAAGCGGCCAAAGGCGTAGTCGGCGGGGCCTGGCTCAAACTCGACTTCATGCGGTCCGTAGATCTGGCAGACGTAGTTGATATGCGAGTCCGATTTCACGATTTTCCCGATAAACATCGCGTATGCCTCTCCCACAGAAAGGAAAGGAAGGTTTCGAGGGACACCCCCGTGCCCCCGGCAGGGGAAAGACTCCCCTGCACCCCTCTCTCCCACAGAAAGGAAAGGAAGGTTTCGAGGGACACCCGTGCCCCCGGCAGGGAAAAGACTCCCCTGCGCCCTTCGCTAGCGGCATTATAACACAGATAAGAGCGCTATGCGCCGCCGATTTTTCGCGGCGCGCCAACTGGCAGGCCGGAGCAATGGGACGATTTTTCGCGATAGGCATAGTACTCTTGCGCTTACATCTCAGGCATTTCAGGCAAGCCTTGCCAATCTCCGCCGGGGATAGTAGGATTCTCTGTGGACTTTTTTTCTTTGTTAACTCTATGCGCATGTTTTTGTGCGCCTGCGGCGCACCCCTTCGGTGAAGAGTCTGCGGGCACAGCGCCTCAGGCGTACCCTTCGGTGAAGAGTCTGCGGGCACAGCGCCTGAGGCGCTGTGCCCGCAGACTCTTCATCCTGGCGAGCCGCGCAGCGGCGAGCGGTCAGCGAAACATGCACCTGGCATCTGTTATTATCTTGAATAGGGAGGAGAAAGACATGCCTGCTACTCCATCATCCCCCACTCCTGACAATACCACACAGAAAACTTCACCACACCGCCCCCCCGAAGTTGATAAGTTCGTGGACGATTTTCTCGACACGGTATGCGATACCAGTCGCCGCTATATTCTGGAACTGCTGGCCGAGCCTCACGAGGGCGACGCCAATGCTCTGCCTGAGAGGCGTTCGGGTGAGATCGCAAGACTGATCGGTCTCTCTCCGGCTACGACCTCCGAGCATTTACGACAACTTACCCGGGCAGGATTAGTCACCCCGCGCCGCGAAGGGAACGTGGTCTACTACCGGCTGCGCAACCATAAGCTGGTGCGGGCCTTTCAGGACTTGCTGGAAGCGCTCTACAGCGACTACTCTACACGCTCTTAGATGTGTCTGATCCCCGAACATCACCGCTTGCTCCTCACGCCTGCGGCGCTCGCCAGGTGGATGTGATCGGGGTGAACAAAATACGCTGCGCGTATTTTGTTCACCCCGATCACATCCACCTCTGATGGGATTTCGCACACAAACGGCCCGAGAGAGGAAGCAGGTGTTGGAAATCAGACCTCCTCAGGGAAGTAGCCTCCCATAACGAAATAGCTTACTCTCTTGCAATCATACCAGAAGTCGTTCTATATTTTGTAAGAATTCGTCCAGATCGATAGGTTTGTTCATGCCGAGGATATCACGCTTTTTTTAGCTCTTGATGAGGTAAACGGGCGCTAATCATAATGGCGGGAATCTGTGACAGATCCTGCATGCTATGCAGGCGATCATAGAGTTCGATACCATTCATACGCGGCAAGTGGTAATCCAGGACGAGCAGATTCGGTTTAACACCCTTGATGGTCTGTAGCGCTTCAAAGGCGTCGGGAACCAGCACAGCCAGATACGGCGTCTCCTGTGCAATAGCCTGGGCCAGCACCTCACCGATACTCGCATCGTCCTCCACCAGGAGAATAGTTTTGACTCTGCTGTAGTCTCCTGCTGCTTTCTCTGCTTTCTCATGGGCCATACGTTGCTCCAACGATCACAGTTGTACGTAGATGCCTTTACCTCTACAATTTCGCCGGCAAGCGAAATTGCAGTTTGAATATACCACGTTTCGCCGAGGAAAGATAGATATTTATGCATTTATCCCTCCTGGGGGACCGGTGGGGCCGTGTCCCTGATAACGGTACCTGGAAACGGCGCCTCGTATCAGCTATAATGCAGCCAGAAAGGAACAACGATGTATACTCCATCTCTTCCCGTACTAGACGATATGCTGCACTCTCTTCTCCTCATCGAAGAGGGCGAGCATGAATTTTACTCCGAAGATGAGGACGTGCAGGAGTTACGCCAGTTCTTCTTCCCGGTGACGCGCAGCGGCATCTACATGAACCATGCTTCTACCGGTCCGCTGCCTCGCCCCGTCGCCCGCGCCATGCACGACTATATCGACGATGTGAGCGCATTCGGCGGCGTGCATATGGAGCGCTGGCACCAGTACCGGGCGGGAGCGCACCGTCGTCTCGCCAGCCTGATCCATGCGCGTCCCGACCAGATCGCCTTGACGGCGAGCACAGGCGATGGCCTTATGCTCATTGCCCAGGGCCTCGACTGGCGGGCGGGCGATGCTGTGCTCGTCGCCGAGGGAGAATTCCCCAGCAACGTCTATCCCTGGCTGAACCTGCAAGAGTTGGGGGTGCAGGTCGAGACCGTGCCGGCGCGCGACTACCGCATTGCTACCGCCGATGTGCTCGCACGCATTACCGAACGCACGCGCCTCGTGAGCCTGAGCCTCGTCGAGTTCGCGACGGGCTACCGCAATGATATCGCTGCCATCGCCGCCTGCTGTCATGAGCGCGGCGTACTGTGCGGCACCGATGCGATGCAGGCGCTCGGCGCGCTGGATGTGGATGTACAGCGACTCGGCGTGGATTTTCTGGCCGCCGGCGCGCATAAATGGCTGCTTGGCCCGCATACCACCGGCATCCTCTACGTTTCCGATGCACTGCTTTCACAATTAAAGACGAGAAGGCGGGGTTGGTTTAGCGTACAGGAACCGTATGATTTCCTGAACTACCAGCAGCCCTTGAAGGCTGGAGCGGCTCGCTTCGAGTACAGCTTTCCCAATTTTTTTCCTATCGTCGGCCTGGATGCCGCCCTGGGGATCTTCGAGTGCCTCGACGGGGGGATGCCAGCGGTTGAGGAGCGGCTGCTTGGCCTGACCGGTTACATGATCGCCGGCCTGGAGCGGCTGGGCTATCCGGTCATCACGCCACGGGGCGAGGGAGAGCGCTCGGGCATCGTCTGCTTCCTGCCGCATCCCGAGCGCCCGGAGTACAACGCAGCTCGCCTCACCGCCCAACTGGCAGAGCGCCAGATCCACGTTTCGGCGCGCGGCAGTGCGGTACGCCTCTCGCCGCATTTCTACAATACCCTGGAGGAGATCGATATTGTGCTCAATACACTCGAAGACCTGAAGCGGCCCCCGCAGGGGCAGGAATGATATGCCCGGATGTCCCTCATCTTTTTGCAGAGCCGATATTGCCCCTTTGACAGCTCAATGCCGCAGGTGGCGAGGCGTGCAAAAAGAAGATGCATACCCGATATGCCCTATGTGCCTGCAAAGGCTGGCGCATCTGCGCTATACTAATAGAGGTGGCGACGCGCTGTGGCAGAGCTGTCCTTCGATGAAGAACAATCCTTCTGCTTGACAATCGCCTCGCTTATCGCATACAACTAGACGTGTAGGTATTGCACGCTCACGAGCGCTATGCATGGATCAGTTTCAGGCTCTAAGGGTTGATGTATTTTAACAATTTAACCAGGGCATCCCTTCCATGCGTAGCCGCGCGATTTATCGCGCTGAGCCGGCTTACGGAGGGCTTTGACTGCGCGATAAATCGCGCGGCTACGCCTATCTAACGTTTCTGGTTATCCGGTTAAAGTGCATTAACCCTCAGCTAGAGGCACAGGACCTCACAATAATATTGTAGTAAGGAGAAATGTGTTATGGCTTTCGAGCTTCCACCCCTACCGTATGACTACAACGCACTGGAACCCTACATCGACACCCAGACGATGCAGATCCATCACGACAAGCATCATGGGACCTACGTCAACAACCTGAATGCTGCTGTACAGGGCACCCGGTTCGCTGACCTCGCGGTAGATGATCTACTGCGCCGTATCAACGAAGTACCCGAGAACATTCGCACGGCGGTGCGCAACAATGGCGGTGGTCATTCCAATCACAGCATGTTCTGGCAGATCATGAAGCCCCACGGTGGCGGTCAGCCTTCGGGCGACCTGGCAAACGCCATCAATGCCAAATTTGGCTCCTTCGACGCCTTCAAGGCCGCGCTTAACGACGCGGGCGCAAAACGCTTCGGCTCCGGCTGGGCCTGGCTCGTTCTGGATAGCGGTGGCAATCTCCAGGTTATTTCCACCGCCAACCAGGATAGCCCGCTGATGGACGGCCTCTATCCGATCATGGGCGTCGACGTGTGGGAGCACGCCTACTATCTCAAATACCAGAACCGCCGGCCCGAGTATCTCAATGCCTGGTGGAATGTGCTTAACTGGGATGAGATCGAAAGGCGTTATGCCCAGGCTCGCGGCAAGTAGCGCGCATTTTACTGTTCTTGTAGAGCCAGGCGACAGGAACCACGCCCGCAGGGGCGTGGTTCCTGTCGTTTGCCGCCCCGCGACTACTGCTCTGACTGTTCGAAGCGGTATGTATGCCAGTTCATCGGCCTTACACCATCATCCTGTAGTGCAGCACGGCAGCAGGCCCGATATAGACGCGATCACCATTGCTGAGCGAGCAGCGTTCGACACGGTTGCCGCGATAGACGATGCCGTTGACGCTATCCGCGTCCTCAACAATCCATGCGCCATCCTGCGAGTAGATCTTTGCGTGGACGCGTGAGACACGCTGATTCGGTATCTGAATATCGTTAGCGGCCAGGCGGCCTATCGTCAGCAGCGGCTTATCCAGGCGCCGCTCGCCAATAACCTTCCCGTCCACTTCGATCTGTACAGACGCGGCAGGCGCGGCAGCGCCCTTCTGATACTGCGTCTGCCCGTCATAGCGTAGACTTGCCTGCGAGGGAGAAGTCGGAAGAGGCGAATCCGGCGCTCTATTATAGGCGGCGACGGGTGCAGGCACCTGGCGCTGATCGTATTCGCGGGGTGGGAAGACATAGGCCGAGCGGATGATCGACTTCTCTCCCGCTTTCTCCAGGTTATAGCGATTCTGCTCCTCAAGCAGCGAGGCGAAGACGCCGCCCAGGCGCTTCAACTCCTGGAAGGTGCCGCGTTCCGCGATGCGTCCATCTTTGAGCACGATGATCTCATCCACGTTGCCCAGGGTGCTCAGGCGATGCGAAATGGTAAGCACTGTGCGTCCCACGATGAGCTTATCCAGCGCATGCATAACCTCCGCCTCGGATTCGACATCGAGGGCCGCGGTTGGCTCGTCGAGCACGAGAATGGGAGCATCGCGCAGGATCGCGCGCGCAATCGCGATGCGCTGGCGCTGCCCGCCCGATAGATCCTTGCCCTGTTCGCGCACCATGCGGTTATAGCCCCCCAGTATGTTGACAATACTATCGTGAATATTCGCCTTCTTCGCCGCCTCGACGATCTCCTGTTCCGTTGCTCCCGGCTTGCCAACGGCGATATTTTCGCGGATTGTGCCCTCAAAGAGCACGGAGTCCTGTAGCACCATGCTGATATTCTGGCGCAGCACGCGTAGAGGATACATGCGATTATCAACGCCATCGATTCTGACAGCGCCCTGCCAGACTTCGTAGAAACGCGGGATCAACTTCACCAGCGTGGTTTTGCCGCCGCCCGAAAGGCCAACAAGCGCGATCTTGCGTCCGGCTGGAATATGCAGGTTGATGCCTTTAAGGACAACCTGCTCGGGTGTATAGCCGAAGACGACGTTATCGAAGGTAATATCGCCCCGCAGTCGCTGTGGACCATAATACGGCGCCTGGCTATCGATCACCTCTGGCGCCTGGTCGAGCACCTCTTGAATGCGCTCGATTCCCGCGCCGGCGCTGTTTGCCAGGTTGGAGAGCTTCGAGAGGTCGCGCATCGGCTGGTAGAGCATTTTGAGGAAGACGAGGAAGAGCACCAGCGTGCCGATATCAACGCTCTCGGAGGCGATGGTGATTGGCCCGACAATTATGGTTCTCCCGGCCGCGACATAGCCGCCCACGCCAACTACGATGGCGGTGCCAACAAACACGAGGAACTCGGCCAGCGGCGCGAGCTGCGCCTGGAGGCCGGTAGCCTTCATGGCCGCCTGGCGATTCTTGTCAACATAGCCGCCGAAGCGCATGGCCTCGCGCTCCTCACGCGTGAAAACCTTGATGACGGTCAGCGCATTGATATCTTCCGTCGCGATATCGGCCACCTGCCCTGCCGCCCTGGCCGCCTTCTTGGACTCCGCCTTGATTGTTCTGGTATAGATGAGCACGATCATAAAGAGCGCCGGCGCAATGGCGAGCGAGATGAAGGTATACGTCGGCTGTATGACCAGCATAATCACCGTGACCCCGACAAGCGTGAGAATGCCGGAGAGCAGGTCGACCAGGCCATCGGTGACGAACTTCTCAATATCGGCAATATTGCCCGTGATGCGCTGCACCAGGTCGCCCTTTTTCTGCTTGCCATGCCAGTCCAGCGAGAGGCGTTGCAAGTGGTCAAAAAGCTGATTGCGTAAGCGCGCGGTCAGATTCTGCGCGATATAGGCGGCAAGAAACAGATCTATATAGCCCAGCAGGGCGCTCAAACTGCCGAAGACGATCAGCATGAGCACCGAGAAAACGATCACTCCCAGCGTGCTGTGATGCGTCAGTACGGGATTGGCAGCCGCCGCGGCATCGGTTGATGGTACCGGGCACTGCGTGATCGATGGCGGCACCGGTTGATGCGTGACAGGATCAATCAGCGAGGGATCAATCTGAGGAATATCAAAACGGTCAAGGATCGGGTTGAGAAAGGGTGCGCCACATGCAGGATCATTGCCCGGATTGCTAACCTTGCTGGGAATATATTTCAAGGGCAGAGCAGTGAGGATATTCGCGCCAACCTGCGCAACAGTAACCAGCATAGCCAGCACAACCAGAAAGCGAAGACCTTTCAGGTTGCGATACAGAAATTTGAACGTGAGCATGATCTGTTTCTTTCCTTTCTGCTAGGAGCCAGCAGGGTTGAAGTGATAGATGCGGAGTACCGGCCTCCCACCTACATCTGTTAACGGCAGGTAAACATCCTGTGTTGCCTCATCGACGGCGAGCGTGTGCGTTCCCTTACCGAGAATGTAATCCCCCAGCTTGCGCAGCGATGTGCCGCTTTCGTCAAATACGGAGACACCTCCGGCGCAGGCAACGAAGAGGATATGTAGAGGATGATCCAGTACTACAAGGTCGGGCTTGGGGGCCAGGAGCATCAAGGGATCATGAATAACGGTCATAGTGCGCAGGTCGACGCGTATAAGGTTTTGAACAAGGTGCTGAGCAGGATCAACGTCGGTGCAGGCGATAAAAGCAATCTGCGTTTGCATGTCGATATTCAGGCCGTGAGGGGTGCCGCAGGTCGTGGGCAATTGTAAACGCTGCACTACCCTCTGCGTCACGGGGTTGACGGCGACGAGTTCACCGGTGCCGCCGGGGGGGGTCGCCGGAACGTCAACGCTCTGATCGGTGAGCTGTTGAATGGTGACGAAGACGCGGCGCAGCACGGGATCATAGTGATTGTGTCCGACATCGTAGCCGAACTGCACAAGATCAGCCCGTTCGCCGGGCAGTTTGGGAAGATGGCCCAGGCTGATTCTGCTCACCGCATTGTGATGGAGGATATCTATAACCGAGAGGTTCTGATTATCGCGGCTCACATTGCCATTCGGATTAGAGTCGGGAGGAGAACCAGGATCCGAGACGAAGACTTTGTGATCGTCCGGGTCATAGTCGATACCATCGGGCGTTTCGAGGTCGGCAAGCTGGATAGCGGTGGCTTTGAGGGTATGTTCATCGATAGCATAGACGATATTATCCTCGGCATCAGCGGCATAGACGCGGCCAAGATCGGGTGCGACGACCATGCCGGCGATCTGCGGGACATCAACGCGCCCGATGACGACGTTGCGCGCCGTATCAACGACGACAATGTGACCATCAAACGGAACATCTTTATCGATATCGAAGGCGGGATCGGCAAGGGCATATTCATCCGGCGCGGGTCCGCTGTGCGCGATAAAGAGCAGCTTCGTGCGCGGATCAATAGCCTGAAAGTCGAAATGATCCACCGGGACGGAGACGCCCGGCGCCAGGGGACTCTGATGCGGCGGAATGTCGTACAGGTGAGGGATGAAGCGCGTGGGCACCGCGGACGGCAAGGGAAGATCCTTGATGAATTTGAACCGTGGCGGCGGCGCAGGCGCGAAAATCTCGACGACAAACTGACCGAGAATGAACAACAATATACCAAAGCAGATAATGCCAACAACCCAGACAACGAATCTGTTTGAACGGGGTGTCGGCGACGCAACGGGTGCCGGAGGCGGCAACGTTACCACCGGTTGAACCATAGTGCTACCACTCCTTTTCGTCAGGCGGCTTACGCGAACTATGCCCACCTGTTCTTCCTGGTGTTTAATCTCTCTTTAATGTACGGGGCCATCTCCCTTTTTCTACTGATGACTTTTACTCGCAGGCCATTCCCGCCTGATCTTGTTGACATTTAATCTATTCTTAACGTAACTCAGCAGGAGAGAAAGTACTATGAAATTTTTCACAATGTTGAAGGCTCACCCGATGTACCTGTTTTGTGCACCCGGGACGCACCCCGGGAGGAAGAGTCTGCGGAGTGAGCGCCTGATTCGTTAAACTCCATCAGGCGCTCAGCCCGCAGACTCTTCCCACTGGCGAACCGCGCAGCGCTGCGTGGTCAGGAAGACCTGCATATGGCGAGAGCTAAATGAATACACAGCCAAAACCTTGCACCCCGATGACTTTTTATGGTTAAATGCCCAGAAGATGGCGGAAGGATATCCACGAGACACATCTCAACAGCGCGTCTACCGAGCATTGGAAGCATTGGTAGCAGGAGAAGATTCCAGCATCGATTTAACGCAGGCCGTCCTGCTGATCGCGAGCACCGAGTACCCCGATCTCGATATGGCGCAGTACATGACACAACTCGACGCGCTGGCGCGGCGGGTACGTGTCGTACTCGCCCTTCCACCCGGCGAGCAAGAAAACCAGCTCCCACCCGAGATCGATCCCCTGGTCGTTATCAGCGCGCTCAACAAGGTGCTCTTCGAGGAAGAGGGCTTCCACGGCAACCAGGAGGATTACTATAACCCGCACAACAGCCTGCTCAATAAGGTGCTGGAGGAGCGCACGGGCATCCCCATTACGCTCTCGCTGCTCTATATGGAGGTAGGCAGGCGCGTCGGCATCGCTATGGAGGGTATCGCGCTGCCCTTTCACTTTGTAGTGGGATGTCGTCTACCGCAGGGGATGATCTATATCGATCCTTTCAATGGCGGCCAGTTGCTCAGCCAGCGCGACTGCCGCGATCTGATCCGCCGCATAGCAAAGGCCAGGATCAAGATGCACCCGCAATGGTTCGAGCCGGTCAGTCGCAAACAGATTTTGATCCGCGTCCTCAACAACCTCAAAAATATCTACATCGATAAAGAGGATTTTGCCCGCGCGCTGACCATCTGCGACCTTCTTGTCCTGCTCACACCGCACGATTTCGGCGAGCGGCGTGATCGCGGGGTGATCCATCTCCAGCTCAAGCACTACGCTCACGCACTGCACGATCTGACGGCATACATTGAGAACATACCCCACGCCAGTGATCGTTACGAGATTCTGAACTACATCAAGACGATCCGCAACATCATGGCGATGATGAACTAATTGCGTGTATTATCACAAAAGGGGTAAGACGCCCGCAAGGGGCATCTCTACATGGTCGGAACCAGGTTGGCCCAATGTAAAGACGCCCGCAAGGGGCGTCTCTACATGGTCGGAACCAGGTTGGTTGTTACACCTCATTCATTCTTCATCATCCACAGGCAGGCCCTCCATACGCATGATCTTCAAGGCGTTGGTGGTCGGACACGGACCGGGGCGCAGGCGATAGTCGAAGACCATACGCCCATCTATCACCTCTTCGCGGAAATGATAATTCTCGACCTGCGGCAGCAGATCGGCCAGCCTGACCAGTTCCAGGTCGTGCGTAGAGATCGCGCCGAGGCAGTTGCGGCCCACCAGCGTATGCACGTAAGCCCGGCTGCCAATGAGCCGTTCGCGGTTGTTCGTGCCCTTGAAGATTTCATCTATAAGAAAGAACAGCGGCATCCCATCACCCTGCTCCAGCGCCGATAGCATGGCGCGCAGGCGCTTCACCTCCGCATAGAAGTAGGAGTAGCCATCGGTTACGGAATCGCTCACGCGGATGCAGGTGAAGATCCTGAAGAGCGAGGTGCGCAGCGCGCCCGCGTTGACGGGACCACCGGCGAAGGCCAGACAGAGATTGATGCCCAGTGTGCGCAGGAAGGTGCTCTTGCCGGACATGTTCGAGCCGGTGATAATGACGACCTCGCCGGTCTTCTCCAGCGTGAAATCGTTGCTCACCTTCTTCTCGACGGGGATCAACGGGTGGCCCAGTTCGCGCGCCTGAAAGAGCGCGCGGCTATCCTGGCCCGCTCCATCGGCCGGCATGACTTCTGGCAGCGTGTATTCGGGATTGAGATAGGCGAAAGTCGCCAGCGAGCAGAGCGCCTCCAGCTCAAACCATCTGTCGAGCCAGGTAGGGAGACTCCTGGCGACGCGCCCTTTGTAGCGGCTCAGCAGGCAGGCCCACGAGATATCCCACGGCAGCAGTGCATTGAGCATAAGCTGTAGCAGCCCGTTCTTGCTCAACGTCGCTACGCCGGCCACGCGCGCCGTGCCGCGCAGAAGCACGGAGGGGCGCCGCGCCCGCTCCTGAAAGAATGGCGCGCAGAGCTGCTTCAGCCGGCGATGCTCGCCATAGGGATATTTTTCCAGGTAGCTGAAAACAGCGTTGAGCATGGTGAGCGCGTAGCTCAGGTAATCGGCATCCTCCAGCGTATCACCGCGCCTGCCCGCTGTTACGTAGAAGAAAACGATGGCGCCGAGCAGCGAGAGAATCCAGTACTGCGGCAAGTGCGCCACCAGCGTGAGCGCGAAAAGCGCGATGGTCAGCGCGTTCAGAGCCGCCGAGACGATGAGCAGCGGGAGCAAGGACGCAGCCGGTGATTGCCGGTTTAGCCAGTTTAGCAGGCGGTTCCCTTCCAGTTGCTCACTGATGCGCCCTGATGCTCGCAGCGCGTTGAGCGTGAGCCGATCACGAAAGCGCGTGAGCGGCGCCAGTTCGCGCACGAGTTCCTGCCGTTCGCGAAGGGCGGCGAGGTCCGGTTTCGTAGCGAGCAGCCAGGCGTGCAGCCGCTGGCTCCCCTCGCGTGAGACGGCGGTGTTGAGCAATTGATGGAGGGAGCGCGGGCCGGTAATATCAAGATCGATCTCGAAGGGATGATTGCCCTGCGGCTCGAAGGCCGGCGCGGCGGGAATGCGCTGCCAGTCCAGGCGCATGCGCGCAACGTGCGTGGCTTTGATATGCAGCCAGAGCGTATGCCGGTTGAGACTGCGCTCGATCTTGCCATGAAAATGCGCGACGATGGCGAACGCCAGCAGCGTCACGCATACCAGGATAACGCCGATCCACCACGCCGCCAGAAATCCGGCGGCGGCGCTGATGAGCAGGCCGCCGAAAAAAATGGCGACGCGCACCCACGAGTAGCGGTTGCTGCGCCGGTCCAGCAGCGCCCTGCGCCTCTGCACGCGCGCGATCTGCCGTTCGAGCAGAGCTATTCTTTCCCGTTTTTTATCCACCAGCAACGGTCCTTTGACAACCCGACTTTCTGCTTTGCTTTTCGATAGGTCGTTACTGCATTATATAATTTAGGGGAGGCGAATGAATTGATCTCCTTCGCGCGGCTTCGCCGCGCAAGGGATCCGGTGTGTTATGGGAAAATGCGCTGCGCGCATTTTCCCATAACACACCGGATAAGGCGAGCGCCGAGGGCGCGAGCAAGCAATGGCACAGGGGAACAGAATATCCTATAGAAATATAGTAGTAGAAAGGTATTTCTCATGAATCTCGAAAACAAAGGCGTTCTGGTGACAGGCGGCGCGTCCGGCCTGGGCGCGGCCTGTGTGCGCATGGCGACGCAGGCAGGCGCGCGAGCGATCATCGCCGATCTGAACAGCGAACTGGGGGAGGCCCTGGCCGGAGAACTTGGCGAGTCGGCCCGCTTCGTCAGGACGGATGTGGTAGACGAGGCCAGCGTCGAGAGCGCCGTCAGGGCCGCCGTTGACGGCGGCGGCCTGCACGTCGTCATCAATTGCGCGGGCATCGGCGTCGCCGAGAGAGTACTGGGCAAGAACGGGCCGAGCAGCCTGCAATCCTTCACCAGAGTCATCAACGTCAACCTGATCGGCACCTTCAACGTCATTCGCCTGAGCGCGGCAGCGATGGCCGCCAATGAGCCGACAGCGGGCGGGGAGCGCGGCGTGATTATCAACACCGCTTCGGTTGCGGCCTTCGAGGGCCAGATCGGCCAGGCAGCGTACTCGGCCTCGAAGGGCGGCATCGTCGGCATGACGCTGCCAATTGCGCGTGAGCTGGCCCGCTTCGGCATCCGCGTGATGACCATCGCGCCCGGCATCTTCGACACGCCGCTGCTGGCCGGCCTGCCGGAAGCGGCGCGCATCTCGCTCGGCCAGCAGGTGCCCTTCCCGCCGCGCCTGGGCCGCCCCGACGAGTACGCGGCGCTGGCGAAGCACATCATCGAGAACGAGATGCTCAACGGGGAAGTTATAAGGCTGGATGGTGCGATCCGTCTGGAATGGAACCGCCGTTAACCTCACCCGGATGCGGGAGATTACCGAAGAACTGGCCGAGCTTTTTGGCCTCACCCTTCCCATGCCGCCCCGGAAAGCGGCAGGCAGAAGGTAGCAGAGGGTAGGAAAGGGGCAAAAGTGCCATAGGATTGTTGAAAATAAAGAACCGCGCTGGCAGAACTTCCAGTGCGGTTTTTATGGAGATGCTCTAAAGGCGGATTTATGCGGTTTTGTATTTGGCATAGATTGTCCGTATGCGCTCCGCCATCCGTTCTCTTCCCTGCTGGCCGATAAGGGTTAATCCAATTTGCATGTCCAGGAGCTTCTGGCCTTCTTCGCTCAGTTTAAGCCCGGCGCTTTCTTTCAGCTTCTCATATTCGGACTGGAACTGCTCCGGGTGGTCAAAAAGCGCCTCCACCTGGGCAATGAAATGGAATAAATTGGCTTCGTCTTCAATCGGCTCAACGATTGGCTCTACAAAGGAAAACATCGGATCAAGCATGGCACCCTCCCTGGCATGGATACGCAATACGGTTACTTTGTTATTCTACCACTTCTATACACCCCCCCCTGTGTTTACTGAATAAATTCTAAACAGTTTGGAGCAGGCAATTTTCACGTAGGCTTCCCTTTTTTCCTACCGCCCGTTGTATCCTCTTCATAGAAATCGTTTCTAAGGCGCTTTTTAGGCTCACTGGATAGGGTAAAGAAGTTTTTGCTGAAGGGGGGGCAGAAGAAGATTTTTTATTCTGTATGCGCCTCTAATGAGGTTTGTAGCTTTTCCTATCCCAGCCGACAATCCCTATTCTTATTCTGGTGAACAGAACCGCCCATATGAATACTATGCGCGGCGGTGTGAGCCGCGCGCTATTTTAGACTTGCCAGAGGGGTTGAAGGGGAGATGCGCAAATCATCTCCCCTTCATGGAGAAAAAGACTATGTGAGCGTGAGCGAACGCCGTTTATTCACGCTTTCCACAGGAAAGGGCTGACCAACTACAGGTATATATACTTCTATATAGGTTGGTGTAGTGTTTCTGCGGTCGCTGGTGTAGTGTTTCTGCGGTCGCTGGTGTAGTGTTTTGGCTGGGATAACTTCTTTAATCCACAGATTTTTGGCGTTTTGCCTTGAAGGTAACAGCAGGGCTGCATGGCAGCACTGTCACGCCGCCTTTTTCAAACTCCAGTCCAAGTTCAGGATAGACAGTTTGTACCTTGCGGAGCGAGAGGCGGGCAAATTTTCCGAAATTCTTTATGTCTCGATATTCCGCTCCTAGCTGTTGATGCAACAATTCCCAGGATACGCTGCGGGAGTGTCCACTTTTTTGCGTCTGATAGGCGGTGTAGGTTGTCCATGCGTAGAGGTCGAGGGCAAGCGGCGAACGTTTGAGCGCTTTCAATGCACGCATGTCAACCGGCACCGGAGCAGCAGTGATAGCAGTAAAAAACTGCTTGCTTAACTCTATCCAGCTTCCCCATAGCGTGGGTTGCTCTGGTTGTCGCTCATTCCACCATAAAACGCCCTCCGGCGCGACTTTCATATCCAGCCATGCCTCCCCCTTGCGTCCGTTCTCCTCGCGCTTCTGGTGAAAACTGATCGTGGCCTTGAATAAGCGTTGCATCTGGTCACGTAACCGCCAGGCATCACTTCCTTTTCCCCTTCTGCTTGGGTCAAGCCCTAGCTGACGCATGAAAGCTGCGAGGTTATTGCCAAGTTCAAGGCGAGGGTTCTTCGTCCGGGATGCTTCGGTCGTTATCCAGAAGAGAAGCAAGCGGGGGATAGTGCCGTAGGGATAGCCTATGGGTTTGTCTCTATCGCTATCCCAACCTGAGCGAATAACCAACTTGAGATTGCCGTTTTTTCTGCTCCAGGCGGGTATGTCACCGGGGTTCTTATGTGGCAAAGTAGCCTGCACAAGCTGCCGTGCCATAAAGGCGGCTTCTATTTTATCAGGATCGAGTCGTATGGCTTCGGCTGCGTCGAGAAGCTTGCTTTGCTGGCTCGTAATGGAGGGATTCTTCATGGCTGGCCTACAGGAAAACAGAGGATGTTACACCTTGAGAAGCCATCTTCCAATCCATGAACTGCGTACTTTTTCAAGTTGCGCATGGGCTGCTTCCTCTTTTTCTCGCTTATTTTCCAATAGATAGGTCGCTTGTTGTCGCCAATGGTCGCGGTCTTTCTGCAAGTCGCTAATGGTATCTTGCAACTGATTACGCTCTCTCTCGCGTTCCTCACGTAATACCTCTAGCTCACGCCATAACACCTGTGTTTCACCATATGGTACGGATTGTTCCATTTTGGGTTCCGCGTTACTGTTACGATATACTGGAGGGAATACACGATGTAGCTCGGCTGGATCAATGCGGTACGCACCAGTTTCATCGCTTGTAGCTGATATTCTCCCACTTTTAATAGCACGGTGAATCGTCGTCTTGCTTTTTCCTGTAGCTTTCGCTGCTGCCCCTAACGTGTAACTCATGGTGTTATTGATTATCATATTTGTGGTTACAAGTAACTGTTACGTATACCCATAGCGAATAGTGCTATATCTGTCAATGGAATACCCATGTAACGCCTCCCATCTCTTTTTCTTACCTCCACAACCTGTCAAACCGCGCCGGGTTAGTGGCGGTGTACCTGACGGTATGCTGGATGTTGCGGTGTCCGAGGTAATCTTGGATGAGGCGCGTGGCGGCTCCCTGGTCGGCCAGGGCATAGCCGCAGGCATGGCGCAGCATATGGGGATGCGCGGCAATGGATAGCTGGGCTTGCTCGCTGGCTCTGCGTATCATCTTCCAGACCGTGACGCGGGAGAGGGCCGTGCCGCGCTCACTAAGAAAAAACGCCTGTTCTCCGGATCGCGCGCGCCTTGTTGCCAGGTATACCTTGATGGCGCGTAGCTCGTCCGTGCGGAGCGGCTGCGTGGTAGACAGCCCTTGTTTCAGCCGGTTGACATGCAACACGCGACTCTCAACATCCACCTGCGATACCCTCAGCCCGCATGCCTCGGAGACTCTCAGCCCGTGCCGGAACATCAGCAGCAACAGGCACCGGTCGCGCTCCGGGTTGCGGTTGCGGCCTGCGGCTTCCAGCAGCTTCTCGACTTCAAGGACAGTAAGGTGCTTCCGGTCTGTCATGCAAAACCCAGCCAAACTGCCAGCGCACGATTGACGGCCAGCATAGTGGCATCATCGGCACGGCCTATGGAGCCGCCTATTTTTCCTGCGGCAACGGTTTGGGCCTTATCCACCATGATTTGCGAGGCCACCTTCAGTCCATTCTCTTCTGTGGGAGTAATGGAGATGCGAAACAGGGGAGTGTCGCGGATTTCGCTTGTAACCGGCAGAAGGGTAACGGTGGGATGGCCGCTAAAATGGTCGGCCTGGATGACAAGCGCGGGGCGTGGTTTTCCGAGGTCGCCTTGCAATGCTATCTTCACCAGGTCGCCGCGCCTCATGCTTCCCAGCCTTCACAGTCGGCAACTTTTTCAAGGAAAGCGGCTATTTCTTTCTCGTGCGCATCGTGCCGGAGCATAGCTGATTGCCGCGCGCACTCCGCTGCAAAACCGCTGCGTCTCGTATCAGGAACCCAAATCTGAACCGGGCGAAGTCCAGCCTTCCGTAACGCGCTTCGATGCTTTTGCACCCGCTTGCCAACCGTTGTCATGACTCCCCTTCCCACTCTGTTACATGTAACATAGCATAGGCGCCCGTTACATGCAACACATTTCTGCAACGGATATACTTGCATTCCATCCTTTTGTTTCAAGTTCTGCCCTATCCTTGCCCCGGAAACTGCCGTTTTCCATGCCTGCTCCGGCCATACATTAAACAATTGGATACATTTTGTTTCATCCGGCTGCGCGAGCGCATTCCGGCTGTAATAAAAATTTAACAAATCTCTGCTTATCCTTCTGGATGAAATCCGGCATAATGAAACTGTGCTTCCTTCGGGAAAGCACACTGGAACTACACATTCTTATGCAGGCCATGCGTCTGCGGATAATATGCCCTTCACAGGGTTAAGCATCTCAGGATGCCGGAAACCCCTGCTGAGTAACTCCCTCAGCAGGGGTTTTGCTTACTATCTCCCTTATCCTTCCCCTGTCACAAAATCTTAACAAAAATTAACTTTTACTCTTTAACCTCTTCATCTATTCTAAAGCCTCAATTAGCGTTTGTGTAGTGCGTTTCTTGCTTGTACTGGCGACAGTACAAGCTGTTGTTAGAAAGGAGCGAAGAAAAGCTTTTTCCTCGGCTATCGGACTCGTAGTGCGGTTTTGGAGTTAAGTATCCAGGCCCTTGAGGCTTGGATTTTTTTGCTCTACATGTCATACGGATGACCGTATGGCAGAAAGGACAAAAGAATGACCAGAGAGTTATGCATCGTATGTGGTGTCGCCTATGTTGATAGTAGCGGGCGCTGCCCAAACGGGTGTACCGACAAGATCTCGCGTGATCTTAAGAAAGCTCTACAGGGAGACCAAGACGCTCTCAAAAGGTTAGAGGATTTGAAGCCGGGCATCCAAAAGTCAAAAGCCTATACTTGGGGATTACAACACGGGTTCAAGCCAAAAAAGAACGAACCTGGTAGTGGCGGCGGAACTGGGGGTGGTGACAGCGACGACAACTCTGGCAGCGGCGGTTATAAGTGCCCGAACTGTGGCGAGACGAATGGGCACGCCGAATGGTGCCCATACTATTAACCTGTAGGTTCCTCTCCCCAGTATCTCATACGGGGTACTGGGGGGAGCGGCTTCTCCATAGGCTACCAACCAAGCCCGGAAGAAGCAGAAATACCCTTCCATTCTACTGCCCTTCCATCTCCGGTAAGCTTTTGTCCGCCGTCACGGTTCCGCGTTACGCGCTGCCTGTTTCCTACACCTGTACTCTTTCTGCCTGCATGTGTTAGCAGGCCGCACTAAGGGTACTCCCAAAGGAGGGCGCTGCTCTAAACCGGCTCCTGCAACGCCGCTGGTTGCACCCATTTGCTCAATTTGGCGGCGTATGCCTTCATCACCTCTTCCATTTCCAGGAAATACTCTTCTAACGCCTTGCCCTTCACGATCTCAATCCTGGTGATCATGGCCTCGCCTTTTTTGGGTCGGAGGTGCTCTTCCTCATGAAACACCTGGATGTAGATGCAGGTTTCCCTGCGGATGGAGAGGATCATCTCCTGCAAGTGCTCCCCGTAAATCTTCACCACCAGATGATGAAATACCAGAGCGGCGTTCTTTCCGAACTCGTTGTACACCGGAAACAGGAAGAGGTTGTATTTCGGGGCGATACGGGGCTTCAGCCTGTCCAGGATCTCAAAGCTGTTTTTGGGGGCCGTCCGCAGCAACTCGGCCTCTTCCTCGTCTTCATTGCTCCGGCTGAACGGCGTCTCTCCTCTTCGCGCCAGAAACGCCCGGTAAGGCTTCTTTTGCTTCGGGAGCAATGATGACGGCTCAAACATGACGCGCCTCTCCGGTTAACCATGTGCAGGCAGCCCGCGCAAGCGCTTTTATCTCTCCGGCCCGATCTCCCGGTCGGGATCGTTGTCCCTGTCCCGGAACCGGCCCTTCACATACTTTTCCCATGTCTCCTTCGCGGTCTGAGCGGCATCATAATAGAAATCCTCAAACATAGCTACTGTCCTCTCCAACCAGGTCTTGCCCAGCCCGTATTCCTGTATTGCCCCATAGGTTTTAATCTGGCGCTCAAATTCCTTCACCAGCGCGCTTTCAAGGGGATCGTGCGCCCGGAATTGCTTCTCCTCTTCGCCAGACGGGGGTTGCCCGTCCGGGTCTGGCTCCCGGTCAGCAAGGAAAGCGGTTTGGCTTTCCGGGGCATACTCGGCAATCTGTTTTTCAAACAGGTTCGTCACGTCAACATTGGCAGGATGCTGCAATTGCGCCTTCTCCTCCTCCCAGGTAAGCGTTCCCTCCGCGTCAATGGTCGCCTCCCAGGAGAATGCCGGGACTTCCTCCGGCTCCTGAGCCGGAAGGTACTGCCGGTCAAGCTCCTGGGCGATTTCCGCCTCCACCTGCGCAAGCTCACTTACAAGCTGATCCATCCTCCGGTTGTAGGCTTCCACCTCGCGGTTTTCATCCCCGATGCGGGTAGCGATCCCCTCGCGCTCCATAGCCGTCGCATCTTTCCCTAAATGCCGCGTAGGCTTATGCAGGCTACCCTGCGCTTCGAGCGAACGGTGATCCACCCGCGCATCGCTTCCAGCTTCTTCCAGAGCGCGGTTCTGATACTCCTCCCACTGCTCGCGCCATGTCTCCAGCAACGCCGGTTTGTTCCAGTCGCGGTTCTTCCTGACCGCAAAATCATCCCCGTCCAGTTCGCGCATCGTGAGCAAGATATGGGCGTGGTGGTTCCGCTGGTCGCCGTGCCGGTCGGGACGGTGGATGGAGAGGTCGGCCACCATGCCCGCACCGACGAACACCTCCTGCACATAGCGGAAGACCAGATCGGCCCGTTGCTCGTCCGAGAGTTCCGCAGGCAGCGCTACCCGGACTTCCCGCGCGGGCTGCGCGTCCCTCCGCTTCTCGGCAAGCTCAGCGCGGTTCCATAGCTCCTCCCGGTCGTAGACCCACTCCGGGGCTTGGTCAGGGGCGAGGATGGCAGATTGCACAATGCCGCGCTTGCGCTGGTAATCGTGCGTCTGGTCTATCATGCGGTCATATAACACGCTGCCGCTGCGGTACGCAGCGCCCGCGACTGCCGAATGCCCTTTGCTGCGCTGTACCTGCGTCACCGAGAGATGGTAAATCGCCATAATCGCGCGCCTCATGCTTAACGGGGATACTTTCCCCTGATACGGACTACGCTTTCGATAGAACGGCTATTTCCTCGTCAATCGTTTCCAGTGCTTGCACCAGTGGCTCCAGGGTGCGGTTGCCTGCGGCAATTTCGCGGTTGAGATCGCCGCGCTCCGTGCGCTTGCCTTTCCGCTCCATGTCCGTCGCCGCTTTTCCCAGGTGCTCGGTCGCTCTGCGGCGTATCCCTTGCGCTTCGAGCGTGCGGTGATCCACCCGCGCATCGCTCCCTGCGGCTTCCAGAGCGCGGTTCTGGTAGTGCGCCCATTGCTCGCGCCAATACATCAGTGTGTGCCGCCTGCCCCATGCGCGTTGCTTCGTCCTGGCAAAACGCCCGCCGTCCAGTTCGCGCATTGTGAGCAAGATACAGGCGTAGTGGTTGCGGGCATTCCCACGCGGGGCGGGAGGATGGATGGAAATGTCGGCAACCATGCCCGCACTGACAAAGATGTCCCGCGCATAGGTTAACACCAGCCTGGCGCGCTGCTCGTCCGTGAGTTCATGCGGCAGCCCCAGCCGGATTTCACGGGCGGGTTGCGCGTTCCTGCGTGTCTCGGCAGCTTCGGCGCGGTTCCATAACTCCTCGCGGTCATAGACCCACTCCGGGGCATGGCTAGGGGCAAGGATCGCAGACAGTACCACCCTGTGTTTACGACAGAAGTTATGGGCCTGCATCGTCCGCCAGCCATAAAGCCGCGTTCCGCTCCTCTCCGCAGCTTTTGCTACCGCTGAATGGCCTTTGCTACGCTGTACCGGCTTGACATCGAAATGATAGATTGCCATCACCCTACCTCGCTTTCGCGGTGACGGGGTTTCATGCACATGAAACCCCGTAAAGCAGGGTGCAGGGGTGCCACTCCCTGCCGCACACATCGCCTGCGATGTAGAAGTGCGCCCTTTGGGCTTTCCGGCTTGTCGATAACTCCGGCGCTGTGCATATACCCGCCTCTTTTTTGCTCGGCGACTGCCGCTCCGCAGAACCACGACAATAGGCGCAGGCATAGTATATAATTTCTTGCAGCGGCGTGTAAATTGAAGATACGATGACAAAAAGGGCGGGTGAAAAATGTCGAGCGATAAATTAGCCAGGTTGCGCGAAAAACGGAAAGTCATCGCCGAGCAGATACGGCGTGAGGAGAACCGCCTCAGCAGACAAGAACGCAAGAAAGACACGCGGCGGAAAATCCTGGTCGGGGCGGCGATCCTTCACAAAGCGGAGAACGAGCCGGAATACAAAAAGTGGCTGATACACCTGCTTGACGGATTTCTGGAGCGCGAAGACGACCGCGCCTTGTTCGGCCTGCCTCCTGCCAAGTTGGAAACAGAAAAGCCTGCTGAATCGTAAAGGCCCTCCTGAACTGCCTGGAATACTGGCCGCTTGTTTATTAGGGTAAATATCAATCTTCAGTGGTTCGATATTGAATTTTCCTCAAGATTATTTACTTTGAATTTTTCGTTGGTTAACCTATTACAAAATTCTATTTTTTTGTGTATAATTCATAATGGTAGGGCATTCAAAGCTTGTTGTAGAGGGCAGCAAGCATAAAAGCAATGAAACAGCAAAGATTATCGCTGTAGTAGCCTGAAATGGCGATAGCGCCACCATGCCCCAGCATTATGGGGAGAAAGCGAGATCATTCATGTTGCGAAATGATTCTCCTGAGAATGAGGTTAAGAACCTCGTATTCCTTACATTAGCCAAATGTGGTCATGTACTTGAGCTAATAGAAAGAGCGCAGGCTGGCGAGGACATACGAGTCCTCCCGGAAGGAAAAGCGCAACCGGGATCTGGCATACCTAGAATCGTTGGGCAATTAAAAATGATAGAAGACCAAACGCGGGATATTCAGCGCAAGATGGTATCTTATCGAATATACGATAGCGAAGTAGAGCACAAGTTAGAGGCGATTATTACTGTTACAAGATATGACATAAAACCAGGACTCAATAAGTTAAAGTTCAATGCGGCCTATGCTACTTCTAAGGCGCTCATAGATGAATGGGGGCCGAGGATAGATACCATCCTGAGCATAATTGAAAAGAGCATTAACATAGTAAAAGCAAGTAAAAAGCGGGACTGAACTAACAAGCTGTAGCCTGTTACCTTGCCCGAAGAGTTTCCTTGCGATTGGTAACTCTTTGGGCATGGGTCATAAGAATGTCTTCTTTCCCGGCTGTTTCCTGTCCCGCTTCGCCAGTTTCTAACGCCATATCATGTAAACCTTCGACTTTTTTGCCAAGCGGCTTTGGAGGGTCCCACACTTTGGGAAACCCTGTTATAACTTTGGTCGCAACTCCTGTTGCACCTAGCAGAGCGCCCCACATGAAGCCTACACTAGCAGAAAATCTTTTGGTCAAAGTTCCTGCGAGTGCGCCTATGGCCGCAGGAGTTATTATCCAAATTGTAGCCCCTACCCCTCCTACTAAATTTGCCAGTTTGACCTTTGGAGTCTTCAAGGCATTATCGGTATTATCATTTAACATAGTATCTCCAGTTTCAAGGAATTATACTCGGTTTAATAGCAGAGAGGGATGAAGATTTTGTTACGACTCACCCCGGTGATGGCTCTGTCGAGGATGGACTCTGGACTCCTACTCTCTCCAGCATAATAAAAAGCCCGCCGGATGGGGAAAGGCTTTGATGTTCTCCCTCACCCTGTGGCAAGAACTCATAAAAAGCTGATTTTATGCTTGTGGCGGTTCTGTACCGTCCTGCTGCGACGGATCGCGCAGGCTGGTGAGTAGATAGCCTTGCTCTGGCATCGGATAGGCCAGGAGGCCAAGCCTGGCAAGGGCAGGCTTGCTTTTGTCGAGGATCGCCACCAGGGGCGCGATGACCGGCTCCAGCGTATCGGTGAACCGAGCCGCCTCGATCCTCTCGACAATCCCGGCAGGCGGCTCGTCGCTAATAAGCGCTACCAGCTTCTCGTAGCGCACAAACGAGGGCCAGTCATGGAGCAGTTGCATGACAATTCTGCATGCCTCTCGCTCAAACTGGCTATCGGCCCGGATTTCGCGCATGCCCCAATCAACGAGCAGCGCCAGGCCGTTTTTCGGATTGATGACGACTTCATGCTCGTCCGGCAAGAGGGCGATAGTGCTCACATCCAGCGGGTAGTATTTATACGCCCCGTTATCCCGACGCGCTTTACTATCACTGCTATCCATTGAAAGACACTTCCTTTCTTTCGGGTGGTTGCTATGAGACGATATAGAACACCTGGATCGTAATGTGCTGCGGATCGGTGGGAAGCTGGTCCTTGAAGTCGAACCGTTGCAGGTGGACACTCCCGCTGGCTACCCCGTCTCCCCGCTCAAGGGTTGCTCTTGCCTGCTCCTGGCTCTCTCCGGCTATCTGGTGGGCAAGCTGTGTTAATTGCTCCTGGGTGAAATGGTACACCCATAGACCGGCAAGCGAGACGTTCAAGCGGGCCGTATAGTCGGCGTAGGTGGAGCCGTTCACTGTCACCTGTACCGTTCCTGCCTGCTGGTAGTTGGCAAGATTGGCGCTCTGCGCAAGCATGGCGGTCGCAACCTGATTAAGTGAAGCCGTGCGATAGGCCACGCTCCTACACTGCTCTGTCACGGAAACGGTGACGCTAGCGCCTTCGCTGCCTGCGGGCAGGCTACTGGTGGTGTGTGGCGTGCAAAGCGGGGTGACAAGCTGCTCCCCCGTCCGTGCTTCTTTGGCGAGGGCTGCGGTTGCCTGTGGCGAAAGAGCAGCGAGCAGATCGTTGGCCGCGTTTTGAATATCACTGGTTTGAGCGTAGCTATAGTATCTTTCGTCCTGTCCCCCTGAAAACGGGGTCGTATTGATTGCGGTAAGGAACTGACTCCCACAACACCGCGTGGAGATCGCGCGGGCGGAAAGATTACCCGCGCTCCCTGCCTGGATCACATGCGCGGGGGTGATCGCTGTGCCAAAGGAGTAGGGCAGGATCGCCGCCTGAACTGTGACCGTTTGATCGGTGACGACGGTCACGCTTTGTATGGTAAAGCTCGTCCCTGCGCTGATCGTATAGCTTTGGGTGGCGTCGGCATTGGAAAAGGTAATCACGCCTGTTGCCTGCGTCGCCTGAACGTGGCCCTCTCCGGTCGCGGGGACGGTCTTGCTCCTGGTGAAACTGACCGGCTCAAGCTCCCTTCCCTGCACCTGCCCGGCTTGCGGATTGGCGGCAATGGTCAACGTGGCCGTTGTCTGCAAGCGTCTTACCTGCGGGGTCAGGATGACGGTAGCGCTTGCCGTCAAGGGCAAAAGGTAGAGGTAACTGACGGTTCCGGCTGCTAGCATGCACAGAAGCATAAGCGACACGAGAGGCACAAGGTGTCTTGTGCCTCTCGGCTGCTCGGTTGGGGCTGGCTCCGGGACAGCTTCTTCCTGTGGCTCCGCTTCTCCTTGCGCTGTCGTGGCCGTCCCGGCGGGCGGTGCTCCCTGGTCCTCTTGCATGGGCGCTTCGCTCTCAACGGCGTTGGCGTCAAGCGGACTGGTCCCGTTGCCCGGCACCAGTAACACCGCTCCGCCTTCCAGGCGGTACAGGTCTATGTCAATGATGCTCGGCTCTGCCGTTCCCTCCTCCTGGTCGGCTTCCGGTTCGTCTCCTCCTCTCTCGGAGAAATGGGCAAGGATCAGGTTCTCGACCTGCTGCTCCAGGTCGTGTGGGGTCTCGTTCATCGGGTTTCCTCCTACGGGTGTGGGACGGCTTTAAACGTTCCGTTGGGCTGGTTGAGAAAGATAAATTGACTATTGTTCACATGAATGACTAAATCGGGGCGTCCGTCGTGATTCACGTCGGGAAAGGTGAGCGTGGCCGGGGCCAGGTCATCCCCAGGACCGATGAGCGATGGGCCGATATAGACTTTAGCGCGGGTTGGGTCATCGCCGGGGAACTCGATGACGATGATCTGTCCCTGCAAGTTCTCGGCGATGAAATGGCTCTGGGGATGGCTCTTCGTGCCGTGCCCAACATTGGCGTCTACTTGCTCGGTGCGCGGCATCCCATACTGCCAGGTGTCGCGCGTGTTCTGCCACCAATTCCCTAACGCGGAAAGCGCCATCCATCCGATAAGCATCAAAAACAGCGCTCCCCCTACCCAGACGAACCAGTGCAGGCGGGGTAAACGGCGGCGCTCTGGCAGATAACTCTCCGGGTCCGTCCTGGCGGGCGGCATTTCGTAGACGGTATCGCTCGGCGTGGGTCGCTTCGGGTTTGGGTGGCGACGCTGCCTCTGTGTGGGCACCTGGGGCGGCGCGAGAAGGTGAGCGGCATACTGGTACTCTGCGGGCAGGTCGTCAAGTTCCCGCTCGGTGACATGCATCTCGGTGCCGTCCGTGAGCGGAATGACATACAGATGGCCGACAGGCCGATGCCGCAGCGCACTGCGAGGAATACCCGTAATGCTGCGGTCCTCGCTGGTATTGCGGGTCATGGCTGATGAGCTTGTCCGCTGCGGAAAGGCGCGTGCGGCGGGGGGCAAGCTGGCGCGGCGGATGGGAACCGGTTGATTACTCATGGCTCAGGACCTCCATCTGGCTTTCCTGGGTTTGAAGATCCTGATGCTTCTTGCACAAGCCTGGAATGGGATTGCCGCGCGGAGCAGGAACACAGCCGCGACAGGCAGCGAACTTCTTGCAGCGTTGACACAGGAAATAGCCAACAATGATCGTTGGTTGCCAGTCGTGCCCTTGAGAGCGGCAACTGTTGACGATCTTCTTTAAGGCTTTGGCGGCGAGACTCATAGAACCTCTCGTTCTTGACTGTGACGGCCTATGAGCTTACAATCTCATGGGGCCGGTCGGACTGTAATGGGGTTTTGACGGTTCCGCTCGCTGGCTTGCGTCTTGCACACGGAAGCCAGCATGGTTGACTGCTCTGCGCTCACCTCCTTCGTGAATTGGTGCTGGGATTATCGACAGGCGGGGCCATTCGTGGTATATTATCATCAGGCTTTTAGCCTGTCCTGAAGGCAAAAAGACGCCTATCACAGCGTCTTTCACCGCCACTGTGTTAAGTCACACAGGATGGGTTGTTTCTATTTGCGCTGTGAGTACCCTGCGAAAGTTCGCACAGCGCAAAGCGTCGTTAAAAGTCTGCGGGGAGCGCCTGGGTTCCTGCCTGGGCGCTTCTTGGCATCACCTCCTTATAAGCCTGGATGTCATCAGTCGGCCAGGTTCAGCCCTTCAATATCCCTGTAGGAAATCTCCACGCCTAACCCTTTACTGATAGCATTTGCAATCTTTCCGGCAGTCGCCGAGTATACGGGTTTTCCTGAGATAGCATCACGCAACGTTCTCTCGTCAATACCTGCCTCATGTGCAAGCCGCCTTCTCGACCATCCAAGCTTAATCCTATACTCGTTCAGGGTCATAGGTTAAGCACTCCAAAAATAAATTCGGTCCCTCCTAAGTATGCCATCATACTAGGGGAATGTCAATGCGTTCTATGGCAATTTATATCATTGTATGGTATAGTTAGGCATAGAGAGATGCACTCTATTCAGGCGCTTCGGGAAATCTAAGCCCGGAGCCGCCGCCGCCGGGGTTCTTATGGTATAGTTATTCTGGCACAGGACGCTGTTGCGTTCCGCCTGATAGGTCAAAGCGAGGTGATATGCGTGGGTATCAAAATCGTACACGCTGCGCAGGAAACCGAATACGATTTAACCGGCATCGAAGTTGATCTTACGCGAAAGACCGGCGTACTCATCCGGCAATCCCGGAAGAAGTCTGACAAGAGCCATTATGAGGGCCGGTTGAGACAGGAAACGATGGTTCCCATCGCCATAGCGATAAGGGGAGACGAGGACGACCGTAACATTGAGTTATATGATGAAGGCGCGGGCGTCAGCGGCACCAAAGGGTACGATGAGCGCCCAAAGCTCTCCCGGCTCTACATTGACATTGCGAATGATGTTGTCGGCAGCCTGGTGCTCGCGCGGGCGGATCGGCTTTTCAGGGATAAGCATTTTCGCAATGTGAGCATGTTCACCGAACTGGCGGAGAAGAAAAAGCTCAAACTCATTGTGCCGGGGCGCGCGGTGTATGATTTCACACGCACCAAAGACTTGCAGGCGTTCCAGAAAGAGATGCAGGACGCCTATAACTACCTCGCCACGCAGATCGTGTACCTCAATGAGACGCGCCAGCAGAAGGTGCAGCGCGGACTCTATGGCGGCGGGCACTTGCCTGCACCATATGTGATTGACCGCAATGCCTGGAAAGACGAGCAGCGTCCTATCATATACCATCCCTGGCAGGAGATAGCGGTTGATCTCTTCCAGCGGTTCTATGACAACGACTTTTCCCTTGCCTATATCGTCCGCTATATCGAGAGCCTTCCCTGCCTCTTCCCTTACCCTCCCGCCGAAGACCTCCAGAAATACAATTTTCCGACGATTATGAGCAGGGTGGAAAAGGGATTCACCTTCGCCAGCCTGGACGCGCTCAAGCATTACCTCAGCAACATGACGCTGGGGGGATATGCCAAAATCGGAAAAGACGAGCTGGGGAATGAAATCCTCCTCGCGGGCGCGTTCGAGGCGGCGGTGCCGATGGATTTGCTCGCACCCTGCTACGGCGCTATCACCGGACATTATCCTGATGGCACACCCTTTGATAAGTGGAAAGACAGCAGGCGGTCGCGGAAGCACACCCGGCAATGGGAGTCGGACGCCATCCTGCACGGCTTCCTCAAAAGCGATGACGGGGCGGTAAGCTTCTCCGTTGATAACCAGGAAAATAAAAATACGAAAAGCCGCTATGATTGCCACCAGGGGTCGCCGCTCTACGGAAGCAACCGGGTAGGCATCATCCAGACAAAGACGGCATGGACGGTTTCCTGCAAGGAACTGGACGCGATTGTGCTCGACCGCCTGTGCGACCTGGCGCAGTATGACGGCGAGATGGCTGACCGGATCAAGGCGATTTGGGAGAGCCGTCAAAGCGGCATGGTGGATGAGGCGCAGGTGCTCAAGACGCAAATAGAAAAAGCACAGGCGCAGATAGCGCGGCTGGACAACCTGCTGACCAAACCGGCGCGGCCCTTGAGCAAGCAAACGGAAGCCCGTTACATCACGCAACTGGCGGAAGCGGAGATCGCCCTGGAGGGCTTCCTAGAAAAGCAGCAGGCGCAAAGCGGACAGGAAGACCCAGAGCGCGTGGTGCCGAATTTCTACTACGTGCTCTCGCACCTGCCCACGGAGTACAAAAAGCTGAGCAGCGAGCACCAGAAAAAGATGATACGGAAAGTGGTCAAGGCGATTAAACTTAACATGGTGTCCTCGCATCTGTTCCTCTTGCATATTATCTGGGAGGACGGTGTGGCCGCGCGGGACGATGTGGCGCTCATCTGGCGGGGAACCATGCCCAATACCAACGAAGCCTGGAGCCGGGAAGAAGAAGAAACCCTGTTCGCCATGTATCACGAAGCAGCCCAGGTGGAACTCATGCAAGCTTTTCCCCGGTTCTCATGGTATCGCATCTGCGACCATGCCAAAGAGAACGGCATTTACCGGAACCGTTCTCTTACCACAGGCCGGGGGATGGCTAATCTCTATCACCGCACCGTAAGCTGGCAGGATTTGGAGGCGGTCGCCCGCCTGGTAGAAGAACCGGCAGCGAAAGAGCGTATGCAGGAAATCGCCAACACGCTTGCGAAAGAGACGTTGCGGGGGCAATTGTCCGCCCACTGGTGGCTGCCTCTGGATGAGGTCAGCTACCTGAGCCTGCTGGACGGCCCGGATGACGGCGGGGACAGCGGCATCCGCCTCCTCTTCCCGGATAAGAGTAGTAGTATAGGGGATGGCACAGAGGCCACCCGTGAATTGCTTCATGGTGAGACCATAACTAATGCTTCGACGGCGCGATCAGGATGGCGCCGCGCTAATTCAGAGGTGAACTTATCAGCATGTTATCCTTCGCTGCAACTAAATGGAGGCCGGGCACATCTATCATTAAGCGAACGCCTTCCATGCTGCGTTTCGCGACGTTTCTCTCTCCAGCCTTGTATGAAACGTATGCATATATTAGCAGCTATGTCGGTGAACAGGTAGGCCGCGCTGCGCAACTGGCGGTGGGGCAATCGCTCGACGAATTTGCCGATGGACGGGCGCATATTGGATTTTTATGCGGGCTGCCCTACAGCCAGGCAGCGCGGCGAGATGATCCTGCTATCGAATTGCTGGCAGCTCCCGTTCTGTATCCGCCGCGCTATCATGGAAAGCCTGTCTATTTTTCGGATATCATCGTCCGCTCAAGCAGCTCCTTCACCTCTTTTGAGGATCTTCAAGGAACCGTGTGGGGATACAACGAGAAAACATCGCACTCGGGCTGGAATATCGTCAGCTACAACCTGGCGATGCGCGGCAAAACTCTCGATTACTTTGGCAGGCTGGTAAAGACCGGCTCACACCTGCGATCAATAGAGATGGTCCTGCAAGGTGACATAGATGCAGCGGCCATCGACTCCCACGTCCTCGATGTTCTGAGGATGCGTGATGCCAGACTCGCTACAAACCTGCGTATCATCGACGCCCTCGGGCCTTCGCCGATCCCTCCCATCGTCGCGGCGAAAAGTCTGCCGGCTTCACTGAAACAGGAGCTAAAACGCATACTCCTGGCTATGCATCACGATGCTGATGCAGCGGAGGCGCTGCGGCAAGGGCTAATAGCGAGATTTGTTCCCATCAGCGACGAAGATTACCGGCCTGTTCACGATATGTCCGTAAAAGCTGTGGGATGAGAAACGGAACACGCCGATATGGGCGGGGCATCCTGTGCGGATGCACAGGATGCCCCGCCCATATCGGCTAATTTCTATGCTTCGCCCCGCTCCCACTCGGCGATGCCGGGGCGCGGGTGGCGCCACTGCGGCGCCAGGGGGACGACGCCGAGTTCGCGGACGATGCGCCGCGCGGCGAGGCCCACAATGGCGGTGAAGGTGGGATAGGCCAGTTCTATCTCGGCCAGCTGCTCTACCCACATATCCGCAGCCATGCAGGTTGCAATAAGCTGGAGTATTTCCACCGCCTGCTCGCCCACGATATGCGCGCCAAGAATGCGGTGCGTCTCCTCAGAGACGATAAGCTTGCAGAAGCCCTCCCTGTGACCATCGATGAGGGCGCGGTCCAGCGCGGTGTAGGGCACCAGCGCAACGACACAACTACAGTGCGCGCGCGCCTGCTCTTCGGTGAGGCCCACGCTGCCATATTCCGGGTCGGTGAAGCCGCCATGCGGGACGATTTTATGCCGGGACTTTTGCTCGCCGCCAAGAACGGCATTTTCCGCCGCCAGCG
>DATGLE010000039.1:0-23428 GCA_035294325.1 Ktedonobacteraceae bacterium | reverse complement strand
GGCGGCTCAGCCGATAATATCCTCTACTACTGCAACGAGGAGCAGAAGAAACGCTATCTGATCCCGACGATCAACGGTGAGCGGCGCTCGTGCTTTGCCCTGACGGAGCCGGGGGCCGGGTCGGACGCGGCCAACATCAAGATGCGTGCGGTGAAGGACGGCGATTACTATGTACTCAACGGCGAGAAGATCTTCATCACCAACGGCAACGAGGCCGACTTCGCGATGGTCTTCGCGGTAACTGATCCCGAGAAAGGCGGTCACGGCGGCGTGACCTGCTTCCTGGTTGACCGCGAGATGGGCTGGACCTCCAGCTACATCCCGACGATGGGCGATTGGGGGCCGGCCTCGCTCTACTTCGAGAATGTGCGCGTGCCCGCGAAAAATATTCTGGGCGAGCTTAACAGGGGCTTCGACCTGGGCATGCAGTGGATCGGCGCGGGCCGCTGGCGCATCCCCGCCGGTGCCGTGGGCCTGGCCGAGCGCGCGCTCCAGATGGCTATCGACTACGCGAAGCAGCGCTACTCGATGGGCAAACCGATTGCCGAGTACCAGGCCATCCAGTGGATGATCGCCGATTCGCACGTCGAGATCGAGGCCACGCGCTGGCTCGTGCTCTACGCAGCCTGGCTGGCCGAGAATGGCAAGGACGCGCGCCACGCCTCGTCGATTGCCAAGCTCTACGGCGCGAACATGGCGAATCATGTGATTGATCGCGTGATGCAGATCCACGGTGGCATGGGCTACACCAAAGAGTTGCCGATTGAACGATGGTATCGCCTGGTGCGCCTCTACCGCATCTTCGAGGGAACCGATGAGATTCAGCGCTATATCATCTCACGCAACCTGCTGAAAGGTCATGTCAAGCTGGGGGAGGCGTTCTGATGACGGTTGCACCCCGGCGGACCTACACGACCCTGACCAGTCGTGGTCTGCGCCACGACATCCTCCCTATGCGCCTCTATCACAAGGCGAAAAAGCTTGGCGTCTGGGATCCGCGTGATATCGATTTAAGCCGGGATAGAGATGATTGGCTGCGCATCCCCGATGATCCCAGGGAGCGTTTACGGCGTCTCATCCTCGGCTTCCAGGCGGGCGAGGAGGCTGTGACCGTGGATCTGCTGCCCCTCGTCATGACCGTAGCGCGCGAAGGGCGTCTCGAAGAGGAGCTGTTCCTGACAACCTTCCTGTGGGAAGAGGGGAAGCACACCGAGTTCTTCAGGCGCATCCTCGATGAAGTGCTGCAAGAGCGCGAGGACTTGCACGAGGTGCGTGCTCCCAATAGCGGCCGTGACCTGTTCGCCGACGACCTGCCCCGCGCCATGAATCTCTTGCTGACCGATCCCTCCCCGGCCAATCAGGCGCGGGCGTCGGTTCTCTACAACATGATTATCGAGGGGGTGCTGGCCGAGACCGGCTACTTCAGTTTCTTCAGAGTGCTGGATCGCTTCGATGTCATGCCTGGTCTACGCGAAGGCTTACGGTACATTCAACGCGACGAAGCACGTCACATCGCCTATGGCGTCTTCCTCATCTCGCGACTGGTCGCGGAGCATCACGATCTCTGGCCCGTTGTCGAGGAGCGGATGAACGAGCTATTCTCCATCGTCGCGAGCAACCAGGAGCAGAACGGTACGCCTGAGGTGGTCCGCGAGTATGCGAAGCAGCAGTTTCAGAAGCGTTTGACGCGCATCGGGCGCGCCCGCACGCAGAGCCTTGAGCAGATCTACCAGCTCTCCGAGAACGAGGTCCAGGCCGAATAGGGTGTCTGCCTGACATAAAGGAATGTAACAACTGGAGGCCGGTGCAGCCGGCCTCCAGTTGTTACATTCCTTTATGTCAGGCGCTCAGGGTGCTTCTTGCGCCAGTAGCGCATATAGCCCTGGACCGTCATCGGATAGTTGGTTGCGATTTCGTAGCGCGCCAGCGCATGAGCGTCGTGCGCGGCGCGCAGCAACTCGGGCTGCGACTGCGCGATGAGCAGTTCAATGATCTCGGTCTCGCCCTTCCCCTCGCGCATGGCCCGCAGCACGAAATCGCCCCAGGAGTAGAGCTTTTCGCGCAGCCGCGCGAAGTGCTCGGGCGGATTATGCGTTGGGCCGAAATGCCCCAGGTAGAGCACATCGGGCCGCAGGTGCAGAACCTTATCGATGCTCGCCGACCAGTCCTCGAGATCGAGGTCGGGCGGCGGCGTTGGCGGGCGCACATAGTCGATGCCTTGCAGGCGCACGCCCGCCACGTCGCCGGCGAACAGCTCGCCGGAGTGGACATCGAAGAAGATGACGTGATGCACCGCATGGCCGGGCGTATAATGCACCTCCAGGCGGCGAGCGGCAACGTTGAGGATATCGCCATCCTCCATAATATGCAGGCGCTCCCGGGGTACAGGCTCGATCTGCCCCCACAGCGTCTCCATGCGATCTCCGTAAATGCGGGCCGCGCTCGCCACGACCTTCGAGGTGTCGAGCAGGTGGGGTGCGCCCTTGCTGTGGACATAGACAGTAGCGCGGGGCATGTAGCGCAGCAGCGAGCCGGCAGCGCCTGCGTGATCCAGGTGGATGTGCGTCGCGATCAGGTGCGTTACCTGCTGCGGATCAAAGCCGGCCTCGCGCAGAGAAGACAGCAGGCCCTCAATCGTGCTGCCAGGACCGGGATCGATGATCGCCAGGTCATCCCCACCACTCAAAAGGTAGGAGCCAATGATGCCGTGCTCGCCCTGGAATGGCAGAGAGACCTGCCATGTACCAGGGCGCAGTTGTGTGACGGTAGCCAAGAAAAGTCTCCCTTCGTCTACTTCTTTGCCGAGATGGCCTTTGCCTGCGTAAAGAGCAGCAGGTAGTCGCGCCCGCCCGCCTTCGAGTCGGTCCCCGACATATTGAAGCCGCCGAAGGGATGCGCGCCGACCAGTGCGCCCGTGCATTTGCGGTTGAAGTAGAGGTTGCCGACGTGAAACTCTTCTTTAGCGCGCTCTATGCGCTCAGGATCGCGCGAATAGAGCGATCCGGTCAGGCCATACTCCGTGCTGTTGGCGATGTTGAGCGCGTCATCGAAATCCTTCGCTTTGATGAAGGCCAGCACGGGACCGAAGATCTCTTCCTGAGCGATCCGGGCCTGTGGCGGTACGTCGGCGAAGATCGTCGGCTCGATAAAGTAGCCCGGCTCGCGATGTCCACCACCGGTCACGAGGCGGCCCTCTTTTTTGCCGATCTCGATATATTCGAGGATCTTCTTCATCGCGTTCTCATCGATGACCGGCCCCATATAAGTAGACGGATCGGTGACATCTCCCATCGTCAACTGTTTCGTCTGCTCGACGACCTTCTGCAACACCTGGTCGTAGACCGACTCGACGACAATGGCGCGCGATCCGGCGGAGCACTTCTGCCCCTGGAAGCCAAACGCGGAGGCGACGATACCGGCGGCGGCTGCATCCAGGTCGGCGGTTTCGTCGACCACGACGGCATCTTTGCCGCCCATCTCCAGGATCGAGCGTTTCAGCCAGCGCTGCCCCGGCTGGTGCTTTGAGGCGCGCTCGTAGATGCGCAGGCCCACATCGCGCGAGCCGGTGAAGGCGATGAAGCGCACCTGCGGATGCTCAACCAGCCTGTCGCCGATGACCGAACCCGATCCAGTGAGGAAATTGACCACGCCAGCGGGCAGGCCCACATCTTCGAGGATGCGCACAAACTGATAGGCGATGGCCGGCGAGGTGCTTGCGGGCTTGAGGATGACGGTATTGCCGGCCACGAAGGAGGCGCTGGTCATGCCAACGGTGATGGCGCTGGGGAAGTTCCACGGCGGAATGACGGCGCCCACGCCGAGCGGGATATAGACGAGCTGGTTATCTTCGCCGGGAATATGCACGATGGGCTGCTCGCCGGCGAGACGAAGCATCTCGCGCGCGTAAAATTCAAGAAAGTCGATAGCCTCGGCGGTGTCGGCATCGGCCTCAACCCAGCTCTTGCCTACCTCATAGATCATCCACGCATTAATAAGGAAGCGGCGCTGGCGCATCAGGTCGGCTGCGGCGAAGAGATAGCCCGCGCGCTCCTCTGCCGGCACGCGTTTCCAGGTCTCGAAGGTCTCCGTCGCGACACGCACTGCCTCATCTACCTGCGCGGCGCTGGCGCTCGAAAAATAACCGATAACCTGGTCGGGCTGCGAAGGATTGACGGAGGCGAAGGTCTCTTTATTAGTAATCTGCTGACCTCCAATGATGAGGGGATAAGTACGCCCCAGTTCACTCCTGACGCGGGCCAGCGCATCTTTTTGAGCGCGTTTATTCTCTTCATTCGTGAAATCGGTCAGCGGCTCGTTGGTGAAGGGTTTCTGAGCCTGCGCGGCGATATTATCGAAAACTTTTGCCATAGATATGCTCCTTTTCACACAGCATTGTGTCTCGAACAGTATGCGTACTTCATTGTATCTCATAGCGAGCATGCGGTGGTAGGGAGGCGATCACTCGCGGCTCAGCCCTGTCTCCAGAAACGAGAGCAGCAGGTTCATCGCCGGCGCGTAGCTTTCCAGATCATCGCTCTTCACGACGCGATGCATCACATCACCGAACAGGACGGAGATGTAGACGCTTAACTGTTCCACGGGGATATCGCGGCGTACCTCGCCGCGCTCCTGCCCGTGGCGTAAGATGGCGTTGAGCGTTTCCGCGAAGTCGGGCACCTGCTCGGAAGCCTCGTCCTCAACCGTCCCGATGATGGTAATGAGCGCTCGCGTCACGTCGGGAAGCTCCCTGATGCGTTTGCCAATCAATGCGAAGTAGTAGCGCAGGGCTTCGCTGGAGGTTGGCTGCCGCTCCAGCAGCGCCTGAACCTGCGGGCGCAGTTCGGCGAAGACGACTTGCTGGCTCAAAGGCAGCAGGAGAGTCGATTTTGTGGGGAAGTACTTGAAGAGGGTTGCCCGGCCCACCTCGGCTCGCTCCGCGATGGCATCCATCGTCGTCTGGTCGTATCCTTCGGTGGTGAACAGGTCGAGGGCCGCCGTCACAATGCGCTGGCGTATGCGCTCGGAGTTGCGCTGGCGCAGGGATAATCGCTTTTCAACATCAGAGCTGGACATCTTCCTTTACCTTCGAACATATTTCCCTTGATTTTTAGACATACTCAGTATATATTCATACTGAGTATGCATTTATGACATGGCCCGCGCAGAACATAGCTAGCCTGATGTGCCTGTTTTTGTGTGCCGCAGGCGCACCCCAGGGAGGGGAGGTTGCAGGCTGAGCGCCTCAGGCGCTCAGCCCGCAACCTCCCCTCCCTGGCGAAGCGCGAAGCGGTGAGCCGTCAGGTAAACTTGCACACAGCGTTAGTTAAATGATTACGCCTGATGGATAGCGCGGCGCTTATCGATAGCATACCACAGTGTTGAGCTAAGAGAGCGAAAGGAAAGACAAGTGTTTTTACCGATAGAGCAGGTTCGCGATCCCTTTACCTGGTATCAGAGAATGCGCGAGACGCGGCCCGTGTATTATGACGAGGAGCATCATACCTGGAGCGTCTTCCGCTACGAAGATGTGCGACGTGTGCTGACCGACTATGAAACTTTCTCCTCACAGATGATGGGCGGTGCGCACCTGCTCGGTGCCAGCATCATTAACCTGGATCCGCCGCGTCATCGCAAGCTGCGTTCCCTGGTCACGCAGGCGTTTACGCCGCGCGCTATCGCCGGTATGGCCCCGCGTATCACTACCATTGTGCATGAACTGCTGGACCAGGCCGCTCCGCGCAACAGGATGGATATAATAGAAGATCTCGCTTATCCCCTGCCCGTTATCGTCATTGCCGAGATGCTGGGCGTCCCCACGAGAGACCGTGCGCGCTTCAAGCTCTGGTCGGATCTGATCGTCGGCACCAATGATGGCGGCGGCGCTGCCTATCAGCAGGAGATGCGGGAGTATTTCATAAGCATGCTTGAGCAGCGGAGGCGTGAACCCCGGAACGATCTGCTGACGGCATTGCAGGAAGCGCAGATCGATGGGGAACGCCTCTCTGTGGACGAGATGGTAAGCTTCTGTCTGCTGCTGCTGGTCGCCGGCAACATCACGACGACCAACCTGATCGGCAACGCCATCCTCTCGTTCCATGAGCACCCGCAGGCATTGGAGCAGCTTTACGCCGATCCAGAGCTGCTGCCCGGCGCTATCGAGGAGGTACTGCGTTACCGTTCGCCGGTAAGCCGCATGTTTCGTCTCTCAGTCAGCGAGGCGGTTGTTGGTGGGCAGCGCATAGAGCCGGGGCAGCTCGTCATTGCCTGGATCGGCTCGGCCAACCGCGACCCGGAGGTCTTTCCCGATGCCGAGAGCTTTGATATCCGGCGTGCTCCCAATCCGCATATTGCCTTCGGCCACGGCATTCACTTCTGCCTGGGGGCGCCGCTGGCTCGCCTGGAGGCAAAGATCGCGCTTGAAGCGATACTGGAGCGCTTTCAGAATATACGTATAACGCAGGATGAGCCACTGGAGCCACTGAGCGATGTTATTCTGCACGGCTTCAGACGTGTACCCATCGCCTTCGAGCGTGTATAGAAACAGAGAGGCCGGGTGATAGACAACGCCCTGTGCCCGGCGCAAAGGCTGGCAGCAGTTTTCGCGGTTGCAGCCATCTGTTAATTGTGAGATATAGGAGGCAACACGCGATGGTCTTCATTCTTTAGACCCGTTCTGAGGATGAGATGATATAGGGCATCTGCTGCTTCTGGCTTCTCTTGCGCTTTTTCGTGGCAAAGAGTGCATTGTAGAGATACCGGGCAGCCATAATTATCATGCTAAAGAGCAGGCAAAATACCACCAGCAGGCAGAGGAGTGTGCTCACGCCTGTTACAAATTGCACCATGAAAAGCGGAAAAAACAGGTAGAAGGGGGCAGCCAGTGCAATAATGATGAGCTGTGTCCACAGCCATTGCCATAGCGCAGCATGTACCTCGCTCCTCCACGGTCGTGAGGGGCCGGAATCGCTGACTTCACCTCCTTGCCTCTGAATGCGTAGTACGCGTCCCAGACGCGCGATTACGAAAAGCCCGCGATAGCCGATCGAAAACGGCAATAGCAGCAAGAACAGTTGCCAGCGCGATAGTGCAAGCGAGCCGGTGACGATATCCTGAATGAAGAAGACTATGCTTATGAAATATGCGAGGGCTAACGTGAATATCAGCAGGCCCGCTGTCATAATATAGAGGCAGCCTGCCACCGTATTGGCGGCTTCACCGGTCCAAAGAGCTAACACATATGAAGGCTTCCAGCTTGATGGATAGATGCTGAGATTGTAAATTTCATTGCGCACCTCTTCCATGGTGCGGGGCCGTTGATTCACGTCATAAGCGCACATATGCGCCAGCAGATCCCTCACATCGGCCGGGAGTGAGCAGTGCGGCGGCCAGCCATTCACTTCGATCTCCAGCGGTTCCCGGCCAGTTAACAGTGTTTGCAGAGTCGCGCCAAGACCATAGATATCTGTGCGCGGCGTCGTTTGTGCCCGGCCATACTGCTCAGGTGCCGCATAGCCTGGCGAACCAAGTTGCCCTGTATCTCGTGCCTGGCCGGGACGGTAGCGGCGCGCGATGCCGAAGTCAATCAGGAAGATATGGCCCTGGCTTGTCAACATAATATTGGATGGTTTGACATCGCGGTAGATGATCGGGGGGTAGTGTCTATGTAAATAGCCCAGCACGTCGCAAAGTTCCAGTGCGATCTTGAGCGCCAGCTCCGGTGGAAGTGGCCCACTTGCTTGCAGCACTTCATCAAGGGGGGTGCCCTCAATAAACTCCATTACCGCATACCAGTGCTCTTCATCAGTAAAATAGTCCAGGGCGCGCGGTAGGTGTTTATGATGCAGCGTCGAGAGCAGTGCCACCTCACGGTTAAATGAATCAGTAACTTCGATCTTCTCCTGGGGACTCAAGCCGGCCAGGCTGAATTGTTTAATTGCCACCAGGCGACCACGTGTATCACGTCCTTTATAAACCGTGGCGAAACCGCCTGCGCCGATCCTGTGTAGGACATAGTAGCGCTGTGCCAGTAGTGTGCCAGGATGCAGCATTATCATCGCCCGCTTGTATGTGAGAAGAAGATTTTTTACGCAACTAGCATCCTGATACAGAATATTAGCGTATAATTGCTGTAAATGTCAATTCATACTGCTGATATTTCCAGGTTGTTCCAATGCCCGGGGGAGGCGGGATAGAGGTAACTGAAAAGCTCGTGGTATTCAGGACAGACAGGGCTGACGGTACTTTTAGGGGGAATTTTCATCATGTATTGCTTGAACACTGGCGGAGATGATAGTATCAAGGTATCTTCATAGTCAGGAAGTATAGTAACGCATCTTCTAAACGAACTCAGGACCTGCTGGCAATGGACTTCAAGGGACTGAGCGGCGTTGAAGGAAACAACTTTATGATCGGCGCACCCAAAATCCTTATCATCGATGATAGTACAACCTCGTGTTTTTATATGGCTCAAGCTCTGCAAAAAGCTGGCTATAATGTGATCACAGCTTCTGATGGGCGAGAAGGGATGATGAAACTTTTGCAGGAGCATCCGCAATGCCTGATCCTTGATGTTATCCTGCCCGGAATCAGTGGTTTTGCACTTTGTCGCCAACTGCGAACGCAAGATGCGTTACGCTCGCTTCCAATTATCATGGTCAGCTCCAAGAATACAGCCATCGATCAATCGTGGGGGCTGCGTCAGGGAGCTAATCGTTACCTGTCCAAGCCCTTTACAGAAGAGACGCTTGTACAGGCTGTAGAAGAGGTGCTGCCCGCTTACGTGCGGCCGGTTGTCGCTGCCGGACAGGTTCCGCCGCAGCGAGCCAGCGCCACTGCGGCGAAGTCGGAAGCGCTCCCGCTCCAGATGTTGATCCCACGGCTGAAAGATAGCTCTCAGATAGATTGGGCGAGCATCACTGATCGGCAGGCTCGCCTGCTCTGTGCCGCTATCGATGGGCGGAGGAATATAGAGAGCCTCTGCGTTATCACCCAGTTAGGTCTGACGGAGGTAATCAACACGCTGCGTCTTCTGCTGGTTCAGCGATATATTGAGTTCTGCAATACCAGCGGAATGCCCATCGATAACTCCCTGGTCCTTGCTCAGCTTGGTAGATAAGCGAGTGTGCAAAAGCAGGAGGTGAGGGACCGCAGGTCCCTCACCTCCTGCTTTTGCACATGGGAAAGCGTATGATATGATGAGAAAAAGGAAAAATGAGCGAGCGTGTAAATGCCTGTCAGGCCAGGAGGGGGCGCCATGAGCGACGAGTATGAGACGATTGCGATTCGGCCAGGGGAAGAATTTGATCTCCAGAAAGTAGAACGCTACCTGCGCGATCATATCGCGGGTCTGGGAGCGGGCGCGCTGCGGGTGCGACAGTTTCCATCGGGCGCATCCAACCTCACCTATCTGCTCAAAATTGGCGATTGGGAAGGCGTGCTGCGCCGTCCGCCCCTCGGTCCGGTAGCGCCAAAGGCGCACGATATGGCACGCGAGTCTGGCCTGCTGGAGAAGATCCATCCCGTCTTTCCTCTGGCGCCGCGTCCCTACTTCTTTTGTGACGATCCGGCGATTATCGGCGCGCCTTTCTATGTGATGGAGCGGCGCAGGGGCGTGGTGCTCAATGATACCTTCCCGCCCGGCGTTGTTGTGACCGGCGATCTCTGCCTCCGCATCTCTCATACCGTGGTCGATACGCTGGTGCAGATCCACGCCATCGATTGGCGCGCGGCGGGGCTAGGCTCGTTTGGCTATCCCGAGGGCTTTCTGGCGCGCCAGGTGAAGGGCTGGATCGAACGTTACGGGCGCGCGCGAACCGATGATATCCCGCAGGTCGAGCCGCTCATGCGCTGGCTGACGGAACGCATCCCCGAGAGTCCCGCGCCGGCGTTGATCCATAACGATTATAAGCTGAACAATATGTTGCTGGATAGCGCCGATCTGGGCCGGCCCGTGGCGGTACTGGACTGGGAAATGGCGACCATCGGTGATCCGCTTTTCGATCTCGCCGCCTCTTTAACCTACTGGGTGACGCCCGATGACCCGGAAGAACTGCGCGCTGTGCTGCCAACGGTGACGGCGCTGCCTGGATTCATCAGTCGCGAGGATTTCATCGAACGCTACGCGCGCGAGAGCGGGCGCGATCTGTCCTCGCTCGATTTTTACATCGTCTTTGCCTATTTCAAACTGGCAGTGATTCTCCAGCAGATCTACGTCCGCTGGAAGCGAGGACAGACGCGTGATGAGCGCTTTGCCGGCTTTGGTGAGCGTGTTCACAACCTTATCCTGCATGCCGCTCGCCTGGTCGAGAGCGCACGCTGACGCAGGGATAGTACCGGTGAGTGTATCGTCCCTGCTCAAGTCCTCTCGATCCTCTTGTGAGCTACCGCAGGTGGCGATGAATGCAAAAAAGGGACGCGCGCCCGGATATATGTGTCCCCTTGACTGACGACAGCTTTTGTCCTATACTCCTTATCAATCGATAACTATTCTGCAAGGACATACGTTGATGGCGCGTGTACAACGCAAACGGGTGTTGGATGAAGAGGCCGCAGAGACGAGGAGCACGATCTTGCGCACGGCGGAGCAGTTGTTCATGGCTCATGGCTATCGTGCCGTTTCTACGCGCCAGATCGCCGATGCCTGCGGGCTGACGCAGCCCGCGCTCTACCACTACTTCGCGGACAAACAGAGCCTCTATATCGAGGTTATCAAGGAAAGTATTGCGAAAACACGCATGGCGTTGGAGCGCATGGTGCGCCGCCATGAAAGCATTCAGCAGCGTTTGAGGCGGATTGTGCGCTACCTGCTCAACAGTTCGCCGCAGGATCTAGGAATGATGCTGCATGATATCCGGCAAGAACTGGATGCCAGTTCACAGGAGCGCCTGGGCGAGCTGTTTCAGAGCGGGATCATCGGGCCTCTGGCTTCGCTTTTTGAAGAAGGATTGCAGCAGGGATATTTACGCAGTCAGGAACAGGGGGGCACCGATGCGGTTACGGCTGCCTATATGCTCATGTATCTGCTTTCAGGCGACCTCTCTCGCTCATCGCGGCGAGGTTCTCCAGGATCCGGCCATGAGCATGCAGAGATGATAACGCAGTTCTTTCTCTATGGTCTTGCCAGCACCTCTCAGGGAGAAGGGCGGGGAAGGCATGCGCAGCCGGGGGAGAACGCTTGAAATTTTTTTACTCTTCATTTATCAACTGATAAGCAGAGTTTGAGGAGGAAAGAGTGAACTATGACGAACAACGCCAGCACATTGTTACGTATTCCGCTTGAGTGGTATCGCCAGATGCGCGATACTGCGCCGGTCTTCTATGATCCACGCATGGGGATCTGGCAGGTCTTTCGCTATGACGATGCTCTGCACGTCCTGACCGATCCGGCCACATACTCCTCGGAGCCTGTAGCCGGCAGCCGGCAGCCCCGCCAGCCCAGCATTTTAGGGATGGATGAGCCACGCCACCATCGCCTGCGCGCCATTGTGGCGCGCGCCTTCACCCCGCGCTCGGTGGCCGAGCTAGCTCCGCGTATCACCGAGATCACCGCTGGCCTGCTTGACGCGGTTCAGCCTCGTGGCGAGATGGATGTGATCCAGGATCTGGCGTATCCGCTGCCCATCACGGTGATTGCCGAACTCTTAGGCGTTCCTCCGGGGGAGCGGGACACGTTCCGAACCTGGTCCACCCGGCTTGTCTCAGGCCCGCGCAACACCACCCGGGCCGGGCAAGAGCAAGCGGAGATCACCCGTGCCTTGCGTTATTATCTCGCGCAGAAGCTTGAGGAGCATCGGAACGCCCCGCGCGAGGATCTGATGAGCCGCCTGCTGGCAGCGGAGGTCGATGGCGAAAAGTTGAGCGAGGAGGAACTGCTGGACTTCTGCCAGCTCCTGCTCATTGCCGGCTATGAAACCACGGCCAATCTGATTGGCAACGCGCTGGTCTGCTTTGAAGATCACCCGGAAGCAGTTGAGGAACTGCGTCACAATCCCGAACTAATGAGCAGCGCGGTGGAAGAGATCCTGCGCTGCTACCCCTCGGTTTCCGGCGCGGCGCGCCTGACGACAATGGCAACAATGCTGGGAGGTCAGGCCATCGACAAACAGCAGGCATTAATAATCCATATTGCTTCGGCCAACTATGATGAAAGACAGTTTCCCGATCCCGACCATTTTCTGATTCGCCGTGATCCCAACCGACATCTTACCTTCGGCGCTGGCATCCATTTCTGTCTGGGCGCGCCTCTGGCTCGTCTTGAAGCGACCATTGCCTTACGGATGCTGCTGGAGCGCTTCCAGCAGATCAAGCGCATTCCCGGGGCACCGGTGAGGGCCATCCAGACGTTTTTCACCTTTGGCGTCGAGCAGTTCCCGGTGACGTTCAAGGCAGGGAAATAGGGGGGATCGGCGCCTGCCAGAAGTTCCTGGCGCTGCCGCGAAGTGCATCCTTGACCGAGCGGATAGTATCCGCTTTTGAAGCAAGACTTCCCGTGAGATCTCCTGGCGCCTGGCATCTGTTGTACTCTGGGGAGAGTTTGGGGATGGGATCCTGAACGGGCCTCTTTCCAGAGGGCTTTCGCTTGCCCTCTGCTGGTATCATGAGATGGACAAACGCATGAAGAAGGAGATAAGAGGCTTCTATGGATGAAATCACAACCCTGCTCCAGCAACTCGTTGCTATTAATTCGATCAATCCTGACCTGGTAGCAGGCGGGGCCGGCGAAGGCGAGATCGCGCACTTTGTAGCGCGCTGGCTCGAAGAGGCGGGCGTGGATGTTGTCTGGGACGAACCTGTGCCGGGACGCCCCGGCGTTGTAGGAATCGCGCGTGGGACCGGGGGCGGGCGCTCCCTTTTGCTTAACGCTCATATGGATACGGTAGGCGTGGCTGGCATGGAGCGACCATTTGATCCTGTCGTGGAAGGGCAGCGCCTGTATGGACGAGGGGCCTGCGATATGAAGGCAGGTCTGGCGGCGAGCATGCTCGCTATCGCGCAGGCAAAGCGCCTGTCGCTGCGCGGCGATGTGATTCTCACAGCGGTGTCCGATGAGGAATATGCCAGTATTGGGACACAATCTATCGTGAAGCAGTGGCATGCTGATGCAGCGATTGTAACAGAACCGACGGAGTTACAACTACAGGTGGCGCATAAAGGCTTTATCTGGTGTGAGATCATCACGGAAGGAAGAGCCGCGCATGGTTCTCGCCCCGACCTGGGGCGAGATGCTATTGTGAAGATGGGGCGTATTCTGCTGGGCCTGGAGCGCCTCAATCATAAGCTTCAGGATGGCCCCTCGCATCCGCTGCTCGGGCATGGTTCCCTTCATGCCTCCTTGATTCAGGGTGGGCAGGAGCTATCCAGTTATCCTGAGCGCTGTGTGCTCCAGATGGAGCGGCGGACGATCCCTGGTGAAACGCCACAACTGGTGGAAGAACAGATACGAGAGGTTCTTGCGGAGGCGCAGCGGGCCGATCCCACTGTTGTTGCCTCCATCAGAACAACGTTTGCGCAGGAGCCGTTCGCGGTTGCGCAGGATACTCCTATCGTGCAGGTTCTCGCTCGTCAGGCCGAAATACTACTTGGCTCGGCTCCGCAGATAGCTGGCGCGCCCTGGTGGACAGATGCTGCTCTGCTCGCCGCAGCAGGCATCCCTACCGTTATCTTCGGTCCTGGTGGCGCTGGCGCTCATGCCGTCGTCGAATGGGCCGACCTGGAACAGGTGCGGCGCGCTTGTGACATCCTGCTAGCGACGCTGCAAGTGTTCTGTGGATGACTGCCCTCACTTTCCTATGCCCGGCCGTGCTATAATAAAGGCGATGTTCCATGTGATTAATGTACCTCGTCCGTGTTTATTTGCGCCCTCCAGAACGGGTATGAGCCAGCGTTATTACTGCGAAGGCCATATATGCAGGAGTTTCTATGTCCGAGCGAATCGCGCCCATTCGTGCCGCTATCGATATCGGGAGTAATACCATTCATATAGTTGTGGCTCGCTCGCTGCCCGACGATTTGAATATTATCGCCGATGAGCAGGAGGTGGTGCGTATCGGCGAGAGTGTGACCGCCACGGGCGCGATCTCGCCGGAGAAACGCGAGGAAGCTCTCACGACGCTGTGCAGGTACAGGGCGCTGGCCGGGCAGTATACCTCGGAACCTGTGCTGGTGGTCGCTACCGAAGCTATTCGCCAGGCTACCAATAACGCCGAGTTTCTGGCGGCTGTGAAAGAGCGGGCCGGGCTGGAGGCCATCATCGTAGATGGCGATGTGGAGGCGACGCTTACCTTCTATGGCGCGACCTATGAACTGCTGAAGGAGCCGGGAGCGCCTGCGCAGATAGGGGTGATGGATCTTGGCGGTGGCAGCATGGAACTGGTGACGGCTCAGGATATGCAGATTACCTGGCGCGCCTCCTTCCCCATTGGCTCTGGCTGGCTGCATGATCGCTATTTACCGGCGGATCCGCCGGCGCGTGATGACCTGCACGTCGCCCTGGTCTTCCTCCATACCTATCTACAAGGGATCAATGTCAGGCCGCGTCCCCCCGCACTCATCGTCACGGGGGGAAGCGCTAATTCCCTGCTGCACCTGGTGCGGCGCGCCTTTGGTCTGGAAGAGGATATGTGGCGCCTGACGCATGACGACCTGCTGCGCTGCGAGGGCCTTCTGAGCGCGCTCACCGCCGAAGAGGTCTCCCGGCGTTACGAACAACCGCTGGCGCGCACCCGCATCCTGCCGGCGGGCGCATTGATCGTGCGGGCCATGATGGAGCGCCTGCGCCTGGATGAGATTCGTGTCAGTCCCCACGGCATTCGAGAGGGAGTGTTGCTGGCGCGCGCGCGTTATGGAGAAGACTGGCTGGCGCAGGTGCAGCAAAGTGCAGTAGCCAGCAAACGTAAACGGAAAGCGCGAAAAGGCGAAGGACAGGAAGAGTCGTTTATCGATTCCGGGCGCCGTTTACTGGTTGAGCGTACACAGAAGATGCTGGAGTGGCGCGCCGCCGTGCTCAAAGACGAAGATATCGAGAATGTTCATAAAATGCGCGTTGCCTCGCGGCGTCTCCGCGCCGTTCTGGACGCCTACGAGTCCGCCTGTGATCCAAAACACTTTAAAAAAGTGTATCGCCAGGTGAAGAAGATCGCTGATATGCTGGGCCAGGTTCGCGATACCGATGTTACAAACGCGCATTTGCAGCAGCAGCTTGAGCAGGTGCCGGAGGATGAGCGGGCCGGTGTGCAATGGCTCATCGCTCGCCTCGCTGAATATCGCAAGAAGCGCCAGGCGAGCCTGGAAACATTTTTGCGAGAACTGGATGAAGATGCGCTACTGCGTCAGGTCAGGTCGTGCCTTCATAATAAAGTTTAACAATCAAGATCGGCCATCCATAAGTGCGTTGTCGCATGATAATGCAGTTTAACTTTGTGGAGCGAGAACTGCGAGCGTAGTCATTCTCGAATATAAAAAGGTAAAGAGCATCATCGCGCAATGAGACCCCTCCATAGGCCGACGAGGCGCGATGAAGCGCGCGGCTACGCACCGGGGGAGCTTCTGGCCTCTGGTTGTTACGGTTCAAAATCGCGCGGCTGCGCACCGGGGGCCATTTCCGCCTCTGGTTGCTACATTTCGTGGTTTTTAACAGGAGGAATTATTATCCATGAAGACGCCAGATTCGGTTGAGGAACTAAACTGGTGGGAATATGCTCAGCCGACGCCGGAGGAACTCCACCAGAGCGGGGGACTGCTTGTAGAAGACTGGCCTCATGCTCGTCACGTCAGGGATCTGGCCTTGCAATTATTTGATGCAACGCTGCCCCTGCATGATCTTGATGAGCAGGCGCGGCGTATGCTTGATCGCGCGTCTCTTTTGCATAATACAGGTATGATGATCGACTCACGCCGCCACCATAGACACTCCTTCCGTTTAATCAACGAGGCCAGGCTGCCCGATTTTACTGATGAGGAGCGCTACGAAATCGCCTGTATCGCCCGCTATCATCGCCGCGCGCTGCCGAGCAAGCAGCACGCGGAATATGCTGCACTCACCCGGCGTGGCCGCAAGCGTGTTTCCGCGCTTGCCGCTATATTGCGTGTCGCCGATGCGCTCGATTACAGCCATGATGGACGCGTCCTGCGCCTGGCCGCCGATCCAGCCGCATGCGACGATAAGATCTGGACGATTCTTCTGTGGACACGTCCCCTGGCCGATCTTGATGAAGAGCTTGAACACGCTTACGTCAAAGCCGATCTTTTCGAGAAGGTCTTTAAGCGGAAGCTAAACTTCGTATCCGCCGAATAAAACAGTAGAAGAGAATGGTGCAGGCTCCATCGCGCCAGCGATGGAGCCTGCACCATTCTCTTCTATAACTATTATCCGCGTGAGCGGGCAAGTTCGCGCAACTCGCGCTCCTGCCGTTCGGCGGGCGGAATGCGGTCACGGCTGAGGCGCCAGAGGCCAAGCTCGCCTCTCTCCCAGATCGCCAGCAGCATACTCGCATTGAAGATCGACGAATACGTGCCACTGAAGATGCCGATCAGCAGCGTCAGCGTGAACGTGCGTATGTCCTCGCTGCCGAAGATGGTCAGCGCGGACAGCGTAAACAGCACGGTCAGCGAAGTGTTCAGAGAGCGCGACATCGTTTGTACCAGGCTGGCGTCCACGATTTGCTCAAAGGTCTCGACAGTACGGCGCTGCATGTTCTCGCGGATGCGGTCAAAGACCACAATAGTGTCATGCACCGAGAAGCCCACGACGGTCAGCAAAGCCGTGATGAAGAGCGAGTCGATCTGGATGGTCGGAAAGATCTTTCCCAGGATCGAGAAAACGCCCAGCACCACGAGCACATCGTGCAGCATCGCAATAATGGCACAGGTGCCGTAGCGCCATGCCTTCGGAACCTTGCGGAACGAGAACCAGATGTAGAGCAGGATGAAGAACGAAGCCGCCAGGACCGCCAGGGCCGCGTTGCGTGCGGACTCCGCCGCGACGGAGCCACTGACCTCCGAGTTACTAAACCACTGCACATAAGGCCCGTTCCCATTGAGGACCGTGCTCATAATCCTGGGGGCGTCTTCGAGCTTTATCGGAGATTTCGTGAGGATGGTCACGGTCTGGGTGGTGGTACCCTGCCTGACATCGACGACGCTCACCGGCGTGCTGGCCGCGCTGCTGGTCGCCGGGGTTGGTGTCGTTGCTATCACCGGCGTGCTTTTCGCGGATGGCGCAGGCGTCGCTTTTGCCCCGGGCGTAGAGGTGGTGGATGGCGCAGGCGTCGCAGTCGCAGCCGCCGGGGCGGAGGACGATCCACTGCTCGCGCTGCCGTTCGCAGGCAGCTTGTTGAGCGCTGTCTTGATATCGTTCACATTGGGCACACTGGCGAAGCCACTGATTGTGACCAGGGTGTAGGGTTTGCCCGCTGCCGGAGTGATGTTGGTGAAAACGATGTTAAGTTTGGCGTCCGCGTATTTCTGCTTCAGCGCATTCTGAATGCTGGTCTGAACGTTCTGATTTATCTGTGTATTCAGACGCACCCAGACCGTCTTGTTGGCCGGCAGCTTCTGATCGTTGCCAAGCACAACTTGCAGGTCCGACAGATTGAGTGGCGCAAGCAGTTTTCTCACCTGCTCGGTGCCGGTAAAGGGTTTCTGCGGGATAAGCTCGACGCTTGATCCTCCGGCGAAGTCGATACCGACGTTCAGGCCGAAGAGGATCAGCGAGATCACGCCCGGCACAATGACGATCAGCGAAAGAATCAGGAACGCATAGCGATGTTTAACGAGATGGAACACGGCTGCCTCCTCTACACTGTGCTGTTGCGCCGTGCCAGGGATGCCGCTGTAGTAATCGAGTCAGCGGGCAGCCCGAAGAGCGCGGGATGGTTGATGACGCCAGTTGGCACAAGCAGGTTCAGGAAGGTGCGTGTGACCAGGATGGCGGTAAACATCGAGATCAGGACGCCCAGGAAAAGCGTCGTGGCGAAGCCGACAATGATGGTCGCGCTGAAATTGTTGCCGAAAAAGTACAGCACCGCGCAGGTAATCATTGTGGAGGAGTTGGAGTCGCGGATGGAGGGCCATGCGCGCTTCCACCCCATATCGATAGCCGCCGGCAGCAATCGTCCGGCGCGCAGTTCCTCTTTGACGCGTTCAAAGATCAGCACGTTGGCGTCCACGGCCATACCAATCGAGAGGATGAAGCCCGCGATGCCAGGCAGAGTGAGCGTCACGCCGATGAGTTTAAAGGCCGCGAAGGTGAAGATGGAATACAGGATCAGCGCGATGTCGGCGAGGAACCCCGGCAGACGGTAATAGAGCAGCATAAACAGGATGACAATGGAGAGGCCGATAGCGCCGGCGATCAGACTCTTATCGATGGAATCCTGACCGAGCGTGGGGCCGACCGTCTGCTCACTTTGAATGCTGAACGTAACGGGCAGGGCGCCGTATTTAAGCACGTTAACGATCTGCTGGGCCTGAGAGAGTGTGAACTGGCCGGTAATCTGCCCATTGCCGGGGATCTGGCTCTGGATCGTTGCCGACTGGATCACTTTGCCATCAAGTGTGATGGTGAGAAAATCTCCAATGTGGTCGCCAGTAAACTTGCTGAAACGTCCGATGGCGTCGCCCTTCATAGCGAATTCAATGACGTAGGCGCCCGTCTGTGGATCCTGGCCGACGCCAAGCGAGTTAGGATCGAGATCCTTGCCAGTAAAGAGCGGTTTGGTGCCCCCGTTGGACTGCGCGAAGTCCTTAGGGTTCAGAGCTGTGCCATCGGGCACGTTGGTCTGCCCGGTATCCCAGAATTCGAGCTTGCCGGTTTTGAGGAGCGTCTGGATGGCCTCCTGCTGGTTGCCGCTGTTCAGGCCCGGCAACTGAACAGAGATGCTTGGCTGGCCGTTGGTGGTCTGGATGCGGATATCCGGCTCATTGACGCCCAGGCCGCCGTTGACACGCTGCTCGATCTGATCGCGTGCCGCCTGCATCACGGATGATGAGGTATCCTGGCCCGGCTGTGGGACGAGCAGGACGCTGATGCCTCCTTGCAGGTCAAGCCCTTCCTTGATGATAAAGGGGTTATTGATGCCGTATAAGGGCTTGCCGCCTGGCCTGGAACTGGCATTGGGCCAGAAGACGACGAAGGAGGCGCCCACCGCGAGCAAGATAATAAAGAGGAGGAATAAGACTGTTCCCCGTCGCATATGTGGTGTTTCCTCTCACTCAATGGTTGTCTATAATGCTTGCAAATGCATGCTTCCTCACTGTAATACGGTAAAGAGGCATTGTACTTCACTACCCGGTGATATCGCTTCCTGGGGTTGGATGTGAAAGCGCTATCATAATTTCCTGTGCAGTATAACATAGTTCATTTCAATTGCCTATCCTGTTAGAGGGGCAGGAGCAGCAGCGGAATCTCCATCTCATCGGCTGTTAACCCCCCGTGATGGCCCTGAAAGTGCATCTCAAATTTTCCCTCTTCATACCACCAGATGGTCTCATATTTATAAGGCAGAATCACAACATTGCCAAGCCTGGCGAGAAAGACGGGTGACGGCTCGTGCAGGCCGAAAAAGCGCTGCGCCAGCAGATCCTGCGTCTTATAGACTTCCGCCCTGTCGACAAGGCGCCGTTGCAGCTCGGCGACAGCTTCATCGATATATTCCTCTTTCACATAGAGGAACATGTCGCGTGCAGAGCCTGCCGGAACAAGCGGATGACCGTGTTTATTGGTTTTCATATAGCGTGCGATGCCGGGGATCCGCTGGTTGAGATAGTAGGTGGAGTGCGGATCAACCTCGACCTGACCATGATCGGCGGTCATGATGAGCAGTGTATTACCAGCTTTGCCCCGCACCACTTTATAAAAGTACTGGTCCATCGCCGTTAGCAGCTTCTCTACCGCTTCGTCCGCCTGTTTTGAGGTTGGCCCGTGGTTGTGGCAGATAGTATCAATGCGATCAATGTAAAGGTAATAGTACGTGGGGGAACTGCGCCCGGATGTAACCATTGTCGCGAGGCGCGAGAAGGCGTCTTGCAGGCTCTGATAAGGATAGACAGTCGCTCCCCGAAATACGATATCAGAGTAAGTAGAGGGGGTGTACGCCTGGTACTGGAGGACGTGTGAAGTGATGCCATGCTCGCGCAGGGTATTGTAGAAGGTCTGCTGCGGGAAAAATGCTGCACTCGGCAGCCCGCTGCGCTTCAAGGTGTCTCTCACAATCTTATCGCCTGCAAAGGAAAAGAGCAGCGGTGTGATGATCTCATCGACCAGCGGTTCGTAGTAGTTCCATTCGTAGACGCCACTCTGTCCGACATCCAGGCCGGTGTGGATGCAGGTCACATGTGCGGCAGTTGTCGAGGGGAACTGCGCGGTCAATTTCGAGACAACACCATCTGTAAGAATGGTCTTGAGAAAGCTGTAGCGCTCTGCGTACCGTTCAAAGAAGCGCCAGCCGAAAGCATCGACGAAAAAGAAGATCACTGTATCGTAGCGTGTCGGTAAGTTCCCAAAGACATCTGGAGGCAGCGCGCTCTGACCTTTGCCTGTGAGGAGGAATTCGAGAGTCGGGGGGAGATTAGAAAAGCAATAGGAGTCATAGCGTGGCCTGATAAAACGCTGAGAGAACTTCGAGCCATTGATGGCGCGCAAAGAAGCTGTGTTGATCATACTTGTTCCTGCTTCCTAAGATGGGTGGGGCATATAGCACAGGCTTTTTTTTGACTTTTGCTGAGAACAGTATATCACTAACCATTATTGTCAAGGAAGATTCTTTTTTAATCCTTTTTTTAAGGAAATCCCAGGGCGCTCTAATGCAAGGGATATATGCTTGAGGTGTACCTGAAAGAAGAGGTAAGGACCATATAAGGGAGATAGATAATGCAAGTATGTGAACGCACAACCGAGCCATTGCAAAAAGAGATTACCGATGGAATGCTGGTGCAGCGGACGCTGGCCGGGGATCAATACGCTTTTGAGGGGCTGGTGCGCAGGTATCAAACTCCTTTATTTAATTTTATCTGTCATTATCTGGGTGATTATGACCTGGCATGCGATGTAACGCAGCATGTATTCCTCCAGCTCTATACATCTCTGCCCACGCTGCGCACGAACGCGCCGCTCAAGGCATGGCTGTTTCAGGTAGCCCATAACCGTTGTCTGGACGAACTGCGCAGGAAGCGGGTACTGCATTTCTCCGAACTTGATCTCAGTACGGACGATGACGATGATTTGTCACCGCTTGCCCTGCTGCCCGACGGTGATCCCCTGCCGGATGAGATGGCGGAGCGCCACGATTTGCAGGCCGCCTTGCAGCAGGCGATTGCAACGCTTCCTCCGAAATATCGCGCCGTTGTGCTGCTGCGTTATGCCGGGCAGTTGAGCTTCTCCGAGATAGGCAAGGCTCTGCACATGCCCGACGCGACGGCGAAAACCTATTTCCAGCGCTCGCGCCCGCTGCTGCGCGCTGCCCTGGGCAAATGGTACGAGGTGAGAAAGCAGGCTCGCGTTTCGTAGACCTGTAGGGGCGACCTTTGCGGTCGCCCGCTCCGGCGGAATTTCGTTTGTTACAGGGCGAGGGCGGGGGCAAGCCCCGCCCCTACTACATTTTCATTTCCGCTTCGAGGGTGTCGATGAACTGGCGTGCGAGGCGCCCGGAGCGCCCGGCGTGCTGGCGCTCCCATTGTAATGCCTGCGTGCGCAGCGTTTCCTCGGGGATAATCAGGCCGCGCCGGCGCGCGATGCCCGAAGCGATGTGCAGATAGCGCTCCTGGTCCGGCGTGGTGAAGGTGACGCGCAGCCCGAAACGCGCCACCAGCGACTGCTTCTCATCCATTGTATCGCGCCAGTGAACGTCTTCGCTCTGCTGCCCACGGTCAGTGAAGTTCTCACGGATCAGGTTGAAGCGGTTGGTAGTGGCGTAGATCAGGACGTTGGTTGGCCGTGCCTCGACAGCACCTTCCAGGAAGACTTTCAGCCCCTTGTAGGCCGTCTCATGCTCCTCAAATGAGAGATCGTCGATGAAGACCAGAAAATGGGGGGCGCGCTCGCGCAGTTGCGGCACCAGTGCGGGAAGATCGTTAATCATTTCTTTACGCACCTCGACGAGACGCATTCCCTCTTCCGCGTACCGGTTCGCGAGCGCTTTGACCGTCGATGATTTGCCGGTGCCGGGCGAGCCGTAGAGCAGCGCATGATGCGCCGGCAGATCGGCCAGGAAACGCTCGATATTAGCGGCCAGCAGTGACTTCTCGCGTTCGTAGCCGATGAGATCGGCGAGCTGCACCGGATCGGGATAGGCGATGCCGCGCAATCCTTCGCCTGCTCCCTGCCAGCGCAGAACCGTGTAGCGCGCGAAGATGCCGGTGCCGTAGCGCGACCAGTAGTGCTCCAGCGGCTCGGCGAGCGCGGCCCAATCGTCGCTGCGCGCCGCCTGCTCCGCCAGCGCCCGGCGCGGATGATCGATATGCGTTCCCTGCTGAGCGGGGGAGACCAGTTCAAGCCAGGGGACCCAGGCATCGCGTAAGATGGGCAGCGAAGGCGCAACCGCTCCGGTGGTCAGTTGCCAGAGCTGCCGGGCGCGCAGGGCAAAGAGTTGCTGGAGCAACCGCAACTCGCGCCGCGCCTGTGCCCGCAGCGCTGGTGCAACGCTGGCCGCACCAGCGCGCTCGACCTGGCTGCTCCACGGATTGGTATCCTGCAACATGCGCGCGATGAGATAAGCCTGCCAGGCGTCGGGCAGGTCGGCCAGCGCTTCCCCGCTCACGGCTGCGGCCAGTTCTCGAAACGCCCGGCTGTAGGCTTGCGCTATCTCTTCCGCGTTCTGCTCCTCCGCCGCCAGCGCTCTAAGGAGATGCAGAAATGCCTGACCGGCGGCATCATCGAGCACATGCTGAAAGAGCGCCAGGCCGCAGGTTCCCTCAAGCGCTCTCTCTACTGCTGTGCGTGCGGCTACAAAAGAAAACTGCTCATCTTCGCGTTCGTCGTACATGTAAATCCTTCCAGAACCTTTGACATCTCTGAGGGGGGCTGATCGCTGCTATCCTCGTGTGCTCGCGCCTGTGGCGCTCGCCTGATATATGTTGTTGGCGTGGGAAAATGCGCTACGCGCATTTTCCCACGCCAACAACATATATTTCTTGCGCGGCGGAGCCGCGCGACAGGCACCCTCCACTGGAGGAGAGTATAACATGAGCGCGCAAGCAAACAAAACCTCTCGCCCTTGTCATTCTATTTTCCCACAGCGTACACTGACAATAATGTCTGTCGTGAAACAGGGTACAAAGTGGAGGCAATCTATATGTAGAGATGCCCCTTGCGGGCATCTTACCCGGGCGCCGGAGGGGCCAGCGGGCATCTTACCCGGGCGCCGGAGGGGCCAGCGGGCATCTTACCCGGGCGCCGGAGGGGCCAGCGGGCATCTTACCCGGGCGCCGGAGGGGC
>DATGLE010000038.1:0-2227 GCA_035294325.1 Ktedonobacteraceae bacterium | reverse complement strand
TGCCCAACGCGTTAAGCTGCCCGGCATCGGGCAGAGGAGCCTCACGCGCATCGACGGTCAATACGTGATACTCCCATTGAACAGGCTCCGCAGCGATCTTTTCATAGACCATCGGGATATATACTGATGGCCGCACTTCGGAGTGCTCGGTCATCCTGATATGATGAGATTGCAAACCAAACATGCTATTGCTTCTCCTTTACTTGCAAGGCATGAGATCGCACATCGCTTTTTTTCACTCATCGCCACCTGCGGTGGCTCCCAGGAGGGAAGGAGGTCAGGCGGCGTCCTGCGGACGCCGCCTGACCTCCTTCCCTCCTGGACGAAGCGCCGCAGGCGCTGAGGCCGCCGGGGAAAGAGGCAACGGTGCAAAAGTGACGCGCACTCCAAGACATTGTTGTGCCTTGAATATAGCATGCCTATAGCTTATACTAAAAGGAATAAAATATGCTGTTAGCATACCCCGATAAGCAGCAATGCTCAGAGCATAGGAAAGGCAGCCGTTTATGGCAGATTTACAGGAGATCATAGGCAAGGTTATTCGCCAGGAGCGCCAGATCAGGCGTTTGACGATCAAAGAACTGGGGGATAAGGCCGGCCTTTCGGAGATTTATGTTGGCGAGATCGAGCGGGGCCAGAAATATCCATCGGCTAAAGTGCTGGAAAGCATAGCCCAGGCGCTCGAACTGGACCTGGCGGACCTGCTCGAACTGATGGCGGAAGAGATTCGCCGGGAGCGCGAGCCGCAGATGACCAGCGCTATCGGCTTTACGCTGCCCGGCAGGTCGGGGCAGCCGCGCCGCCTGATCGTGAAGCAGATGGTCAATATGCTGGACGAGGGCGACGTTGAGAGCGTGGCCGATTTCAGCGCCTTCCTGCTCACCAGGCACCTTGCACGATAATACAACCTTAGTAGGTAGAAAGGACCAAGGCTTATGGCAGCCGCGCAGGCGGAGCGCTGGAGCAACTGGTCGGGGTCGGTACAGTGCACGCCCCGCCAGTTCGTTATGCCGCGCGACATCGACGAACTCGCGCGCATAGTAGGAGAATACGGGCGCGACGGGCGCCATGTGCGTGTGGTTGGCTCCGGGCACTCCTTTACGCCGCTGGTACAGAGCGACGATATCCTGATGTCGCTGGAGCAGATGCAAGGTATCGAAACCATCGACACGGCGCGCGGGACGGCAACGATGCTGGGTGGGACCTGGCTCAAAGATATCGGTGAAGTGCTGCTCAAGCATGGGCTGGCACAGGAGAACCTCGGCGATATCGATGTACAGAGCATCGCCGGCGCCATCAGCACGGGAACGCATGGCACCGGCGTCAATTTCGGCTCACTCTCCACGCAGGTGGCAGCCCTGACGCTGGTAACTGCGTCGGGCGAGATCCTGGAGTGCTCGCCCGAGCGCAACCCTGACATCTTCAAGGCCGCACAGGTCTCGCTGGGCGCGCTGGGGATTATCGCGAAGGTTACGCTGCGTGTGGTTCCGGCGCGGCGCCTGCACTATCGCGCCTCCCAAAAGAAGTTGAGCGATTGCCTGGCTAACCTGGAGCAGTACAAGCAAGAAAATCGCCACTTTGAATTCTTCTGGTTCCCGTACACTGACTCGGTACAGGCCAAATTTCTCAACGAGACCGATGCGCCCGCCAGCACAGGCGGCCTATGGGGCACATTCAACAAGATTGTGCTGGAAAACGGCGTCTACTGGCTGCTCTGCGAGGCGAGCCGCCTGGTTCCGAGCCTCTGCAAGACCGTCTGCACTATTTCGGGCGAGTCTATCGCCAACGTCGATGAGATCGACTACAGCCATCGCCTCTTCTCGACGCCGCGCATGGTGCGCTTCCAGGAGATGGAGTACAATATCCCGGAGGAGCACGCTCGCACGGTCATCAACGAGATTCGCGAATGCATTGATAAACACCAGTTCGCCGTCAACTTCCCGGTGGAGGTCCGTTTCGTGCACGCCGATGATATCTGGCTCAGTCCAGCCTACCAGCGCGCCTCATGCTATATCGCGGTGCATATGTTCCGGGGCATGCCCTATCAATCGTATTTCCAGCATATCGAAGAGATCTTCAAGCGCTATCAGGGGCGGCCACACTGGGGCAAGATGCATACACGCAGCGCCGCCGAACTGGCCGAACTCTATCCGCGCTGGCATGATTTCCGGCGCGTCCGGGCGGCGCTCGATCCGCAGGGCATCTTCCTCAACGATTACCTGCGCAC
>DATGLE010000037.1:0-9647 GCA_035294325.1 Ktedonobacteraceae bacterium | reverse complement strand
GATGAGACCGATACCGAACTGGCGCTTCAGGTAGCGCTGGAGCGAGGAGCCAGCCGCATCACGCTGCTGGGAGCGCTCGGCGGCGCGCGCTTCGATCATACGATGGCAAATGTCCTGCTGCTGGCGGATTTCGCGGCGGTCCCTATACGCATCGTCGATGGCCCGTCGTTCTGCTGGCTGCTTCGCGGCCCCGGCAGCACAAGCATCCACGGCCAGCGCAACGACCTGCTCTCGCTGCTCCCGCTTACGGGCGAGGCAACGGGCGTGCGCACCACGAATCTCTACTATCCGCTGCACGGCGAGACGCTGCGCTTTGGACGAGCACGCGGCGTGAGCAATGTGCTGATCGACGAGCAGGCGGAGGTGTTGTTAGAGAGCGGGCTGTTGCTCGTTATTCATACAGCGACACAGGAATTGTAAGGGGGCATCTGATTCTCAGCGTCCTCTTACACCGGTCATTTGTGCGGCTGCGCCGCATAAGGGATAGATAGTGTGGTTGTGAAGAGGCTAATATGGCAGCTTGACGGATTTGATATGCTGAATAATGTTATGAATTTGAAGAGATTGCGCATAGGGCCATACGAGCTATGTATGCTGGCGCTGGTAGTAGCGGCTACGCTGGCGCGCTTCGTCCTCATCTCCTATAACTGGCCCGTCACAAACAGCGATGAAGGCAACATGGGCCTGCTCGCCCTGCACGTCGCCTTTCGCGGCGAGCATCCTATTTTCTTCTACGGCCTGCCCTATATGGGGCCGCTGGAGGGCTATATCGCCGCGCCGCTCTTTCACCTTTTCGGTGTATCGCTCTTCTCGCTGCGCCTCGGCCTGCTGCTGCTCTTTCCCTTCTTCCTCATCGCCATGTATTACCTGACGCGCCTGCTCTACACAGAAAAGCTGGCCCTCTTCGTCGTCGTGCTGCTCAGCTTTGGATCGAGCGAACTGCTCGGACGCCAGCTCAAGGCCGTGGGCGAGTATCCCGAAACCGAACTCTTCGCCGCGCTGATCTGCCTGATGGTGGCCTGGTTCGCCCTCTCCTATCATAGCTACAGTCAGGACGTGATGGCGCGCGCGCGGCTCAGGCGCATCCTGGCCTATGGTTTCCTGGGCCTGATCGTCGGGCTGGCGCTCTGGGTTGATTTCCTGATCCTCCCTTTTGTGGGTATGGGCGCGCTGCTTCTTCTGCTTTTCTGCCGCCGCGAACTACGCTCGTGGACCGGCCTCAGTCTCCTGCTCGGTATTATCATTGGCGTATTTCCGCTTATCATCTATAATGTCTCGGCGCCGCCGGGCCGTAATTCGTTGAATGTCCTGATAGATATCACGCGCTCAGGGACCCAGATTATGGTAGCGCAGCACATCCCGCGCATACGGGAACTGATCGGGGCACTGCTGATCGCGCTACCTGCCGCAACAGGGTACAATCCGCTCTGCCCGGCGGAAGTCTTTCCGCTCTTTGGCCCGTCAACCGCCGCGACGGCGCAGTGTGTCGCGCTGCAAGGCGCGTGGTCAGCGGGCTTCCTCGCGCTCGGCGTTATCGCGGCCATTCCTGCTCTTGCGCTCGTCTGGCGCTGCTGGCTGCGGCGCCGGGCGCAGGCTGAGCGATCTTTTGAGGAGCAGCAGGACCTCATTCGCCAGTGCGCGCGGCTGATGCTGCTGATAAGTGCGGGCGGAACGCTGGTCCTGTATGCGACCAGTCCGAGTGCGGCGCTCTATCCCGGTCCTACTGCGCGCTACCTGACCTGCCTGCTGATCGCGCTGCCCGCCGTACTCTGGCCGCTGTGGAAGGGTGTCGAGCGTTATCTGGCGAGCGGGGAGCCAGTCTTGCGCCGCGGGCATGGGACGGTGTTGCACGACGAGGCTGCGTCCTTATGGCATGATGGTGCTCGTGGCTTTTTCGTTTTCAGAGTGGCGGCGCTGGCGCTTGTTCTGGCGGTCTTTGTGATGGGGACGATCAGTACATTCTCATCGATACCGCAGGCCGAGCAGGCATACAATCAGGAGGAGGCGTTGATCCAGGATCTCCTGCACATCGGCGCGACGCGCATCTATTCGGAGTACTGGACCTGCAATCGTCTCACCTTCCATAGTCAGGAGCGCATCATCTGTAGCTCACTGAGCGAGGATCTGGGGCCTGGCTTTGATCGCTATGCGCCCTACGGCGCTATTGTGAGATCGTCGCCGCACCCTGTCTACGTCTTTCCCATCGGCTCAGCCCAGGCGGCAGCGATGGCGCACGCGGTGAGCAGCCAGCACATCCAGTACCGGCGCTATCTTTTCTATGGCTACGTCGTCTACCAGCCTGCCACACCTGTAAAGGCACCGTTACACTAAACGGAGGAATTCTTCTACATCCAACCGCGCCTGTTTCAGAATATGAGCAAGTGTGGAAGCTTTCACCGGGCGGTGAACTGGAACCGTAATCTTGAGTAATTCATCATCCACATGCTTTTGAAGTCGAATATGGCTACCTCGCTGACGCACTACTGTCCATCCGGCTCGCTGTAAGGCTTTGACAATCTTGATATATGATAAACTGGGCACCTTGCTCACACTTCAATCTCCTGAACCGCCGCATTCTCATCCACCAACAAATCATCTTCAACCGGTTCAAGATAAAGCTTGATGGCCTCTCTAATATTAGCAAGGGCTTCCTCTTTAGTGTCGCCTTCGCTGATACAACCTGGCAGCGCCGGGACATAGACAGTATAGCCGCCTTCATCGCTAGGTTCAAGGACTACGGTTATTAACATACTCCCCTTCTCTCCTTTCCAGAAATCGACAACACAAGTGTAACATATTCCTAATGAACATAGCACGCATTAATTTTCAGGGGGCTTGCCACCTCTGGCCTTTCATGATACAACAGTCATGAACCGAATTAAAGCACAGATTCTATATGCAGAGATTGTGTATCAAGCGAAGGAGCAGGGCAATGCATAGAGCGCGCGGCGAGCAAGCGAATATTTGCCATATTGTCGCTTACTCGCCAGGGCTTGCGCTTGTGATACTGCTTCTGCTTGCTTCTATGCCCGCCGCGGCCGCCTCTCCCCCTCGTCCTGGCAAGCTGGTTATGCAGGTCAGCGCCGGATTCGGCACGCACTTTCGTAATGGCACCTGGGTTCCTCTTGCTGTGACGCTGCGCAATAACGGGCCTGCTTTCAGCGGCGCCCTCGTTGCCAGCAATCCCCAGGGACCGGTCTGGCAGGCTACGTTCAGCACGGTGCCGGTCTCGGACTATGAACAGCTCGTCACTCTGCCCCACGGGGCCTATCGGCGGGTGATGATGTATGTGCCCGTTGCTCCCCAGATCGGCGTTTCGAGCATGCAGGTAGCGCTGCTCGACAGTCATGGAAACGTGGTCCAGGCGCAGAACGCAGCCCTGCAAGAGCTTGATCCCGAGGATCTTTTTGTGGGCCTGCTCTCGAACAATGCCAGTGGCTTTGGCTCCCTGCGCGCCGTTGCCCTGCCCAACCAGAACGGCTCGGTTGTCTTGCAGCCGCTCGACGCACAGAATATGCCGGCTATAGCCATGCCGCTCGCCAGCTTTGATATGATCGTGCTCGATGACTTCGCTAGCGCAAGCCTCTCGCGTGAGCAGTTACGCGCCTTGCAGATCTGGGTGCAGCAGGGCGGAACACTTGTCGAGGTCGGAGGGCAGAACTGGCGGCAGACGCTCGGCCCGCTGCCCGCCGATTTGCAGACGGTCAATATCAGCGGCAGCGAGGCACTGCCGGCGGGCGCCGATCTCCTGCCCGTGGATGCCCCGGTGGCGGGCAGGGACGCCGGGGCGCCGGTGCCTGTTCCGGTAAGCAAGGCGAGCGTACCAGCAACGGCAAAAACGATCCTCTCCGCCAATAATGTACCGCTCATCGTCGAGGCGCCGCGCGGACAGGGCGTCATCTACTACCTGGCCTATGATCCTGCCCTCGCGCCCCTGACGAACTGGGCCGGGGCCACGGCGCTCTGGAGAGATCTGGCACTGCGCTCCTCTGGACAGCAAGTGCTGCCGGCCAGCTTCTCGCCGGACCTCAGTGCCGCCATCCCCTACTATCTGGCGAAATTGCAGCGCCTGCTGTTGCCCACCTCGTCGCCCTCGCCCTGGCTGCTGCTGCTTTTTTTCTTCGGCTACCTCGCCGTCCTGGGACCTGTGCGCTGGCTCATTGTGCACAGGACGAAGCGGCGCTACTGGAACTGGCGTATCATCCTGAGCGCCATCGTTGTCTTCTCGCTGCTCGATTACGGCACGGCCATCTATCAGCAGGGAACCGCACTCTATGACAATAGCCTCTCGATTATTCAGCTTGAAAACGGCAGCGCTGTAGCCCATAGCACCGACTATCTCGGCGTTTTCGTGCCTTTCGTCTCGGCAGATGGAGATGTGCAGGTGCAGTTGCCTGCGGGCAGCCTGGTGCAGCCCTTTTCCAGTCTGGATATGCAACAGTTGCAGACGGCAGTCGTAAGTGGCGCGGACGCAACACAGATCTATATGTCTGGCGCGCAAACTGGAAGCTTAGATGCGATCCAGGTAGAGCAAGATCTCACGGCACCAGGAGGGATTGCTTCTCATCTGCAATTGAAGCAGGGTGTCCTCAGCGGCACCGTGAGCAGCACGCTGCCGGCGACGCTCAGCGATGTCTATGTGCTGACGACGCGCAGCCTGACACCTGTTAGCAACCTCGGTTCCGGTCAGACGAACACTATCAGCATCCCGCTGCCTCCAGCGTCCTCCGCCGGTGCTCTGCCATCCTGCGCCTCGCTGGTCAGGCAGGTGACGGCCAGCAACAGCGGCCTTCTCACCGGCTACGACCATCTCTTCGCGCGCAGCGTGCCGCAGTCGATGAGCGAGCGCCAGCGCCACCTGAGCCTGCTGGCTTTCCTGCTGACTGCGTTGCAGTGCGACAGCGCACCCCTGGCCTCGACCAGTTCACCTGCCATGCTGCTCGGCTGGGCGGATCAGCCCCTCGATGCCGTGAACACGCTGACCTTCAATGGCGTTCACCCTCAGGGACTGCATGAGACGCTGGTGCTGGCTCCGCTCGCTATCAGCTACGCCTCCGGCTCTCTGACCATTCCGCCGGAGCTACTGCCGGGGCGATTGGTAGCCACCGGGCAGGCCGGAACCATACGCCGCATCTCACCGCTTACGTATGGGCTGGCCGGTGGCGAGGCCGTATTTGAGTACAGCGCACCTGCGGCTCCACATCTTCGAGCACAGACGCTTATTCTGGGGCTGCCGCCTGATAGCGCTCTGCCATCCGGCAATACCGTGGGAGCGCCCGGCAGCGCCTCGCGGGTTGCCCTCTACAACTGGCAGAGCCATGCCTGGGATAACGTCCGCCTCACAGCGCTGGCCCCTTTCACCGTGCAGCACGCCGCCGCATACCTCAGCCCCACTGGCCGCATTCTGGTAGAGATAAGCCAGCAAGGCGGATCAACCGAAGTTACCTTCACGGAACCCGCGCTCACCATTACCGGCCTCGCCTCCGGGCCATGACCGCCACGACGCTTGTCCACCCTCGTATTCTTCGGATATAATCGATGCATAAGCCCGGCTGCTTGTATATACAGAAGAGGTCTGAACATGTTACTCGAAGCAAACATTCGGAAAATGCTGGTAAGTGGGGATCAATGGGCCTGCTGGCATGGCTATCATGTGCCGGTAAGCGAGCAATATATTATCATCTGGACGCCTGCGGGCACAGAGATGCACTGGAAGCCGGGTACCTGGATCTCGCAGAAACACCAGTTGACCTATTTCTGGCCCAATGCCTGGTATACCATCCATGCCAGCTATAACACGGATGATGGCTCGCTGAGTGGCTGCTATTGCGACGTTGTGCTGCCGGGCACGGATTATACCAACACAGCCCCGGAACTCATCTATACCGACCTGTATATAGATGTCGTGGTGCGCGAAGATTACAGCGTCTACACAAAGGATCACGAGGTCTTTGACCGCGCGGCGCGGCGTTTCCCCATCGTTGAGCAGTCGCGCAAAAAATCGTTTGCTGTGCTGGACTGGCTGGAGGAGCAGGCGAAGCGCTGGTCCGGGCCATTCCAGCTTGTCCCGCACCATCTGCCGCGCACCGACTTTGAGCGATTGGATCCTGATGAGGCTGGCGCTGCACTGCGCGCCAGCCTGGAGGACCATCAAAGCTGATCGACTGGATGTGCCCACATGATTCCACAGGAACTACAAACGCAACTCGCTGGCTATGCGATCACCAATTTTGGCGAAGTAGCGTTGCGCGAAGCCCTCGAAGCACATGCCGAAACGTACACTCTCATCAAACTCGCGCCCTGGCCTGCCCGCCGCTGGAAGTGCCGCTATCGCCTCATGATGGGAGACCGCTTCTATGACGCCCAGAGCGCCCCCGAGGCTTACGCGCGCGGCCTGCTCGCGGCCCTGACACGCAACTCCTCGACCAGCTCCTCTATGCAGGAAAGATAGTCCATCTGGGCAAAAGTCCTGTTCCCCTTTGACACACTACGCCGTTGTAATTATGTGAGACAGAGATGCTTAACCTGATGGGCATGTTTTGTGCGCCTGCGGCGCACTGTGGAGTGGAGTCTGCGGGCTTTGCGCCGCAGGCGCAAAGCCCGCAGACTCCACTCCCTGACGAACCGCTGCGCGGTTCGCCGTCAGCAAGACCTGTCAGGGCGTTACCTATCCTGGTGTATCTTTGTCTCGGGCATGTTGTATCCTTGAAAGGAGTTCTGGCGTATGTTGCGCACTATGTGCAAGGGGAAGATTCACCGCGCCACCGTTACGCAGGCTGATCTGAACTACGTTGGCAGCATCACTGTCGATCAGGATCTACTGGATGCCGCCAACATTTATCCGTATGAAAAGGTGCAGGTCGTGAACGTTACCAATGGCTCGCGGCTGGAGACCTACACCATCGCTGGCGCGCGTGGCTCTGGCGTCATCTGCCTGAACGGCGCGGCGGCACGCCTGACCGCGGTCGGCGATCTCGTTATCATCATGAGCTATGGCATGTTCAGCGAGGAGGAGATCCAGTCGCTGACGCCGCGCATCGTCTTCGTCGATGAGCGGAATAGCATCATCGATACGAAGGCTGTGCCGCTCAGCGAGATGCTGCCAGGCTTCGTTGCCCCATCACATACAGAAGCCGAAGTTATATATTCATAGCGCGTAAAGCGCAATTCATTCGACCTCCCCGGTTGAATGAACTTTCCTTTGCCCCTCGCCTACCAAACGTTTGTAAGGTTCCACTTCCCAGATGCTTTTAGCTGACCGCCACTTGACGGCGGAGCGTCAATCCCATACAATCAAGCTACAAATTGAGCACCGCTTTCCCACTGACTATGCTTTCAGGAGGTGTCGAGTTGTCATCGCAGGCCGGGGAAGAGTGGTTGAGCTTGCGCCAGGCGGCTGATATGCTGGGCATGCATCCGGCAACAGTGCGCCTCTGGGCTGACCGCAACGAATTGCCATCACGTCGCACCAGTGGAGGGCATCGCCGGTTTCGCCGCGCGGATATCGAGGCACGCCTGCGCCAGGAGGCGGAGCCAAAGCCGAATCCCGCCGCTCAACTGCTCATTCAAAGCGTGCTGGGGCGTGTGCGCTTCGCCTTTACCGATGGGACGCTCAAAACGCTGCCCTGGTATCGCCATTTCGATGAAAGCGCTCGTGACGCGTATCGCCATCTGGGGCGCCGTGTGCTTGACCTCCTCGCTCGCGCCCTGAGCGAGCGCGCCGATAAAGAGGAACTGCGCCGCGAGGCGATGCAGCTCGGCACGGAGTATGCTGCCGTGACCTATACGTCTCGCGTGCCCGTTGCCGATGCGGTGCGCGCCTTCCTGTATTTCCATACACTGGTCGATGAGAGCGTACTGCAACTGCTTGAGGTGCGCGGCTCTCAGGATGTCCCCTGGGTTGAGAGCCTCTACCAGATCCAGGCGTTCACCAATGAGATCCTCCCGGCTCTGATCGAAGCCTCCGAGAAGCTGCACTCTACCACTTTGCCCTCACAGAACGAGCCGGATATTCAACCCGCCCATTAAAAGGATATCTGATCCACAGCTCCCTTGCCCTCTCTTCGCACCTTCGCGCGGCTTCGCCCTGATGCAAGGGTCATCTCGCGCCAAATGCCCAGAGGGCTTCGTCGGAGAAAGGACAGATGTTGTTTGTGAAAAAGGCGCTGCGCGCCTTTTTCACAAACAACATCTGTAAGGCGCGCGCCGCAGGCGTGCATGTATGGATAAGCGGAAGCTGCCACACACGACTATTGAACAGCGTATGCAGAATTTGTAGACAATACCTATCTCTAGATATTGTATAATCCCGCCTGCCTGTGGTATGTTTTTAGCATACGGGCCGTAAGCCCCCTGCCTTCAGGCAAGGGGATATAAGGCCCTCCACAGACCAATAGATAGTGCAAGTGTATCTATTGGTCTGTGGGAGAATCTCTTGTATGAGATATGAACTGAAGACAAACAACAACATAGCGTACAACTGCCATTATCACGTGGTATTCTGTCCGAAGTACCGACGCAAGGTACTTGTAGCCCCCATAGATGAACGGCTCAAGACTATCATTCTGGAAACCGTTGAGAAGTGGGGGCAAGAATTGATTGAGATGGAAGTCATGCCCGATCATGTGCATCTCATTGTCGGATATGACCCACAGTTGGGTATTCATCGGCTCATCAAGTACCTCAAGGGAACTTCAAGCCGCTCTCTCCGGCAAGAGTTTCCTCAATTGAAACGGCGTTTACCTTCCCTATGGACAAACAGTTATTTCGTTGCCACAGTAGGGGGCGTGACTCTGGAAACACTGAAACGCTATGTGGAAGGACAAAAGAACCAGTGAGGAAGGCATTTAAGTACCGGCTCTACCCAAACAAAGAGCAGGAGCGTTCCCTTTTCTGGACGCTGGCACGGTGTCGAGAATTGTATAATGCTGCCCTTGCAGAACGCAAAGAAGCGTACCGGATGACTGGCAAGTCGATCCGCTACTACGAACAGAAGCGCGATCTTCCCGAGATCAAAAACGTCTTGCGAGAAGCGTACCAGAATATCCATTCTCAGGTGCTTCAAGATGTCCTCTTGCGTCTGGAAAGAGCCTTCCAAGCCTTTTTCAGACGGGTCAAAGCTGGCGAAAAGCCGGGCTATCCTCGTTTTCAAGGCCGCAATCGCTACAATTCCTTCACCTATCCACAAGGGGGCTATAGCCTCAAAGACGGGCGCGTCACGCTTTCAAAAATCGGCTCCATCAAGATCAAGCTGCATAGAGCGATAGAGGGAACCATCAAGACGTGCAGCATCAAGTACGAATCCGGACAATGGTACGCCGTGTTCTCTTGCGACTGTGAAGCGAATGCCCCGTTGCCAGTCTCAGAAGAGGAAGTGGGGATTGATCTTGGACTCTTGCATTTTGCCGCGCTCTCAGATGGAACGTTCATCGACAATCCGAGGTACTACCGCAAGGCAGAGAAGACGCTTGAAAGGAGGCAGCAAGTTCTCAGCAGAAAGAAACGCGGTTCACATCGCCGTGAAAAAGCTCGGAGGCTTGTAGCAAAGGCCCATCGGAACATCAGGAACCAGCGCCGTGATTTTCTCCATAAACAGGCAAAGAGGCTTGTAGAGCGATATCAAACCATCGTCTTTGAGGATTTGCAAA
>DATGLE010000036.1:0-8539 GCA_035294325.1 Ktedonobacteraceae bacterium | reverse complement strand
TTGACGGGATCGACGGTGAAGATGACGCCCGATTTCAGCGGATCGAGCATCTTTTGCACGACCACTGCCATGCCGAGATCTTTCAGTGAGCCTTTATGGGCGCGATAGAATAGCGCACGTTCGCTGAAGAATGAAGCCCAGCAATCGACGACGCGCCGGCATACCTCGTCGCTGCCAGAGACGTTCAGGTAGGTCTCCTGCTGGCCGGCGTAGCTTGCAGCCTCCGAGTCTTCGGCGCAGGCTGAGGAGCGGACGGCGACCTTGCCCGCACCGATTCGCGCATAGCCGGCAGCGATGGCCTCGCGCGGCGGGATAGCCTGGTGGATCAGCGCCTGCGCCTCCCGGTGCTGCTGCGCCAGGGCCAGCTCACGCAGCCGGGCGGCGTCCACCGATTGTTCAAGCACGTGGGCGGGGATGACGAAGCCCGGTGGCACCGGCAATCCCCGCGCCGTCATCGCTGCCAGGCTGGCTCCTTTGCCCCCGGCAAGGCGCACATCGCGGCACGTCTCATCGTTGAACCAGAGAATAGCAGTATCACTCATCGATAATCCCCACGGCGCGCACCGGCGCCGCCGTTGTGCCAATCCACTTGATCGGAAAGACAGAGAGCTTGAAGTTGCAGGGGGGAAGCTGATCCAGGTTGACCAGGTTTTCGATATGCCAGTAATCCTCATCCATCATCACCATATGCGCTTCCCAGAACTGTTTGCGCTCAAACATTGCCCAGACCGGAGGATCGAAGGTTACGGCATCGGTGCCCATCAATCTAACGCCGCGCGAGATCAGGTAGCGCGTCGCCTCGGCGGTCATGCCGCAATGGTCGGTCAGGTAGCGCTGCTCTGTGTTGTAGGCCGACGCTCCGGTCTGAATGAGCACGATATCGCGCTCTTTAAGCGTATAATTGATTTTGCTCAGGGCGGCATCGATATCCGCTCTGGTAATACCATAGCCATATGGCTTATCGCGGAAGTCAAGCACAACACCATCGGAGTAACAGTATTCGAGCGGAATGCCCTCCGGCCCCGGCGCTTCTGGCCCGCGAATGTGCTTAACGGCGTCGCAGTGCGTACCGACATGATCGCTCTGGATGACAAGATAGGAGGCAGTGAGCCAGGTCGCGCCCTCTTTTGCCGCCCCGACCCCCTCGGCGAACTCCTGCCACGTCTCGTACATCAGCAGAGATGGGGGCGGGATGCGCGGGAAGGTGATCATATTGCGGTGCACCGGCATGGATAGATCGACAAGACGCGTCATACATTCACTCCTTGTATAAGTTCAGAACCTTTGTGCCGAAGAACTCGATATGCTCGCGGATCAGCCTGCCGGCCAGCATGCCATCTCTGGCGGCCAGCGCTTCGAGCACCGGGCGATGCATCTCGGCTATTTCGTGCAGGTCGATCTCCGTAGCGATGGCGCTGATGAGCGTGCGGGCCTCGATACGCAGGGATTGCCAGACATCTTGCAGCACGCGATTCCCCGATGCCGCCACGATCAGGCGATGAAACTCCACGTCGTGGCGCACCTCTTCATAGAGATTGCCGCTATCCGCTTCGCGATGCATGGCGGCGAGTTCGGCCGCCAGCGCCGCGACATTGCCATCCAGTCGCTGCGCCGCTGCCCGCGCTGCCACCTCCTCCAGCGCTGCCCGCACGGGGTAGATCTCGGCCAGTTCATCTTTCGTGACCGCGCGGACACGTGTCCCGCGATATGGGGCCGATTCGACAAAGCCCAGCGCTTCGAGTTCGCGCAGCGACTCGCGCACGGGAGCCTGGCTGGTGCCAAACTCCTGCGCGATCTGTAGCTCCACCAGGCGGTCTCCCGGCCTGTATTCACCATTAAGAATTCTTGCAAGCAAGATCTCTTTGATCTGCTCGCGCAGGCTTGTGCGCGTTAAGCTCAACTGAGAACCTCTACTATTCCAGTACTGCCATTCACGCGCACGCGATCACCCGTTTTGATACGCTCCGTGGCGTTGGAAGTGCCAACGACGGCGGGGATGCTGAATTCGCGGGAGACGACTGCCGGATGGGATGTGACGCCGCCTGCGTCCGTGACCAGGCCGACGATCTTGGTGAAGAGTACCACCCAGGCGGGGTTGGTCATGCGGCAGATCAGGATCTCGCCCTCCCTGACCTGATCGAACTGGTCGAGCGAGGCGACGTTACGCGCCAGCCCCTCTACCACACCGGGCGAGGCGGCCAGCCCCCTGATCTCGCCGGTTTTCTTCGGCGGCTCGCGATAGAACTTCTCCGGGAAACCCCAGAGCGCGTTATAGGGGAAGTCCAGCGCGACCTGCGTGGCCGTGCCAACCCACTCGCGCGGGCGAATCTGATACGCCTGCTCATGCTCGTCGCGGCGCTGCGAAACCAGTGTGCGCGCGTCGAATGCGGAAGGATTGGTCATCAGCAGGCGCAGTTCGTTGTAGCGCAGGAATACGACATCCTCTGGATCATCGATCAGCCCGGCCACAACAAGCTTCTTGCCGATAGCGATCAGGACCAGGCGCAGGCGCGCGTTGGTGCCCTGGTCGATGTAGAAATGATGGTCGGGCGTGAGCGGGTTCATGCGCAGCGACAGGTCAAGCGAATTTTGCAGTTTCTTGCGCTGCTCCCCTTCCGGTACGTCGTCCATCAGTTCGTGGATGGCCGCATCGAGATCAGCCCTGACGGCATTGATCGTTTTCGGGTAATCGTAGTCGGTTTCGAGGTAGCCGCGAATGACCTCGATAATTGGCGTCGGCTGCTCTTTCCAGGTAGGGAAGGCGAACTCGTGCGACCAGATGGATTTGTAGCCAAATTCCTGCTGATAGGGCGCGATGCGCTCGGAAAGCAGGCGCTGCCCGCGCTCGGAGTTGTGCAGGCTGCGCAGGATAGCGCCGGCTGTCTCGCCCTTGAACGCCTCCCTCAGTTCGGCATCGCCTTTGATCTCCTCTTTGATCTTCCACAGAGCCTCGATAGAATCCCAGTTGCGGTCCTCAACGGAACTCTGGAGGCGTCCCATCAGGGCCGGATCAACCTGACCTTTGACCTGCTGGATGGTGGCGTTCAGGTCGAGCGTGGAGGAGAACTGGGCGAAGTTGAGCATCCAGTGGATCTTCCAGTGGCGGTCATGGATGTCGATGGCGTCTTCAAGCAAGACGGCCAGTTCGATCAGCCCGGCCCGCTCCGTATCGTAGTTGTCCAGGTAGGCAAAGTTGCGTTCCATCTCCGGGCGCAGGCGCTCGCGCCACCAGTCCAGGAAATTTTGCGCGTAGTGCGGCAGCACCGCGCCCATGTAGGCGCCCATCTTCTCTGCATAGGCGGGATCGCGCGGCACGCGCGGAACATAGCGACTCTGATACTCGCTCGCCTCCGCCCGCAGCGAGGAATCCGCAGGGACAGCGGCGGTGTAGAGGTAGCCGTTGATCTTCTTCGCGATCCAGTCGCTGGCAAAGGGGGTGCCGAAGCGGCGAAACATGTGGTCGCAGGTCAGCCACCAGCCGCCAATATCGAAGAACATGGGAGATATCGGGTTGGGGCAGTGCAGGTCATCGTAAATCCAGAAGAGTTCCCGCTCGCCCTCTTCCCACTGAATAGGGAACTCATCGTCCCCGTAGAAAGAACCCAGGACCGCATTGTTCGTACCCATGACGTGACTTCCTCTCTGAAATACAGTCTCTTGATAACCAGGGTAGTCCGTGGTTCGCCAGGCAGTAATATCTATAATAGATTATCGATAATCGAAAGTCAAGCTGCGACCTCGCGCCTGCGGCGCTCGCGTTTTAGACGGTATGATGCGGGATATGCGCTTCGCGCATATCCCGCATCATACCGTCTATCCCTGGAGCGGCCTCGCTGTACAAGAGAGGCTAATCGAGATGCCAGAAGGACCAGATGATACTGATGAAGGCAATTGCTATCATGGTTGCGCCCAGCCCCGCGCCGAGGATAACATTTGCCAGGTTTGAAAAGTTCCCCAGGAGAAGCGCCAGGGAGTAGATCGTGAGGCAGGCGTTGATGAGGATGAAAAGTGCGATCACACGACATAGCACCCGCAGATTTTTAACCACCGGTGGCCGGTCAGGATCGGCTGCCGAGGAGTACATGCCAAATACGGAGTATAAGAAGCCGAAGACGCCGAAGAGAATAGCTTCTGAACTCAGCGAGGATTGAAATGCAATGGAGGGGAAATCGGTCATGTTGATCCGTTCCCTGCTTTCAATCTACTAAAAATGTATCCTGCATAGCTCCGCAGGATTAGCATTCATGCATATATCCGTGCTGCGTCTCCTGAGCATTCGCCGCAGCAGGGGCTTCGATCCCATAGGTTTCTGCAAGCAAAGACATAAAATGAGCGGCCAGGTCGTTATGCCGCTGCTCTCTCTTTTCGCCTTCAAGGCGATAACCATTGAAATCATCAATAATCTCTTCGATCTCTTCTACTCCTCCCTGCGTGCGCGTCATCGCCTCCCAGACCGATAACATACGCTCGTCTTCCTGCCGGTGTTTCATCTTTTTTCCCTCCTCTTGCTTGCAGGATTTTAGGGACAAGGAGCGCTTGTCACTTCATCGACATCCATTAATAAGACGTACTTGGCTAACAAATTCGCATAGTAGTCATATAAACTTGTTGAGAGATGGTCCTTTTTGCCGACAATCTGCTCAATATATAAATCCGTATTACTCAGAGCTTTCCGGTAATTCCAGTAGACAGTATCCCGGTTTGGAAAAGCAATCACCCAGCGGCACGTCGCTGTATATACCCTTTTAGCCAGCCTGATCAGTTCATCCCGATGCCTGCGGTAGTCTCTAAGAAATCCCCAGTCCTCCAACTGCTTGAGTTCGCGAGGAGTCAACGCGCTGTTTGGATCAGAATAGGCAAACGGATCGGCTATCCCGGCCATAAAGGTACTCCTACTTCTGAAGAATATACGAGTACGCAGCCACTTTTGTTGGAACGAAATAAAGGACCTGAGACAAACTCCGTGTGTGCCAATTTCTCTAATATTACCATATTTTTAGCAAAAGTCAATCTACTTCAATTTAAGAAACCTGAGAGGGAAAAATCAGAAATGGCATCGTATACTACGCAGGGGAATATAGTGACAACTTCTCGTTCTCGCGCTCAAGCCCATATTGCCATCCATATAGGTAGCGCGAAAATTGCAATGTCGAGTATCATTACTGATAACAGGTGCTTGCTCGCTTGATGCTGGAGGAGCCATATGGACACAGTAGAAAATCGCCCTGGCGCTGCGGCGCCACGAGCAGTGGAGTTCTCATCCGATCCGTGGATTTATCGCATTGTGGTTGTTGTTCTGGGACTGGTCGTGCTGCTGGTCGTTATCGGCGGTATTATCCTGGCGCTTACGACTGGGAAAGATGTGCCGCAAGGCGTGCTTGCTATTGGCTCCGCCGCTGCCGGCGGCCTGGTTGGCCTGCTCGTCCCCTCGCCCGTCAACAGAAGTTCTTGACACAATATGGGAGGTCGTGTTAGCATCAACCCATGAGCCGCGATTTTACCGGTCAGTTCAATTCCATGCTGAGCACTGACCACCCCAGCAAATATCAATCGCATGATCTGGCCGCATAAGCCTGGCGCTTCTGCTTATGCGGCGGAATAGTAGCGCCGAAACGAAGGCATGCTTACTCAGCTTTTTGAAGTAAGCGCAGCCGTCGTCTCTTTTTGTGCTGCTTTCCCCTCTCAATCGTAAGCCCGCTCATCACGCGCTCCTCTTCTCCGCATTACAGGTTGCCGCCTGGCATTATCCTCTTTCCCTGTCCCAACTGTTTCCTATTCTAAGGAGAAGAATGCCCATGTTACTCGTTACCTGTACAAAAGTAAGCAAAGATTTCGGCGGCAACCCTGTCTTTCGTGAGATCGAGATGGAGATCCTTGAAGGCGAGCGCATCGGCCTCGTCGGCGAGAACGGCAGCGGCAAATCGACGCTGTTCAAGCTGCTGGCGGGGCTGGAGGCGCCGAGCGCGGGCGTGATTGCGAGGCGCCGCAACCTGACGATTGGCTATCTCGCGCAGGAGGTCGATCCCCTCATGCAGCAAAAGACGGTTTTTGAGGCCGTAGCCGCCACATCCGATGAGTTAGTAACATTGACCGAGCAGTTGAAAGCGCTTGAGATGCGTATGGCCGATCCTGCTATTGCCGCTGACGAGGATGCCATGGAGCGCGCGCTGGAGCAATATAGCCGCGTGCAGGAGCGCTACGAAGCGCTCGGCGGCTACACGCTCGCGCACCGCGTGGAGGCGGTTCTGGATGGTCTGGGCTTTGGCGCCGCCGAGCGCGAGCTGCCGGTTGGCGCACTCAGCGGCGGCGAGAAAAAGCTGGTCAACCTGGCGCGTATCCTGCTTCAGATGCCCGATCTGCTGCTGCTCGATGAGCCTGATAACCACCTCGACCTGCGGGCGCGGGAGTGGCTGGAGAGCTACATTGATGAGTATCCCGGCACCGTGCTGATAATCTCGCATGACCGGCACCTGCTCGATCAGGCCGTCAGGAAGATATATGCGCTAGAAGATGGCACGCTCTCGATCTACACCGGCAACTATAGCTACTATGTCGAAGAGCGCCAGGACCGGCTTCTGAGGCAGCAGGGGCAATATAGCCTGGAGCAGCGCGAGATCAAGCGCCTGGAAGCCAGCATGCACCGGCTCAAAAGCTGGGCAAAGATGAACTCCAAATTTGCCACCAGGGCGCAGTACATGGCGCGACGTGTCGAACGGGCAAAGGAGGCCGCAGTTGACCGGCCCGTTCTGGAGCGCGACAAGATCAAGGTGGACCTGGACGCGGAGCGCAGTGGCAAGAAGGTGCTGGAAGCGACGGGCCTGAGCCGTGCGATAGATGGCTATACGCTCTTCGAGCCGTTTGACCTGACGGTGCTCTATGGCGAGCGCATCGGCATCATCGGCGCCAACGGCAGCGGCAAAACGACGCTGCTCAAGACGCTGCTCGGCCTCATTCCTCCCACGACTGGCAGCGTCAAGATCGGCCCCAGCGTCGTCACTGGCTATTACTCCCAGGAGCAGGAGACGCTGCCGTTCGAGAGCACGCCGCTGGACTTCGTGCGCAGCTTGAAGAAGATGACCGAGCCGCAGGCGATTGCCTTCCTGAGTCGCTTCCTATTCTCATACCGAGACGTTCGCACGCTGATCGGCAAACTGAGTGGCGGCGAGAAGAGCCGGCTGCAAATCGCGCGGCTGATGCTCACCGGGGCAAACTTTCTTGTGCTGGACGAGCCGACGAACAACCTCGATATCGCTTCAATAGAAGTCCTTGAGGCAGCACTGGAGGACTTCGAGGGTACGATCCTGGCTGTAACGCATGACCGCTACTTTCTGGATCGCATCTGCACCAGAATCGTCGCCATCGAGGAGGACCGGCACGTGCGAATTTATCCATAACGCGATGTGCGAGTTTTTTGAGTGGGCCTGGAATGGCCCTGTAGGGGCTGGAATGGCCCTGTAGGGGCGCTGCGAGCGCAGCAGTGCGAGCAAGCCCGCTTGCATGTCTTGCGATGGGGTCCGCCGTGGGCTTGTGGTCATGGTGGGGGCGGGCTTGCTCGCTATCGCTCGCAGCGCCCCTACAGCGTTTGCTCGCAGCGCGCCCCTACAGGGCTTGCTCGCAGCGCCCCTACAGCGTTTGCTCGCAGCGCCCCTCCAGGGCTTCCACGGCCCTCCGGGGCTTGCTCGCCGCGCGCCCCTCCAGGGCTTGCTCGCTGTGCGCCCCTCCGGGGCTTCCACGGCCCTCCAGGGCTTGCTCGCCGCGCCCCTCCGGGGCTTGCTCGCAGCGCGCCCCTCCAGGGCTTGCTCGCAGCGCCCCTACAGGGCTTCCACGGCACTCCAGGAGGACCGGCGTTATTTGTGGCGTACAAAGAGGCCCTTTCTTTCTGGGAAAGGGCCCCTTCTTTTGAGCAAAAGGTGGTGATGCGAGGAGTTGTGAGGTATCCTCCTTTCTATAATACAACTAAATTGAAATCACAAAGTGTACGCAGAGTTGGGATATCCCTGCTAGAAGCATACATGATAGCCAATTGTTTGTCAATATTAGTTAGAACTATTTTATTAGAACTGAATTATTAAGACAAAACAAGCTAGTCCGCAAGGTTGGGAAAAATGAGTATAGTAAAAGAAAAATGGATGGTCATATATGCTCAGACTTCGGGTAAAAGAAGTAGCAAAAGAGAAAGGTCTTTCTATGAACAAACTTTCTCAGCGCTCGGAGGTTTCCTACCACATCATTCAAGCTATTTACCGTGATCCATATCGAACCATCAATACCGATACCCTCAACCGGCTAGCCAGAGCGTTAGGCGTGCCGGTAACGGAGTTGATTGAGGATGTGCCTGATTCGGAGGTGTAGGGAGAGGAACGTTGGATATTCGCGGATATCTTGAGCGCATAAACTATCATGGTTCGCTTGAGCCTGCGTTACTGTCCGATGAGGAATATCAAGCTGCGCTGGCTGAGCAATCTGGTATCGTTTTATTTTAGAATGTGCTCTGGTTTCTGCTTCGCTCGCCTTATAAGACATGAGTCATCCCGAATTT
>DATGLE010000035.1:0-30104 GCA_035294325.1 Ktedonobacteraceae bacterium | reverse complement strand
AATTACCTTTTACAATGCGCTTCCAGCCCCGCAGGTCATCCCTGTGGGAACCATGCTCACCGGCAGCGATGGCACAGAAGTCATTACGGACAGCGAGGCGGTGATCCCCGCCGCCATGCCCCCGACAGAGGGACAAACGACCGTATGGGCGCACGCGCTCACCCCCGGCCCTTCTGGCAATATCAGCGCTGGAGATATCACCGGGAAGTGTTGCCGAGATGACATCTTTGTAACCAATTCCGCTTTTACCGGGGGACAAGACGCCCGGAGCTTTCCAGAAGTGACGGCCCATGATATCAGCACAGTAGCCGAGAGCCTGGAAAAGAGCTTGACCCGCAGCATGCAAGCCGCCTTTGCGCCCCAGGTGAGAAGCGATGAAACGCTCATCTTGCCCTTGCCCTGCACGCCACTTGTCAGCCCCGACCATCAAGCCGGAACGGAGGCAAGCGAGGTCCAGGTTACGGTAAGCCTCATCTGTACCGGGGAAGTCTACCGGACCAGCGCCTATGAGGCTGCAATCACGCAACTGGTGACGCACGCCGCGCTGCCACTTGATGCAGGATATGCGCAAACCGGCACGATCCAGACAAGCATTACGGCCACGACCTACCGGCGAGATCGAGCCGTGACCCTCATGGTCAAAGGCGCAGGCACCTGGACGTACCAGATCAACGAGGCAGAGCGCGCCGCAATGGGAGAGCGCATAGCGGGCAAGAGCAAGGCGCAGGCAACGGCGTTACTGCTCGCTATGCCGGGGGTGCAGAGCGCGGCCATCGAAGAGGAACACAGCGACCAGCTTCCTACCGACAGCAACCGCATCCAGGTCATGATTGTTGCATATTAGTCGAGGGAGAACGGGGCTAGGTGATATCTAGCCCCAACCACCCAAAGGAAAGGAGTAATCTTTCAATGGGTAGCAGGAACAGTATACCGCACCGGGACAGCGGCCCCTATGAATACTATCCGCTCGATGTCCGAGAAATCGCCCTCATCCCAGATGAGCATGAAATCGTCGTCAATCCTAAGAACGGCCTCGCGCTTCTGGTGGATTGGGACCTGCGCGAGGTGAGAGCCGATAGCCAGTTTGAACCAGAGGCATGCAAAGTGATTATGAAACTGCTCAACGACTGGCCTGCCTTTGTGCCTTACGAAAAGTTGTTACCGCTCATCAGTCACGAGGCACCGGCACAGATCGCCGAGCGCATCGAAGCCGCACGGTTCGCCGATACGCTAGAGCAGGTGATCGCGCCCCTGGTGACGATCCTCGACCAGTGCAAGCCCACGCTTGCCCGTCTAGGGTTAGCGATCTATCCCATGCTTGAGCATGGCTACCTGCTTATCAGTTGCAACGATACATCACAGTGGAACGGCCAGGACGAGGGAAAAGGAACGGCTAGCGCCGATGATCTCTAGTCATTTTTTCGTCTTCATAAATTTGAGGGACAGAAAGCCTATCATATGCGGCACCCGCTACAAGGCACCCCGAAGGGGACCCCGCCTTTCCGCAGGACCCGCCGCATATGATTCAACGGCTTCTGTCCTCAAATTTTGTGAAGACGAAAAAATGAGGGGGAGCCGCCCAGGCAACCCCGCCGGACGCGCAGTATTCCCGGCCAGAGGGAAAGGAGGAGCAATTTTGATGTATTTTGTCCCAGTTTTGCGGGCACACATAGACCGGCCTCTAGCCTGGACTAGCAGCCCGTACCCCTGGCTGAAAGGATGGCCGGAAATGTGGCTGAATTGGCCTGTAGAGCGGGTTTATGAGTTGATAAGTCAACGTTCTTATGTTATCCTGGGAGTGTTCCCGTCAAGCCGCTCTAAAAGGCAGAACTCAATCTTAGTAGTAATGATGTCAGTTTGACAAGACGAAAGGACGTAATCACCATGATGAACAACGGCTTACCGCATCCCGACTATGAAAAGTACAAAGGTTTACGTGCATTAGAGTTTCTCCGTGTAAGTACACCCGAACAAGAAAAAATGTTCGGATGGCCCAGGCAACACGCAGAGATTACTAAAAAATTGATTGATCCTCTTAATTTGAGGGTAATACATACGATTAAAGACTCGTACACGGGTTTAGAATTTGAAATGCGCGATGCCCTTGATGAAGCCCTTGATATGGCAAAAAAGCGGAAATATGACATACTCATTTTAGATATGTTAGACCGTTTAGGCAGGAAGGGAATCGAACGCGAGATTTACCTCATGGAGTTAAAGCAAGAGGGTGTACGTGTCGTGTCTGCCGATCCAGACGACCACTCGGACGATGATTCATCGTGGGGAGAAATCATACGTTATCTGAAAGGTAAAGGCTCAGAGGAAGAAATTAAAAATATGCGACATCGGACGATGGGAGGCAAGCGAGCAAAAGCAACAGGCGACCCCGAAAAAGGAATTCCACCTATGATTGTAGGAAATGGTCACAGACGCTACGGGTATGACTACGTGCTTGATGAGAGGGGGAAAAGAATAGGACTCAAAATAAAATATGACGTTATTCTTACGGACGCAAACGGTACAGAATGGACAGAACCGAAGGTCGTCGAATTTATATTCGAGTCCTCAGCAAGTGGAATGTCAATAGTCAAGATTGCAGATACTCTAAATCAGATGGGTATACCGTCTCCATATGTAGCAAAGGGTATCCAGCGAAAAAAAACAACCAAGTGGGAGGCAATATGGCACCCCTGCTCAGTACACGCTATGTTAAAAGACAAGGGATACGCAGGAGTAGTAACTTTGTTCAAGACTGCAACGACAGGAAGAAAGTCAGGCAAAAGATATTCACAACGCCGAAAGACCGATGCATCAGAACAAGTTACTATTGAAATTCCTGCAATCATATCAATGGAACTGTACGAGAAGGTACAGATCAGGTTAAAGAGAAACAGTGCGGAAGCAAAACGCCATGCAGATGACCCTGAAAACTTTTTGCTACGTGCCGGTTTAGTTCGTTGCGGTTATTGTGGTAGGGTAATGTATGGCGACCACAAGAAATACAGGAATCATCTCCCTGGCTACAGATGTACAGGCCGCTATGGCGTACAAGTCTATTGTAAAGGTTGCTGGATAAACGCCCGCGAAGTGGACGCAGCAGCATGGGCAAGGGCACTCGAATTTATCAGAAATCCTGAACTCGTCGATCAGAGGGTAGCAGAGCGACGAAAGAAGGACCCGACTAAAAAGAAACGAGCAGAGATTAAAGCGAAGATACAGGAAATACAGCAGCAGCAGCAAGTTTTTAGAACGCAGTTGCGCGACCTAATGCTAGAAGGTAAACTCGATCAAGGAACTAAGGATTTTCTAACCTCAGAGCTAAACCAACTGGCAACACGCGAGGAGGAATGGAACGACAAACTTATAGACACCGAGAATCAGCAAGAGGAATGGAAAAAGGTTGACAAAAAGTTAACCGAAATTCATGAAACTTGTAAACGGGTACGCGAGAATCTGAGCGATCCTAACTATGTACCCACCTACCAGGAAAAGCGCGATTTAATCGAATTTTTCAACATTCGGGCGATAGTTTGGCGGCATGACCACAACCCAAGATTCAATATAGAAGCGAGACCAGAGGAAATTGCATCCTATCACTCATGAGCGGCGCGACGACGTTGGAGCAGATGCTTGCCACGCAGGCGCGCGAATTTGAGGCGATCAGCGGCCTGCCGGTGCGACTGGAGGTCGAGGACAATGCACAACCGCCGGGCGAAGATCGGCGGGGCGCAACCAGACAGGCGCGCACCGGCGCCGCTATCTTCCGCATCGTGCAGGAGGCGCTGACCAACGCCTACAAGCATGCCGCAGCGACGGAGGTCCAGATCCACCTGCGCTACCAGCCGGGCGGCATTGAGGTCACGATCCGCGACAACGGGCGTGGGCTGCCGCCAGATCAACGCGGCCGGCAAGAAGACCAGCGCATCTATTCCGGGCATGGCCTGCGCGGCATGCGCGAGCGAGCCGAGGAGCATGGGGGCAGCTTTGAACTCGGCCAGGCTCCCGCCGGCGGCGTACAAATTCGCGTATGGATGCCAACCTGAGGAGGAGATTTACCATGCCTAAGATACGGCTCATGGTTGTAGACGATCACGAGGTCGTGCGCCTGGGAATGCGTGCCGCCTTCGAGCTAGAGCCAGACATCAACGTGGTCGGCGAGGCCAGCAATGGCGCCGAGGCGCTGGCAAAGATCAGCGTGCTGGATCCGCAGGTGATCCTGATGGACGTGCGCATGGAGAAGATGGGCGGCATCGAGGCGTGCCGCGAGATCAAGAGTCGCTACCCGCATATCGCCGTACTGATGATTACCTCCTTCACCGACGATGACGCCGTATTCGCCTCGCTCATGGCAGGTGCCAGCGGCTACCTCCTGAAGAACGTCAGCCGGACGGAACTGCTCAAAGCGCTGCGCCTCGTTGCCAGCGGCCAATCGCTGCTCGATGCTGGCACGAGCGCGCGGGCGCTCTCACGCATGACGACGCTGGCAGCAGGAGCGACTCAGGCACCTGGCGAAGCGCTGACCGAGCGTGAGCGCGAAGTGCTTGCCCTCGTCGCGCGGGGCTATACGAACAAGCGGATCGCCGAAGCGCTCTACGTCAGCGAGAAGACGGCGCGCAACCACGTCAGCCACATTCTTGAGAAGCTCGGCCTGGCGCGCCGCAGCGAGGCCGCTGCCTATGCCGTCGAACACCGCCTCGTGCCGCCGCGCGAACGCGAGCAGTAGCCTCATGGCAGAGCGAATACCTTGAGATTTGAGTAGATGATGGTGGCGTTCGGATTGTTCGGCGTGGTCGTCGCCAGGAAAGCGATGTCGCCCGCCGGGAAGGTGTGATCCTGCACGGTAGTCAGGAAGGAGCCGTTGATATAGAAGGACAGGTTGCCGTTGCTGATGACGATCTGGATAGTATTTTGCGCGTTATTCCCCGCCTTCCAGCCAGTGGTGATCGTCCCGCTGCCCAGCGTCACGTTATCGGAGCCGAGGCTGAAATTGTTGGAGCGCGAGATTTTGTAGTTGCCCTGGCTATCGCTCTCGAAAAGATAGCCGGCATAGGCGCCGAGCTGCTGCGGGCTGACGCAGAAGAAGACGCCCCCGGTATGGCCGCTGACAATATTCATATCTACGGTGATCGCGGCATTTTGAAACTGCTTGCCAGCCTCAAGGCAGCCCTGCAACTGGCCCTGGCCCACCACGCTCAACCCTGTCGTTACATGGTAGCCATCGCTATTGAACGCGCAATGATCGTTCTGATCCCACTGCGCGGCCTGTGTGGCGGGATTATTGGGATCGGTCAGCGGATCGGCATACGCTGGCTGACCAGCAGTAGCGGTCTGGATAACGCCGGCGGTGGCGCTGGCCCGGGCCTGCGCCGTGACGGTAACGCCCACCACAGCCGTCGCCGTGGCATTCTGAGCCTGCTGCGTAGCGGTGGCCGCAGCCGCCTGCGCGGTGGCTGTTGTATTCGGTGTTGCCGTTGGCGAAAGTGTGGCGGTAGCCGAGGGCGCTCCCGTTGCGGACGGTGAGGGCGACGGAGCGATCTGTCCCTGGCCGGGATGAGTGAGCAGCACAAAGGCAATCGGACCGATCACGGCCAGCAGCGTTAACAACGCTATCACGGCCACGATACGGCCCCGCTTCTGTTCTGGCGATGGGCGGTGGCTTTGCGGCGGAGGCTGGTATCCGGGCGGCACGCGCTGCGGATACTGTGCCTGCACACGGCCATAATTCTCTGTTGAGCGCAGGGGGGGAACCTGCCTCACCGGGGCGGCTACGGGCGCCGGAGGCAGCACGAGCGGTCCCTGTGGCGCCAGTTGCGTTGGCGCCTCATTCGGATTCCAGATGGGAGATGTCGTCTGCGCGACGGTATTGCCCCCAGCAACGGCGCGACAGAACGCCTCCGCCAGTTCTGTCGCGCTTCCATAGCGCTGCTCCGGTCTTTTTTCCAGCGCGCGCAGGATGACGCGCTCGACCTGCGGCGGGATCGCCGGCACGAAGCTGCGCGGCGATGGCGGCTGCCTGGTCGCGTGCATCGCCACCACGGCGATCTGGCTATCGGCGACAAAGGGAAGGTGCGCCGTCACCATCTCGAAGAGCAGCACGCCCAGCGAGTAGAGATCGCTGCGGGCATCGGCCCGGCGATGCGGCTCAAACAACTCGGGGGCTACATAGTCGACGGTCCCCAGCACATTGCCGGTGCTGGTCGCCTGCGTGGCATCGGTCTCCGTGCGGGCAATGCCAAAATCCGAGAGGTAGCAGCGCCCCTCGGCATCGAGCAGGACATTCGAGGATTTGATATCGCGATGAATAATACCCTGCGTATGAATGTAGTCGAGGGCGCTGGCGATATCGCGCAGATAGCGGCACGCCCGGGGCAGCGGGAGAGGCGCGCGACGTATAAGAGAGCGCAGCGTACCGCCCTCCATATAGGGCATTACAATGAAGTAGCGTCTCATGCCATCCAGCCAGCTCTCGCCGGCATCATAGATGGGCATGAGATGCGGGTTGCTCAGCCGCGCCATGAGCTGCGCTTCGCGGATGAAGCGCCGCAATAGATCTTCATCCTCGCGCGTGAATACTTTGATCGCGACGGTGCGCTCAAAGCGAGGATCATAGCCCATATAGACATCGGCCATCCCCCCTCTACCGATGAACTGTTGCAGTTCATAGCGTTCGAGCCTTCTTCCCTCCAGACCTGCCATTTCGTTTCTCCTGCCAGTGGAAGCACACAAGCCAACCAAACCGGTGTTGCCCTATTATAACATGAAACGGCCCGGGTATCTTTTCTCGCTAAGAGTGTGTTTGATCCCCGGGCACAATCGCTTGCTCACGCCTGCGGCGTTCGCATTCCGGGATAGGGTTTGGTGAAAATGCGCTGCGCGCATTTTCACCAAACCCTATCCATTCCTGGCGCGACTGCGCCGCGCGGGCGCTCGGTAAGTGAGGGCGATGAGGCCCGGAATCAGACACATTCTGGAGAGAAAGAACGCTCTTACACCTTTACATACAAATGTGATTCCTCATCGTAGCGGTAGACGGGGTTGCCGCGCTCGAACTTCAAGTTGCCGTTGACGCTGGTCAGCCAGAGCATTACGCGCGTCCCGGAGGGCAGGTGCAGCGGGTAGCGCCAGTGGCCCAGGCCGCTCGGCCCCGTTACGCCCAGGAGCCAGGCGCCGCCATCGTCGTCGATGGTGTTGGGCGTGAGCTGATCGCAGGAGAGCGAGTTATCATCGTGCGTATTGTCTACCTGAAAATCACAGACCGGCAGGGTCATGCCATCGAGCGAAGCCGCAGGATCGGCATAGGGATAGTTACCGAAGCCCTTGATAGTGCTGCGCGCCATCATTGCCTGCACCCAGACCCAGGAGCCGACCTGGATCGATAGCGTCGTCTCCACGCGCAGTTTTACCTGCACCTCCGGCGTCACCCGTACCGTGAGCAGGCAGCCGCCGGAGCAATCAATGAAATGCGGCTGCTGCGGCACATTAATCAGGGGCGTGGGCAAGACCTGCTGCGGCGAAGTAGCCGATATCTTGAGCACGACACCGCCCAGCGCTACCAGGGGATACTGCGGCCACAGTCTCATGACTTCTCCAGGCTGGAGATCGCCGCAGTTCTGTCCCACGGCCGCGTTGAGCGCCTTGACTGTTTTAGGATTCGCATCACTAAAGATCTGGCTGGCATCGGCCATGCGCATCTGCACGGTCAGGATCTCGTCGCACGAATCCGCCTCCTGAACGGTATAGAGCAGCGGCCCTACCTGCGGCAGCGCGGTAGGAAATGGCGGCAGCGGCGTGGGCGTGGGCGATAGCAGAGCTGGATTCGATAGTTCATAGAAAAAGTTTGTCGCCGATGGCAGTATTTTATTGCCAATATGCGTCCCATATTCAAAAGCAGGAATAGCGACAAGGATAATAACAGGCAACAATAGCAATAGTTTCCAGGGTATAGAGCCTAGAAAAAGGCGCAGAGATTCCATAGGAGAGCTGCGCGGATGAAAGCGACGGGCCATAGTCGCCCCCCTCATCACAACAGTATAGTAACCGGACCCCATTTGCATGATAACAGGGCACGGTAGAAGCTTCCGTCGACAAAAAGAGTATAATACCGGGGCGGCCCTGACGCAAGGCATTTGCGGGCCGAATATATCCCATATCTTTAAATTCGGTATATTTGCCAATAAAAATAGAGTGGAGCAGGGGTTATGGCAGAGCGCTGCCCTATGTCATCCTGAGTGCAGCGAAGGATCGGATGCTTGCATGCTCTTCCAGGTTACTTCCGGTAATGGATCAGCTTCTCGGCGAGCAAGAGGTCATGGGCAGTGGTAATTTTCAGATTGCTGGCATCGCTCGCGACGATGGCAACTGGACAGCCGATGCGCTCCAGCGAGGCGGCAGTGTCGGTGCCGGAAAACTGGTCGCGCCTCGCCTGGTCGTAGGCCCTGAGCAGCAGCGGCGCCTGAAAGACCTGCGGCGTCTGCGCCTTCCAGATCTGCTCTCGCGCGAAGCTGCGCTGGATGCTCTGCTGCGCGTCTACCTGCACAACCAGTTCCTCCTCGTGCAGCGGCTCCGCGAGGATAGCGCCGCCCACGGCTCGCGCCCGTTCGATGAGTTGCTGGACCTTCGCTACGGAGATAAAGGGGCGGGCGCCATCGTGGATGAGGATGATTTCGATTTCGCCGCTCTCAATGCGGGAGCGCAGCGCATCCAGGGCGCACTGCTCGGAGGCGTGACGAGTCGCGCCCCCACGTATGACGCCGCGCACTTTGCGGCACTGCGTAGCCCGCGCCAGATCCGCAAGCTGCTCCTCTTCGCCGGCTGCCGCGACGAGCAGGATTTCATCAACCTGCGGGCAGCGCTCGAAGGTCTCCAGGGCATAGCGTATTACCGGCTTGCCGGCGATTGGCAAGAATATCTTGTTGACTGGCTGCCCCATGCGCGTTCCCTGCCCGGCCCCCAGCACAACCGCCACCACGCGCGCCGACGCGCTCTGCTCTCTGGACACTGACCTTACCCCCCAATCCTTCATTCGGTTTCGGCAGGCTTCAGCGGGCTTGCGCATCGGCCCCACCACTCCATTGCCCCACCCGGCCGGCGCCGCGCCCCTACACCATTCCGGTATTGCCGAATTATGGGTATTACATCATTATCACCGTATCATCGAATGGCGCCGAACGTCAAGCGGGCAGATTGAGCGCCCGCGTGATATGCTTTACTATAACAACCCTCAACAATGGAGATCCTCTCAATGAGGGGATTTGGAATCTGCGCCCCCTCTTGTGCCAGGCGTTCGTGCGGCCTCGCCGCGCCATGAATCCAGGCTGTTGTGAGCGAAAAATGCGCTTCGCGCATTTTTCGCTCACAACAGCCTGGATTCGGCGAGCGCCGTAGGCGCGAGGAAGCGAGAGCAAACGAAGGGAGAAGTCCGCATGCTATTACATGAATTACGCACAGAAGTAGCGCGCTACGCTAAAAAGATGTACGACAGCCAGCTTGTTCGCGCCACACAGGGCAACCTGAGCGCTCGCGATCCCGATAGCCAGCTTGTATGCATCACACCCAGCGGCGCTGACTACGAACTGCTCACCGCAGAGGATATCGTTGTCGTCGATGAGCATGGTAAGGTCGTTGAGGGCAGGTGGCGCCCCTCCGTTGAGACACCTCTGCATACGCTGATCCTGCGCCGGCGCCACGACATCAACTGTGTAATGCATACGCACTCGTTCTATGCCAGCGCCCTCGGCGTCGTCTACGAGCCGATCACAACGATCCTGGCCGAATCGGCCTCCTGCCTGGGCAAAGAGGTGCCCATCGCGCCTTACCAGATGTCGGGCACGCCCGAATTCGCTGAACTGATCGCCAGTACGCTTGGTGAGCGAGCCGCCGTCATCTGGGGCAATCACGGCGCGATGGTCGTCGGCCCCACCCTGGCGCTGACTTACTCCATCGCGCACGCCCTCGAAGATAGCGCGAAAATCTACGCTATCGCCAGACAGATTGGCACACCCACCATGCTGCCCCCCGATGAGGTCGATAAGCTCCATCATCTCTGGCGGCAAAACTATGGGCAGAAGGCCCTGAAGCCAGAGACGCCTCACTAGGAGGAAACCGCAGCCTTTACAACTATGGATCCGGGGAGGTATGGTATTATCAACCTTCCATTTCACACTGTTTTAAGGAGACATCGCATGCAGCAGGCAACGGTGGTCGTGCGCCACGAGGTCGGCCTTCACGCCCGGCCAGCAGCTCAGTTCGTCAGGCTCGCCAAAAAGTTCAAGAGTAACATTACCATCAGCAGCAAAGGGAAAACGGCCAACGCGAAAAGCATGGTCATGCTGCTCTCGCTGGCCGTTGGCAGAGATGCCGAGATCGCCATAGCCGCCGATGGAGAGGATGAGCAGGAGGCCGTCGCCGCGCTGGTCGGATTAGTGGAGCACAATTTCGCCGAGCCAGAGTGAGAAGCATGAGACCACTGTAGGGGCGCAGCGAGCGCGCTAGCGCGAGCAGGCCCGCCGCGCCCTTATCGGTTGTTCTATTTCTCACCGAGCATAGCCTCTATCTCCGGCTTATCCTCACAATAAAATCGCTCCATCAGGAGTTCTGCGTGCGGAATAGTCGCTGCCAAACAGTTTCACATGCTCGATTGCCTCCTGCTCAGAGAGGGCAAAGCGCTCAATTAAGACGAGAGCTACCTCTTTTTGTAATCTCCCCTTGTTCGATATCATATCCATTACAAGATCAGCGAACCGTTCATCCGCTCGCACATGCCCCAACGCCAGAAAGTCCATAGCGAGCCGCTTCCTCTCTGCTGGAAGCTCGATTCCCTCCAGGACGGAGAAATCCCCTCGTCTCCCTGATGCGTAGAGCATGGCTTCCTGAGCATACCAGATATCCCAAAATCCGCCATAGCGCTGCTCCTCCTCCCACATTTTCAAGAATGCTTTTCTCAGACCGGGAGTGAGCGATGGTGGACTCCAGGTTGCTAACACTCTGGCAAGATGGCCGCGATAGGTATCGTACCGGATGGAGGCATCCGGGATGTAGCGATACCGGCCTTGCTCATCAGGTGGGGGTCAGAGAGCAAGTATTCCTCTGATAATCGATATTCTTTTTAAGCTACGTGCGGGGAACCCCGGCGAGTACGGCTTCTACCTCCTCCGCCGTTTCGGCTTTGAGCACGCGTTCCGCAAGGGCGCGCGCCTGCTCTATGGTTGTCTGACGAATGACCTGCTTGACGGCGTTGAGCGAGCCTGCTTCCATGCTCAATTCGTTGATGCCCAGGCCCAGCAGGAAGGCGCTGGCACGCGAATCGCCGGCCATCTCGCCGCACATCCCCACCCAGCGCTGTTGAGCGCGGGCCGTGGTGATGATATGCGCAATCGAGCGCATCACGGCGGGATGGAAGGGCCGGTGCAACTCTGTAAGACTTGCGTTCATGCGGTCAGCGGCGAGCGTATACTGCGCGAGGTCATTGGTGCCAATACTGAAAAAATCGGCCTCGCTCGCCAGCACATCCACGAGCAGCGCCGCCGCCGGCGTCTCAACCATGATACCCTGGCGCACCTGCGCCAGCACTGGCGCCCGCAGCCCACCCTCTTTGAGCAGCATCGCCTCCGTCTCGGCCACGAACGCCTTTGCCTGGCGCAGTTCGCGCAGGTCGCAGATCATGGGAAACATGATCCAGAGCGAGGCCGCACTGTCCTCCGCCGCTCTCAACAGGGCGCGAACCTGCGTGCGAAAGAGCGGCTGATATTGCTCATCCAGGCAGAGGCGAATACCGCGCAGCCCCAGGAACGGATTGTTCTCACGGGGCAGATCCAGGTAGGGAATGCTCTTATCGCCGCCGATATCCAGCGTGCGCACAATCACCGTCTTGCCGGCGAACGCTTTCAGCACCGCGTTATATGCCTCCAACTGCTCCTCTTCGTCCGGCGCGCTCGTGCGGTCCAGAAAGAGGAATTCCGTGCGGAACAGCCCGACGCCGCCCGCGCCGGCCTCTAACGCCGGGAGCGCATCCTGGGAGCGGCCGATGTTCGCCGCGACCTCGATGGTCACGCCATCGGGCGTGGTCGCCGTCTGCGTGCGCAGAGATTGGAGCTGCTGCTGTCGCCGGCGATACTGCTCCTGGGCCGACTTATAGCTGGCAAGCGTGGCCGCGTCGGGATCGATCACCACGGCGCCGCTGCCGCCATCGAGAGCCACGCTGACGCCATCCTGCCCGCTCGCTTGTAGTGCCGCGAAGAGTCCCCCAACACCAACGACGGCGGGGATGCCCAGCTGGCGCGCCAGAATGGCCGTATGCGAGGTTGGTCCCCCTTGCTCGGTGGCGATGCCGAGCACAAAGCGAGGTTCGAGGCCCGCCGTATCGGAGGGAAGCAGGTCGCGCGCAGCGATAATCACCGGCGCGCTCAGGTGGCGCAATTCTGGCATGGTGCGGCCCTGCAAGTGATTGATGACGCGCGCGCGAATATCGTAAATATCGGTGGCACGCGCCTGAAAATAGCTATCGCTCAGCCCGGCGAGGATCTGCGCGAATTCCTCCGCCGCCTCCCATAACGCGCGCTCGGCATTCATGTGTTCCTCTTCGATGCGCCGGTAGGCGCCGCCCAGCAGCTCCTCATCCTCCAGGATCAGGAGGTGAGCTTCGAAAATAGCCGCCTCCTCCTTGCCGAGCCGCTCCTGCACCTGGTCATGTATACGCTCGATATCCACTTTCGCGGCCTGCACCGCCCGGTCCAGGCGCTCACGCTCGGCGGCAGCGGCTTCGGGCACGATGCTCTCATCCGGGATGCCCGGCGGCGCGGGATCGTAGAGCAGGCAATTTCCTATTGCTACCCCGCCGGCGGCGGGCGTGCCGTGTAAAGTCTCTGACATTCGAGCGCACCTGCTTTCTTTGCTATTCCACAACCGGTAACGCCAGTCCCGCCGCTCCCGGTTCCGAGGTAGTTGCTTCGGGATAGTAGCGCTGTAAGATATCAAGGCCAAGCCTGGCGCGATGCACGCGCTCACGCGAGAGCGCAACTGCTACACTCGCGATGTGCTCCCCGACGGGATAAATATTGGGAGCGTTGCGCAGGCCGAACTTGATGTAGACGGGCGCGGCCACTCGCACGATCTCAGGGATCTCGTAGAGGCGCACAAAGCCGCCCAGGTCGTCAGGAGCCTCAACGTAAATATCCAGAGGAATATCGACGGCCTGGCGAATGGCCGCGATCTGTGCCAGCGTGAGATCCGTCGGAATGTTGAAGGTATTGGCGCCCAGGCGCTCCATCAGGCGGATCGCTGCTGGATTCGCGGAAGACATCATGACACTGATTTTGAATTGCAGGTCAACGGGAAGCTCGCCCTGCTGGCGCATCTCGCCGGCAACCCACAGCGCGCCCTCATCGGCCAGCAGAACGCTGCGCATGCCGAGCGCCGCCGCACGTTTGACATCTTCCAGGCAATGGACGAGTTGATCCTGACCGCGCAAACGCGGCCCCACAGCCCTGCCGGCGCTGGAGAGGGCCATCGCGCTCGCATCCCAGGATGCGTTGGGGCGCGCGAAGAGGCTGACTTCGACCTTGCGCGCGGCGGCCAGGCGCGCCATCGCGCGGATCTCATCGTCGGTCAGCATCATCACCCCGCTTCCCTGCGACACGCGATGGATGGTCACGCCCAGCCTGTCGGCCGCTTCAAAAAGCGCGGCCAGAGCAGCCGGCCCCTCGGTGCTCGGTATCTCGATGCGATACTGCGCGCCATCGGGAAAACGTTTGGCGCTGGTCGGTAGATCGTGGGCGTCGCCGGAAGGCAGCCCCATCGAGGCAAGAAAGCGTCGCGTCGCCTCCATTTATTTTTCGCTTCCTTTCATAATTGGTGTGTCTCTTTCCCAGTCCTTTCGCGTGCTCGCGCCTGCGGCGCTCGCTTTGAGGATTTGTTTGATGGAAAAATGCGCGCAGCGCATGGTTCCATCAAACAAATCCTCTCTCTGGCGCGGCAGAACCGCGCGACGGGCCGCCCGTGGGATTTTATCCACGGGCGGGGTTGATCTGCACCGTCTTCGTCTCGGTAAAGAACTCAATGGCTGCCGGTCCCTGCTCGCGCGAATGCGAACTGGAGGAGCGCATGCCGCCAAAGGGAGCATGCGGATCAACGCCGGTGGTATCGCCATTCACGCGCACCATACCACATTCGATGGCAGGAATGTATTCGAGCATGGCGTTGATATCACGCGTAAAGAGCGAAACGCTCAGGCCGTACTTCGTGCTATTCGCGATATCAATTGCTTCCTCGATGCTGCGCGCCTGGTGCAGTACGAGCACCGGTCCGAAGATCTCTTCCTGAGCTACGCGTGCGTCGGGCGCGACATTGATAATCACCGTCGGCTCGAAGAAGTAGCCCCTGTTGAGCGGCTCGCTTTCGGGACGCCTGCCGCCGAGCACGACCTGGCCCGACTTCGCCCCCATCTCGGCATACGCACTGACCTTCTCCAGAGCATCCTGGGCGATCAGCGGGCCAACGGCGCTCTTCGGATCGCTGGCCGGCGCCACCGGCAGAGCGCGGATCTCGGAGGTCAGCCGGTCCACAAAGCGATCCGTTACGCCGGCGAGCACAACCGCGCGACTGGTAGCGGTACATTTCTGGCCCGCGTAGCGCATCGCGCCAGAGGCGATCAGCTTTGCCGCCTGGTTCAGATCCGCATCGGCGAGCACGATGGCGGCATTTTTCCCGCCCATCTCAAGCTGATACTTGATATTGTTGCGCGCGGCATTCTGCGCGATGCCCATGCCGACATCGTTCGAGCCGGTAAAAGTGATGGCACGCAAGCCCGTGTGGCTGGTCAGGGCGTTGCCAATGGTAGAACCTCTGCCCAGTATGAGGTTCAGCACGCCCGGGGGCAGGCCCGCGTCGGCGAAGACCTGCGCCAGCCGGCTCGCGGTCAGGGAAGCCGTCTCCGCCGGCTTCCAGATAATGGTGTTGCCATAGGCCAGCGCCGGGGCCATCTTCCAGAGCGGAATGGCTACCGGGAAATTCCAGGGCGAGATCACCGCGACAGGCCCCAACGGCTGGCGCAGCGAGAATTGCAGGCTGCCCGCTGTTTGCGCGGGGATGACCTGTCCGTTGGGGTGTACGGCCTCTTCCGCGTAGTAACGCAGGATAGCCACGCCCCTATCGACCTCCGCCAGCGCCTCGCCTATGGGCTTGCCAACCTCCAGCGCGACGACGGCGCCCAGGTCCTGACGCCGCTGCGCCAGCAGATTCGCGGCTTTATGCAGCAATTCCGCCTTATCCGGCCCGACCAGCGCCTTCCACGCGGGAAACGCACTGTGGGCGGCATCGACGGCGCGATCTACCACCTCCGGCTGCCCCTGCGGAACCTGCGCGAGAACGTGCGAGGTATCCGACGGATTCAGGTCGGGACGCCACTGCTCATCGCGAGGGATCATCCACTTCCCGGCAATATAATGTCCTAATGTGTCTGTAGTGGTACCCACGTTAATACTCTCCTGCCTTGTGCAAAATCTACCAACCTTTATTGTACATCAAGGGGCGGGAGCGATGCTTGCGCCTGCGGCGCTCGCCTTCGATATAATAATGTCGCGGTGGGGCCTGCGTGCTGCACACGCAGGCCCCACCGCGACATTATACATTCATTTCACGGCTCCGCCGCGCGACTGCCCGGACCGCGAGGGCGAGAATGCCGGGTATCAGGCATACTCTTAGGTAGGAGAAGGAGGGATTAGCGCTCCTTTTCAATGGGGGAGAGCACAGCATCGATAAAATCGCGCAGGTAGCGTGTGTGATTGATCTGTATCAGTAGCTTTGCATGCTCCTCAATGCGAAAGCCGCCCTCAAGGCGCTTCCTGAGATCGGGCGCGTCATCAACAGAGGAAGCGAGTGCGTACAGCAGTTGGGCCGCCGCGAGGCGCTGGCCGGCCGCAGATTGGGAGAAGCGCAGTGCGAGATCCGCCTTGAGACTCTTGCCAGCCGTCAGACCCCTGCGCGCGAGCGGCGCCGGGGCGCAGCGGATATGTACTCGCCTGAGTCGCGCGTTGAGGGAGGCCCATGCATGCCTTGCCCAGGATGGCGAAACATGAATATGCAGCGTTTGCCAACTATTGCCGGAGGTCGTGAATATGGCGCCGGCCAGCGCGGAGAGGGCGAATACGAGATAGCCCATGCGCAGCCGCTTTTTCACAGCCATAAGCAGCGATTTTCCGGCTTCCAGCAGCTTCACTATAGAGATCCAGCACATCCATGCGATGCAGACCAGGCTGTAGATGACCATCGAGCGCCGCCATCCAGCCTGATTCCGCAAAATCCTGGGGCGCCCCACATTCCCATCCATGACAAGACAGCAGATGATAGGAAGGCCAGCCTTCTTAATCGCTGCGGCCAGGTCCAGGATATTGACTTCATCTTCATCGGTAGCTATGCCATCCGAGATAAGGATGAGTACGGGATGCAGCTCCTGACCACGCTCCTTTGCGCTCTGTATCTCGCGGTTCAGGCGAAGATAGGTCTGGGCAAGAGCGTGCCCCAGCGGGCTTTCGCCAAAAATAGGCAGCGCGTCCAGTAACATCCTCCTGGCGCCTGCGTTCTGCCGTTTGAGCAGCTCATATACTTCACGCAGTGAGAGTAAGGTTTCATCATCCTTTATACGTTGAACACCTGTAATAAGTGCGGCCCTGGTGAATCGTTGTCTGGCAAGCTCTTCCGCCTCCTCATTGACCTTATATCTGATCTGCTCCCAGATAACCTGGCGTACACATTGCTCCGTTTTCTCCCGCAGTAATGCATAATCGGGTTCGATCTGAAGCAGGTGCGCCGCTTTTTTGAGGAAATGCGTCGACTCGCTCTTATTCCAGACTGCGCCGACATCGGCTTCTATGATATGGCCGATCTGCCGGGAGACCTCCTTGTAGGTAGCTCTGAGCGCTTTCCTATCCCTCTCAAAAGCTTTCCGCACTTGCTCCAGTGAATATTCGGTGTTGTTATTGAGGCCGGCAAATCGATCATAGAGGCGGATGTATTTAAACGCCTGCCGATCTATGAAACTCTTTATACCCGCTCGAATAACGGAGACAATCTCCTCGCGGTGGTCATCGTAGGTGTCCCTGGTCATGGTCACGACCTGATCGGCCTGCGCTTCTATAGTGCGTATCATCCGGTCCCGCAGGCGTTCCGTGAAGCCTTCCATCCAGTACGTGAGGGATAGCATCAGTGCGGCCAGGACGCGCAAAGCCCGGCATGTACAGTCCAGGAAGGCGCAGAGCACTGAGATCAACAGGATTGCAGCTTTTCCTTTCGCGACTGCCCATGTATGGAGCGCCTTTTTGCGTTTATTGATCCCACGCCTGGCTATAAGACAGCCACGCTTCACAGCCTGCGCGGGGCGCAAAAGGAAGGCATACCAGGGCTTTCTTATCGTCGTCGCGTGACATTCAAGCTCCCGCCTGACGGCGGCGATCAACTCTTTTTCGGCATCGCCACGGACGCGATCCTTTTCCAGAAGCGCGCTCAGTTCAGCTAACCACAGTTTTTCGAGTGTCTCTTGTAGATCATGATAGTGCGCTGCCAGCTCATCAAAAGTCTTCAGGGCTGTGAAAACGTCACCGATAGCATGCTGCCACGTCGAATCTTTTTCGGCAGCAAAACCGAAGCCAAGCATAAACATATGCACCGGCACCTGCTTATCAGGCGCTCTATCCAGAGCGAACTCGATATCCTGCACCGCCTGGACGAAAGTCTTTGAAAGATCCTCGATCCTGGTCCTTGCCAGGCCATTCCTGTTCATGACAGTGACGCGCATCGACCCCGAAAGATCAAGCGCTATGCCCAGGAGCAGTCCTGCGGGCGGCGCGCAATTGCGGCGTGGGGCCGGTTCCTGTTGGGCAGGCATGGTCTTACTCCGTCTTCTCTTCCTCAGAAAGACCACTCAGGAGGATTTTGAGGAAGCTATCAAGTGCCTCGGTCTGGTTGATCTGCGTCAAGAGACGCTCGCCTTCGCGCGGCTGCCAGCCGGTTCTGGCGAGGTAGTTGAACATCGCTCGCGCGAGGTAGGAATCCTGGTTGAGCGGGGAGGCACAGCGAAACAACAGCTTCGCCCCTTCGGGCCAGCTCGCCTCTTCCGAGGCATAGAGCCGCCTGGGAGCCAGCACGTCCTCTTTCCCTAGATAGCAACAGATGGTCATCACTCCCAGATTGTTCTGGAGGTCCGCGACAATATCGAGCGGATCGCCATCACCTGATACGCCATCGGAGACGATAGTGAGGAGAATCGGATGTGTGAAGGTACGCCGCCCGCACTCTTCTTTGATACGGTCACGCATGCGAGCAAGCGCGCGCCGCATCGGCGAACTGCCAAAGAGATCGAGCGTGAACTCGCGCGCCGAGAACAGATGCTCGCGATATGCCTCGCGCTGCTCATAAAGGTCAGAGGCAGACGGCAGCGCGGGGAGCGAGGGATGAGCCAGCAGATCGCGCACCGGTCCTCTCTTTTCCAGGCTGAAACCCAGTGCCTGCGAAATCTCCTTGAAGCCAAAGCCATAGGCCACCAGTGAATAGAAGGGCAGTCCTCTTTGCGTCGCGGGATCCTCCACAAAGGCGCCGAGCAGATCCATAAAATGCTCCATCACCACATGCAGATCCGCCCAACGCCTGATCGCCTCATCGGCATGTACCAGGATCGGCTCTCTCATACTATGGGAGACATCCAGAAGAAAGCAGAGCAGCACGGGATGCTCAGAGGAGGGATGTCCAGGCTGCACGAGCTGTCTGGGAGTTAGACGACCAGACTGTACGCGCTTTGGCCTGGGGAGAGGAGAAAGCGGCTGCGGCTTCTCAGCATGCTTCTCCTCTTGCTCCTGTCGCATAGCATCGAAGACGATATAGGTGATTATAATAACACCCGCGATGATGAAGAATGGTTGGAGAAAGAAACGGGGCAGCGCGGGCAGAACTTGCGCAGCGTAATTAACCAGAAATTCAACGACGATGATGAAGAGTCCCCATAAAATCCTCTCTTTGACTTTGCCGGAGCTGCGTCCTCGCATTGACTCCTCCATTACGTCTACATAGTATTCCGCCGACGGTCCTTAATTCGGGAACGTCGGGCCATTCTCTTAAATAGAGACGCAGCTACATTATACCCTGGAAAATTTGGAACGCAGCTATGTATGACTTCAAGGAAGTATGTGATAGTTATTCAGCGCAACCCGCCCACGCTCACTCACCCCATCACATTCTCCGCGTCACGACGGCGGAGAACCAGCGGATGAAGAGACTGAACAGTACTTGAAGAAAGCAAGCAATGTCGATGGCCGGTCAGGACCTATGGGCCAGTATTGCCGCAAAACAATCAAGCTCCTGACCGGTCCCAATTTCATTATATAATCTATTTTCACCATTCCATATGGAATTGATAAAACGGGCAACTTGCTTTATTTATTTTCATATTTTCTTGACATGTATCATGTATGCATTGTACAGTATAAGAAGTCGAATTTTAACATAGGCCCCCCTGTAGACAACTTGATAGCAGCAGAGCGGGGAGAGAGATTTTGCATTGAAGAGGGAGAAGCAGAGTTTGGAAACATCGAGTATCGATCAGCGCTTCCTGTTGTCTGACTTGATTGTACAGCAGGCCCCGATTGGCATCTCCTATCTATCGCTGGAGGGGCGTTTCCTGCAAGTGAACGAGCAATTCTGTGCCATCGTTGGCTATACGCAGGAGGAGTTGCTGAAGATGACGATCTGGGATCTGGCCTATGCAGGCGTGCATAAGATCATCGATACCTCGCTGCATCGGCTACTCATCGAGGGTACGATAACCTCCACTATCGAACGTGGAGGCACCCGCAAAGATGGGAAGCCATTCTGGATTAGAGTCACGACCTCAGCGCTGCGCGCCCCCACCGGCGAAGTGCTGGGCCTCCTCTCGGTGGTCGAAGATATTACGCAGCACATCCAGGCTGAAGCGGAGCGCGAGCGCCTTTTGAACAACGAACGGGAGGCCAGGGCCGCCGAACAGCTGGCGCGAGAAGAGGCTATGGCAGCCGTGACGCGTTTCAAGGCCATCTTTGCGTCGATGCGTGATGCGGTCCTCGTCCACGATCTCGACAAAAGGATTCTCCACATCAACCAGGCGGCTCTGCAACTCTTTGAACTAACTTCCGAGGACGAATGTATCGGCAAGACATCACGAGAACTCTTTCAGGCTTATGAGATATACGATGGGCAGTGGCGCCCTGTCCCCGAGGGAAGCCGACCTATCTGCCGTATCGTGCGTGGAGAAGTGCTAGCGGGCGCGCAGACCGACGACCTGATTATACGCACCCCATCGGGGCAGGAACATCATCTGAGCGTTTCCGGAGCGCCGGTGGAGGACCGCTATGGGGGGATCGCCGGCGGCGTATGCGTCTTCCGCGATGTCAGCGTACACCGGCAGCGCGAGCGCCGCATCCAGCACACGCTCGATTCGCTGCTGGCGCTGGTGGAAACGCTAGCCATCGTACCCGAATATCTCGACGCAACATCGGCGGCAGATAGCATCTCGTCGCTGGCCCTGACCGCTATCGGGCAGAAGCTCTCGGAGGCGATCTCCCGCGTTATTGAGAACCAGACGGTGGGCATTATTTCTCTTGATCCGACTAACGACAAACTGCATTTTGTCGGCGCGATTGGCTTCACCCCGGAGAACGAGGCACGTTTCCGCGCGGAAATTGAGCAATCCACGCTCGCCGATTATCTCGACGCCGATGCTATCGCTCTCCTTCATCACGATGAGGTTGTGCTGCGCGATCTCAGTCGTGAACCATTTGCCGCGCGCTCGACCTTCGGCGCGGCACACCTGCTGATAGCGCCAATGCTGGTTGGCAAGCAACTGGTCGGCGTATTCAGCCTTGCTAAAATCGCCGATCCAACACCTTACACGCCTCAGGAGATCGCGCTGGCAAAGGCTATCGCCATGATGACTGCACAGGTGCTTGAGCGTGTACGCCTGCTCAAAGAGTGGGCCGAGGCGCACGCGAACGAACTGGCCCTGCAAGAGGCGAACCGACGCTTCGACGCCTTCCTGAGCATCGCCAGCCACGAATTGAGAACGCCGCTCACCACCATCAAGGCCAGCACACAACTTGCCCTGCGCCGCCTGGATAAGCTGGAGCGACAGGCGAATGTTCAGGGGCTTGCGGAACTGGCGGAGCGCGTTCGGCAGCCGCTGATCTCCTCGGTCATGCGCACACAGGTGCAGGAGCGCATGATCGGAGACCTGCTCGACGCCTCGCGTATTCGCGCGAACCGGCTGGAACTGAACACACAGCCCTGCAACCTGGTCGATGTTGTGCGCGCCGCCGTCGAAGATCTGCAACAGTCCTATCCTGATCGCCGCATCCTTCTGCACCTGCTCACCGGGGAGGCTCTGCCGCTGATAGCGGATGCGGACCGCATCGGGCAGGTAACGCATAACTTTATCACCAACGCGCTCAAATACTCGCCCTCGGAGCATCCGGTAGAGGTATATCTGGCACGGGAAGGGGAGATGGCCCGCCTCTCTGTGCGTGACCGGGGGCCGGGGCTGCCTCCCGAAGAGCACCCGCGTATCTGGGAACGCTTCTACCGGGTCAGCGGCGTGGAAAGTCAGTACGGCTTCGGAGCCGGTCTGGGCCTGGGTCTCTACATCTGCCGCATGATTATTGAACTGCATCGCGGCAGTGTTGGCCTGGATAGTGCGCCGGGGGAGGGATCGACCTTCTGGTTTACGCTTCCTCTGCAATCATAAATGACAGAAATAGAAGAGCTAAACACACAAAGGTTTTGCCTTTGTGTGTTTAGCTCTTCTATTTCTGTGAGGCATTCCTTTCATCATTATATTCTGTTTATAATAGAAGAAGTACAGATTCGCTATTTAAACTCTACAGAGAAGTTTTGTGCGTACAGACAACGATTTTCATGGTTGTGAACCGCAAAAAGGAGCAGAAGCATGCAAAACAGCGAGCACAACGACCCGGCAACATCTCATCGTTATGGCAGTGAGGCAAGGCGGCCTCCGCGAAACCTCAGGCGCGGCCTGCCCACCAGCGTAATCACGACGCTGGCATTCGTCGCAGTATTTTGTATGGGATTATTCGCTGGCTGCCAGCTTGGCGGCAATACACAGCCGGGAACGGCGGCCAGCAGCCCCAACACCGGAATACCAGTCCCGGCGGTTGGCGGGAGCAATCTGGACCAGGTGCGCGAGGCCGTCGCCAACAAGATCCGGCCAAGCGTGGTCCAGGTCAACGTGCAGACGCAGCAGGGAGGTGGTCTCGGTTCGGGCGTCATCATCGACCGGCGTGGCTACATTGTCACCAACAACCATGTGATCGATAAGGCACAGGCTGTGCAGATCCTGTTCTTTAATGGTAAAACGCTTCCTGCCCAGATCGTCGGCACCGATCCCCTGGATGACCTGGCTGTACTAAAAGTAAATCCTTCCGGGCAGAGCCTGGTTGTCGCTACGCTGGGTGACTCCTCGAAGCTCGCGGTAGGGCAGGAGGTAATGGCCGTCGGCAACCCGCTGGGCATCACCCAGACCGTGACCAACGGGATTGTCAGCGCCCTGGGGCGCACGGTCTCAAACATCCCTGATGCCATTCAAACCGATGCCCCCATCAACCCCGGCAACAGCGGCGGGGCGCTGGTCGATCTTCAAGGCGACCTCGTGGGCATTCCAACCTCGGCGGCCATCGATCCCGAGTTCAAGACGCCGGCGAACGGCGTGGGCTTCGCCGTGCCCGTGAACCGCGTGAAGTTCATCGTGCCACAGATCATTCAATCGGGCAAAGTAACCAATACGGGCCGGGCCGCTCTGGGCGTCTCCGTTACCGATGTTGATCCGGTGCTGGCCGAGCAGAACAGGCTGGCCGTGGATCATGGCGTCCTTATCGTGGATGTCGATGCGAATGGGCCTGCCGCCCAGGCAGGGTTAAAGCCAGGCGATGTGATTGTGGGCATCGGTAATGTGGCGGTGAACGACGTGTCAACGCTCGGTGACGCTCTGCTCCAGCATAAGCCGGGCGATACTGTGCCGGTGCATATCTATCGCGGCAATCAACAAATGACCGTCAACGTCAGGCTCGGCGAACTGAAACTCCAGTGATGCTTCATCCGACGGGGGCTTTCAGCGCATTGGCAATCGCCGCTGTAAGCTCATTGAAAGTGAAGGGTTTCTCGATCAGAGTGGCATGCGGAGCAACGTGCAGCGCATAAGCGATTTCGGCAGGGGCAGCAGCCGTGCAGAAAATCAAGGGCAGGGATGCCGTTTGTGGATGAGAACACAACAAGCGTAACACCTCCATGCCACCGATATCCGGCAGATGAAGGTCAAGCACAAGCACATCAACTGGTAAGGGCCGTTGTGCTTGCCAGCAATACTCCGACGGCTTATAGACCGTCGATGGAGGCAGCAGCGCATTCAAACACGCACGCGGATGTTCGTATATCGTGACCTGATAACCAGCGTATTGCAGCATCGTCGCACACAGGTGCGCGATACGTGTGTTATCCTCAAGCAGACCGACCTGAGTCATAATGATCCTTAAATATAGGCTACTCTACCTGTCAAACATTGTAATGTCTCTATGCAGCATCTGTCAAGCGAAACGGGCAAACCGGGCTATTTTAGTCATGCTCTCGACGCCCTTTGCGCGATGCTGTACAATCTAATCGGCACAGGTCCTCTGGCAAAACTCGATGGAACAGCAGGTATGAACGAGAACGACACAGTTAACAAGGAGCCGATCAGTATTGTACGTTTTGGCATAGGGAAAGAACTGCGGCTCTATCATGACGAACTGGTAGTGACAGGACAGGAGGACCAGGCATTGCACGTCCAGCTTGACGCGATCAAGCGCCTGACGCTGGTGCCCGGCGATCCCAACCCGTCCAAACTGGTCCTGATGGCGGACTTCGACGACGATACCACGATCATTCTCGCCGAAGGCATGAGCAACGTGCGCGGCTTCCGCGCTATGCTGCCGCTGCTCCAGGAGATGATCCCCGGCCTGGAACTCGATCCCCCGGATATGAGCGAGCAGTTGTGGCAGGCATTGAACACGCGCCGCGCCTGGAATATCACCTGTTATGGCATATTCCTCCTGGTCTGCCTCGTACTCGTCGCGCTCTACTTCATTGTTGCTTATCTCGGCGCGCATCACCCCTGATATACCGGCCAGGAGGTATAGTCATGCCAGTACCCATCACGGTCTCTTCCGTACCCGGAATGTACCATGATAGCCGCGTCCGCGTCTTCCGGCGCCACTTCTCCGTGCCGGGCGAGTTCGATGATATGCAGGTAGACACTTATGCGGTCATCAGCGAGCGCTATCTCATCATCTGCGATACCGCCCTCTGTCCAGAAGACATGGCAACGGTGATGGAGGAACTGCGCGGCGAACCGGCAGGACGACAACTGCTGGTCTTCAATAGCCATGCCGACTGGGATCACACCTGGGGTAACGCCTGTTTCACCGGAGAGCATGTCGCCCCCATTATCGGACACGAAGAGTGCCGTGAGCGCCTGCTATCCGACGAGGCGCGTACCGAACTGGAGGATTTCAAACAGCGCTACACGCTCTTCCAGAACGTCGTTCTGACTCCGCCAACGCTGACCTTTACATCTGCATTCAACATCTACGGCGGCGATCTTACCCTCGAAATCTTTCACGCGCCAGGGCATTGCCCCGATCACTGTGCAATCTGGATTCCGCAACTGCGCCTGCTCCTCGCTTTCGATGCCGTTGAGTGGCCCCTGCCGGGCCTGAGAGATGCGAATTCCTTCCCGATGATGATCGCAACGTTGGAGCGTTTTAAAGCATTGCAGCCTCTGCATGTGCTCTGCTCTCACGGCCAGACGACGCGCCCGCAGCTTATCGATGAGAACCTGGCCTACCTGCATTCTATAGAGCAGCGCGCCCGCGCCCTGCTGCTCACCCATCGCCCCACGCCCGGCGAACTGGAGCAGCCCTCCGCGCTCATCAACTATCCCTTCGACGAGGCCATAGCGGGAACAGCCAGCTCCGGCGCCGCGATAGACCGCACGTACTACGGCTACGCCCATGACAGCAATATTCGCAGCATTATACAATGGCTGCTTAACAAGATGTCGTAATCGCCATCGGGAATGCGGCCGCCTTCTGTAGGGGCGCCGCGCTGGCCGGGAGGGGTGATCGGGGCAGTGGGGGCCATGCGCAAGCCCGTTCACCGCCAACGAATTGCGTAATTTTGTGACGATTTGGCCGGGCGGGCTTGCTCCCCGCGTTCGCAACGCCCCTACAACTGATCCTACCAATGTTACAAGATCCGCCACACATGACAATCACGGTTTTTTCGGTTGCGATGGCGGCGTGGGTTCCGATTGTGGCGCTCCGGCAGGAGGCTGCTGCGGCCTTCTGGGGCCGGCGCGCTTGAGTTGATTGCGGCGCGTCACGTAGTATAGCAGGAAGAAGAACGCGACAATTATGATGATTGTCAGAATGCGCGTCCCATCGAAACCGCCGCCGCTGCCGGGATAGAGATAGATATCGTTGGCGGCAGCGAATAATTGAGCGTAGTTCTGGGCGCCGAGTTCCAGAGCATAGACCGGCTGATTTTTGGGCAGGCCGGTAGCGATGGCGCCCCATGTCTGTCCGCTATCGTCGCTGCGGAAGGCCCCGACATCGGTGCCGATATACACAGTCGTGGCATTGGCGCTGCGAAAATCGATCAGTATGCAATAGACGCTCGTGCCGGAGAGATTCTCTTTGCCACGCGACCAGTGCGCCCCCAGATCCTGCGAGAGAAAGAAGCCGCGATTGGTCCCCGCGTAGACGAGGTTCTGCGCGCCCCCGCTCGGCGCCGTTGGCTGCACAGTGTTGACGACGATGCCGGCGGGCAGGCCGGTATTGAAGGGCTGCCAGAGCGCGGCCTTATCGCTGGCGCGATAAACGCCAGCAGAGGTTGCCGCCCAGAGTTGATGATGGCCGGGATCAACGACGAGCGAGTTGATGACAGCGCTCGATGGGAGACCATTGCTGACCGCACGCCAGGAAGCGCCATCGTTATTGCTGATGAAGACACCATGTGTGGCCGTGCCGGCAAAGATAAGGGAAGGCTCCTCAACATCAAAGGCCAGCGCCGTAAAACTGCCGGGGGGAAGGTGCGGCACCACGCTCCAATGCCGCGCGCGGTCCGTGCTAACAAATAATCCCTTCCCGGTGGCGGCGAACAGTTTCTTGCCAGGGATATCCAGTGAGAGGGCATGGATGGGATCAGAGGCAGGCAGGCCACTGCTGTACTGCGTCCAGTGCTCCCCGCCATCAGCGCTCACAAAGACCGTGCCCTGCTCATCACCGGCATAGATGTTCTGTGGATTGTTCGCATCCACCGCCAGGGCCCGAATATGCTGGTGCGCCAGGCCGCCCGAAACCCAGTTCCCGCCCGACAGAATCCCGCTGTTGGGCGCACAGGCGGCCAGCAGAACTATCAACAGCATGAAGCAGGGCAGGCATCTAAAGATGCGGGCATTTCTTCTTAACATTGTCACGCTTCATTCGTTAGCAAGCGCTTACGGCGCTCACCGTATATATTTGGTGTTGTGGAAAAAAGAGCGAAGCACATTTTTCCACAACACCAGATATATTACATAGCGCGGCTCCGCCGCGCGACTGTACTGGAATCAGTCGAGCAGCGCTATCTCTTCGCCGAGGCCGTGTTTGCGCGCCAGGTTGTAGACATGTGCCGCCGTCGCAACGTCTTCGAGCGCAATCCCCAGGCCCTTATAGAGCGTGATCTCCTCCGGCGCACGCAGGGGAGTGCTGCCACCAACCATTTCCGCCATCTCGTAGACGTTGCTCCAATCGAAAAGGCCCTCCTGAGCAGGGATCAGCAAATCGCCGGCCTCGATGTGGGCCTGATCCAGCGAATCGGTGACGATCAATGAGCAGCGCTGGAGCGTCCTGGAATCAAGCTCGCGCCGCTGTGCCCAGTTCGAGCCGATGGCATTGATATGACAGCCCGGCCTGAGCCACGAGCCATCAATGACCGGCTCGCGTGAACTTGTGGCCGTGATCAGGATATCGGCCACCTCAACCACCTGGCGTGCACTGCTCACTGGCCGCACGTCGATATTGAGCAGGCGCGTCATCTCATTGCAGAAGACCTCGCGCTCCTCCGCCCGGCGACAGTAGACATATGCTGTAGAGATATGCGTAACCGCGCACATCCCCATGAGCTGCGTCACAGCCTGCTTGCCAGCGCCGATGAGGCCGACCACCTCCGCATCTGGCCGTGCCAGATATTTCGTCGCCAGCGCGCTCGCCGCCCCGGTACGCATCGAACCAAGCCAGTCGGCCTCGATGATCGCCAGCAATTGACCATCCTGCGCACTAAAGAGCATGACGACAAAGCGCACACCCTCGCGAAACGCGGTATAGGTCTTGGTGCCCAGAACACCGAAGGCAGGGGCGACGGCGGCAAGAATATTCAGCACGCCGTGAGCGAATTTGAGCCTGGTGCGCGGCTGATTGAGTGCCGTGCCCTGCACCTGCGCGCTGAAAGCTGCCTCCAGCACCTCCACTGCATCGCGCATACTCAGGAGGAAGCGTACATGCTTTTCGCGCAAGACCAGCGCCATAACTCGCTCGTCCTTCTGCTAATTTGCGCGCCGCACCACACGCCGCATATAGACGACGGTTTCGTGCACCTCGTAGCCCTTCGGGATCTTCAAAGGCTTCTCATCGTTGTGCGGCTGCAATATATCTTTTAGCCCTTCCACGATGGGCAATGCGCGCTCAACCGTGTGTGGGGAGCGCGCCAGGCGGGCGAGCAGGCCGCGGCGCAGGAGTTCCAGCCCGACGCCCAGCGCGAGCGCACCGACGCCGGCGGCCACGCTGCGCGGCAATTGTGGGCTATGCAGCACGGCGGGCAGGCTATTGTGTATGGGAATGACACTCGTTGAAGGCTGCTCCAGGTCGGCCCCACACTGGCGACAATACAGATCCTCTTCCATACACTCAAACTGGCAGTTGGGACAGCGCATAATTAGTCTCCTCTCACACCTCCTGAGCCGAAGGCTTCTCGCTATTCCGCTCGGCAACGGGCTACCGCCCTACTGCTACGCAGTTAGTCGAGCGGAGCGGCTTGCGCGCGCAGCGGCGTTGGAGGTGTGTCTATCAAGAACTCCTCTATGAAACTACGAACTTTTCTTTTGTCTCTGCTCCAAAATTTCGGCGATGGCGTCTACGACAACCGCGTTTTCCTCTATCGTATTATAAAAGTACGGGGAGATACGTAGCAGGCCGGGACGCCAGTCGGTAATTATATTACGAGTGATCAACCCTTCTACGATATCCTGGGGCTGGTCGAGTTCCAGCATCACGATAGAGGTGCGGCGCTCAGGCTCCTGGGGCGAGCGCACCTTCCAGCCGTGTTCGCGGGCGCGAGCAATCAGGTCATTGGTCAGGTAGCGCGTGCGTTCGCAGATACTTTCGACGCTGACCTCCAGCACGATATCGAGTCCGCCGTTGGCAGCGTAGACCGCGGCCATCGCCGGAGTGCCCATCTCTACGCGTGTAGCATCGGGGCGAAACTCAAATTCATCTACCTTGAACTGAAACTGATCGCGATGGCCGAACCAGCCCGCGATTGTCGGCTCCAGCGAAGGGATCAGCCCCTCGCGCACGTAGACGAAGGCCAGTCCCGGCCCGCCCATCAACCATTTGAGCGTGCCCGTCACCAGCACATCGATATCCTGAGCAACAACATTCAAGGGGATCTGCCCCGTCCCCTGGTAGTCATCGACCAGAATGTAGGCGCCGTTCTTGTGCGCGATATCGGCAACCGCGCGTATATCCTGAATATAGCCACTGGTATAGCAGACGCGTGAAGTAGCAACCAGGGCTGTCCTGTCATCAACCTGCGACTCGAACAGTTCGGGCGGGACGTAGACATGATCGGGACTCTTCACGAAACTGCACTCGACTCCCAGGCGCCGCTTGACCAGCCATTGATACGCCAGCGTGGGAAAATCCATATCCGCCATCACCACTTTATTGCGCTGGCTGTAGTCAAAGGCGGAGGCAATGCTGCTGAGAGCGGTGGAGACGTTGGGCGCGATGGCGACTTCATGCACCTGGGCGCCAATAATCGAGGCGAATTTCTGGCGCGCCTTTGCGATCTCGCCCAACCAGATCTCATACCACGCATGCGCCCCCCACTCGTTCCACAGTTCCATAAATTGTTCCATGCCGCGCATAGAACGCAGCGAGAGCGCGCCTAACGAGCAGCTATTCATGTAGGTTTTCCGTTGCAGGATCGGGAATTCTTCGCGATAGGCTGCGAGTTCAGGATGTTCAATCGCCGGTGGCGCAGGATACTGCATTCTAGATTCGCCTGTTGTCATGCATTTATCTCCTCTGGCCGGCATGTCCTTGCCGGTCGTTTGGCCTGGTAGCAACGTCCCGAATGTTCGATGGCATACCACCCTATTCTCTATTTTACTGCTTGCGCCGAAGGGCGTCTACACTTTAAGACTGTCAGATTTCCAACTCTCTCGCATGCTCGCGGCAGCGCCGCTCGCTGGAGAGAATGTGATGTGGCAAAATGCGCTGCGCGCATTTTGCCACATCACATTCTCTCCCAGGCGCGGCGCTGCCGCGCGTCCAGTGCTGGCAAGCGGGGATCAAAAAAGAGGAGAGGTCCATTATAGCGAACCTCTCCTCATACTAAATTATCGTCTGAATCGGCAGAATGGATAGGATGCGTTATGCCGAGAACTTGGCGGCCAGTTCGCGTGCATCCGGCTCGACGAGCACGGATCCGTCGGGAAAGACGATGGTTGGCACAGAGCGCATGCCGCCATTTACCTCCATCACATATTCCGCCGCATCCTCATCCTCTTCGATATTGATGTAGTCATAGGGGATGCCATGCGCATCAAGCCAGCGTCTGGCAAAACGGCAGTCTCCACACCATGTGGTGGCGTACATTTTGATCTTCTGACTCGTTTTCGGCGTTTCCAGCGTAGATTCTGGCACAGGTAGCTCCTTGAACTTTTTTGTAAAGATAATGCACTTCTATCTTAACTCAACACCCGGTATTGGCGATCTATTCCC
>DATGLE010000034.1:0-80897 GCA_035294325.1 Ktedonobacteraceae bacterium | reverse complement strand
CAGAGTTGCGTAGCGGTGATACTCTGTGTATTATGCAGGTTAAGGGAAAAGAATGGACAACAACCCGCGAGGAAGGCAGCAGAAATTCGCGAAAGGCAGGTCAAAGTAATGTCGATCACCATCACCAACGTTGTTGCTTACGATATCCGTTTCCCCACATCGCGCACGCTGGCCGGCTCCGATGCCATGCACCCGGATCCGGATTACTCGGCGGCCTACGTCGTGCTGGAGACAGATAGCCCGCAGAAGCTGGCCGGTCATGGTCTTACCTTTACGATTGGCAGGGGCAACGAAGTCTGCGTGGCAGGGATCAAGGCGCTGGCGCCGCTGGTTATCGGCAAAACCCTGGAGTCGCTGACAACGAACATGGCCGCATTCTGGCGCTCGCTCACCAGCGACAGCCAGTTGCGCTGGCTCGGGCCTGAGAAGGGCGTCATCCACCTTGCGACTGCTGCTATCGTCAATGCCGTGTGGGATCTCTATGCCAGGGTAGAGGGCAAGCCCGTGTGGAAGCTGCTGGTGGATATGCCGCCGGAGCAGCTTGTTGCCTGCATCGACTTCCGTTACATCACCGATGTCCTCACGCCCGATGAGGCGCTGGCTATGCTGCGCGAGAAGCTGCCGACCAGGAAGGAGCGCGAGGCCGAGATCCTTGAGCGCGGCTATCCAGCGTATACCACTTCGGCGGGCTGGCTCGGCTACAGCGATGAGAAGGTGCGTGAACTCTGTCGCGAGGCGCGTGCGAAGGGCTGGACCTATTTTAAGCTCAAGGTTGGCGCGAATCTGGAAGACGACGTGCGCCGTGCTCGCATTATGCGCGAAGAGATCGGACCCGACTGCAAGCTGATGATGGATGCAAACCAGTACTGGAGCGTAGATGAGGCCATCGCGAATATGAGGGCGCTGGCCCCCTTTAATCCGTGGTGGATTGAGGAGCCAACCAGCCCCGATGATATTCTCGGCCACGCGGCAATTGCCGACGCCATTGCCCCGATCAAGGTGGCGACGGGAGAGCATGTACAGAACCGCGTAATCTTCAAGCAGATGTTTCAGGTGCAGGCTATCGACATCTGTCAGATCGATGCCTGCCGGCTGGGTGGGGTGAACGAGGTGCTGGCCGTGATCCTGATGGCCGCCAAATTTGGCGTACCGATCTGCCCGCATGCCGGAGGCGTTGGCCTGTGTGAATATGTGCAGCATCTTTCCATCTTCGACTATATCTGTGTCAGCGCCTCGCTGGAAGACCGTATGCTGGAATATTCCGCGCACCTGCATGAGCACTTTGTAGAGCCGGTGGTTATCCAGAACGGCCACTATATGGCGCCGATGGCTCCGGGATACAGCGTGGCTATGCTGCCGCAGTCTCTGACGGCCTACGCCTTTCCTACAGGCGAGATCTGGGCAAACGTATAAAAATATAAGGATTCACAAACATGCGGAAGATCGATGCGTTCGCGCACATCCTGCCCCGTCCGTACCTGGAACGGCTGGAGCGGCAGCTAGAGAAAACCATGGCTCCCAGCCGGCTCGACTACTACCGCGAGGGCGTCTTCTCCTTCGATCCTGTGCTGACCGATCTGGACGCGAGGTGGCGTAAGATCGAGTCTTACGGCGATTATACCCAGGTGCTGGTGCTGGCCGTGCCGCCGCTTGAAGAGGTCGGGCCGCCCGAAATCGCGGCGGAGTTTGCCCGCATCGCCAATGACGAGATGGCGGAACTGGTCCGGCGGTTCCCGGACCGCTTCGTCGGATTCGCGGCTGCGCTACCGCTGAGCGATGTCGACGAGTCCTTGCGCGAGCTAGACCGCGCCCTGGCGCAACTCGGTGCACTGGGCGCACAGCTCTACACTAACGTTCTGGGCACAGCACTCGACGATCCACGCTTCGAGCCGCTGTTCAGCAGGCTCGAAGATGCCGGTCGCGCCGTGTGGCTGCACCCGACACGCAGCGCGGCGTGGGCCGACTATCCAACCGAGAGCCGGTCCGACTTTGGCCTGTGGTGGTCCATCGGCTGGCCCTATGAGACCGCCGCCGCCCTTTCACGCCTCGTCTATTCCGGGCATATGGAGCGGCATCCGCGCCAACTCGTGATCGCGCATCATGGTGGCGGCATGGTGCCGCACTTCTCCGCGCGCCTCGCGATGGGACCCGGGTATCGACAGGTCAGGGACCAGCTTCCGAGGTCGCCACTGGAATACTTCCGCAGGTTCCACGTCGATACGGCGCTCTTTGGCGCACCGCATGCGGTGCGCTGCGTCCTGGAGTTCTTCGGCCCGCAACATGTGCTCTTCGGTACCGACATGCCGCTTGGGCCTTCGAACGCGGTCGAGGCAACGATAGCAGACATCGACGCGGCCGGTCTTTCCAGCGAAGACAGGGCAGCGGTCTACTTTGAGAATGCTCTACGCCTGCCAGGGTTGCGGGCCGGCTAACGGTCACTTCTTGTGCCTGGCGACATGACCAGAGCCATGCTATAGCTCATTCGGCCTCGATTGCCTGGAGGGCCTCCTTCAGTTGCGTAACGTGATCGGCCAGGTGGCGTGTCACAAACTCGTCAAGAAACCAGGATAGTTGCCGGTCCCCATATTTCATATGATGTCCAACCACGGTAAGATCGCTATCCTTGAGCGAACTCAGTACGCGGTCCAGGTGAGCATAGCTGCCTGGCAGTAAGGCCCGGGCCTGCGCCAGACTATCTCTGCCATGCTCACGCAGCGCGCTCAGGCGTCCCTCGTGCTGGTGAGTGCGCCCGAAGTTTATGCCCGGCGTGGCTACCAGCTTCGCAACCTCGTCTGCCCAGAAGGGCATAAACTCGATGATGTGGGCGATATTTTGCATAATCGTCCACTCATCGGGAGCAGGCGAGCGATAGAGGATGGCCGGGTCCAGGGCGGCAAGAGGACCGTCCAGCAGGCGATGCAGTTCCTCATAGGAGGAGCGCACATTCTGGCGGATAGCCTCTACGGCTGGATTGTTCGTCGAAAGAGCCATCGATAGACCTCCTGGAGTAGATCATGCGTAATCCCAGTTCATAGCGCGCAGCAGGTCTTGCAGCGCCTGCGATGCGCGGCGGAAGCGATCAGAACCGCTGAAGCCCTGGTACTGTCCGGCGAGGGCAAGATGTGGTTCAAGCGAGAGAAAGCCGTTATAGCCGTCCGCTCGCAGGCGTTGCAGCAGTTCGGGCCAGTGGGCAGCTCCGTCGCCGGCAACGGTCAGCGTGCCGTCGGCGCGCACATCCTTGACGTGGACGTATTCCAGCCAGGGGTGCAGCCGCTCGTAGGCGTCGGGATACGGCTCCTGATCGCACTGGAGAAAGTTGGCAGGATCGAGAACAGCACGCAGGTGCTCGCTGTTGATGCTCCGCAAAAGATCGACGCAGCGTGCGATGGTATCCCCGTAGATGTCCTTCTCATTCTCATGGAGCAGGACCACGCCTTCCGCCTGCGCTCGCAGCGTCAGTTCGTGCATGCGCCTGATTACCTCTTCGCGGTGCGCGCTCCAATCCTGCGCACCTGCTCCGGCGGGCGGATAAAACGAAAAAATGCGAATGTAAAGCGTCTCCAGTCTATGAGCGACGGCGATGGCGCGCTCGAAGCGCTGGAGATGCTCCTCGAACGAACTGTTCAGCGGCACCTTGCCAATCGGCGAGCCGATGGCCGCTACGCCGATGCCCGCTGCGTCTAGCGCCTGCTTGACGGCGCTCACCTGTTCGTCGCTGAGGTCGAGCACATTGACGCCCCAGGCGCCGCGCAGGTCAAGGAAGTGGATATGCTCGCTCTGGAGCACGGCGATCTGCTCTTGCAGATCGGCAGAGATTTCGTCGGCAAAAGCGGAGAGACGGACCATAATTTTTTGCATTACTTTCTTCCTTTCCCCCTTTTTCTCGGTGTGTCTGATTTCTGACACCTCACTTGCTCGCGCCTGCGGCGCTTGTCGGATGCCTTAGGCAGTGCAGGTCAGGCGCTTCGCGCCTGACCTGCACTGCCTAAGGCATCCATTGTGCGGCGGAGTTGCACGAATGCCCGACTGGAGGGGCGGGGCCTCTGGTCCCTGCTTAAAGAGTATCATATCTGGACTACCGGATGCGACGTAGCAGCAGGAGGGTCGCGCTCTCGTATCCAGAGAGCAGGCAAGCCAGGTCGCGCAACAACTGGGCCGTTTCATTGAGCTGTCTGATCGTCTCATCGCTTCTGCTACGGCTGGCGGAAATCTGTTCCTCAAGGAACTCCAGCAATACAGTAGCGTTGCTGATGCGGCAGGAGAGCGCACCACGGCGCTCGTTGATCTGCTGGTGCTTTTCATATACGCCGGCCAGCGGCCTGAGATCCGGCCCGGTATGTTCCCCGGCCTGAGTGGTGGGGTGCTCCGGAAACGGATAGAGTTCCTCGGTGTCGATATGGATTTCGTGCGCCTGGAGTACGCCAGAGACGGCGCGCATGAACTCCAGCAGCATATAATAAAGGTCAACGATGAAGCTGCGCACGCGATCCAGCGAGTCCTGCACAGCCGCAGGGTAGGGGTATGCAAAAGCGCTGCCGGCAGGAGCCATAGTCATAGTGCCTTCCGCATCGCTGAGCAGGGACATCGCTTCACTGAAGCGTGCCGCAAACGAACTGATAGTATCGCTTCTGCCATCGCTCAGGAACGTATGGTACATTTTATACAGAGTTTTGAGCGTATATTGCTCGGTGTGAGCATGTTCTTTGCCCTCTTCTCTGACGATGAGCGCGCCACTTTCGGGTTGCTGAGGCTCAGGCACCGTAGACTGGTTCGGGGTTCCGACTGTGCAGGCGAGGAGGGAAGCGCGCAGAAATTGTAAAGTCGCGTCAATTTCCGTGAGCAGTTCTTTCTGCTGCGCTTCGCCAAGTATTGTGAAATGCCTGACCACGCTGCGACAGGTGATGAGCGTAGTGACAGCCTGTTCAAACTGTGCCAGGCGGTCCTGGCCTGCTTCATCCGGCATGATGGCCTCATCCTTTCCTCATAACACCGTCAGAGTGACCGTGACAACCTGGGGACTACCCTGTGCCGCGCCGCTGGCGTCGACGACGGTGAAGGTAATGTGCCCGGTATGTGTAGCCGGGAGTATGTCCTGGGCATTGACATAGGCGGTTATGGTTGTACTGGTCTGATTTCCAGAGATGGCAGAAAGTCTGAGCCAGGACTGGCTGCCCGTGTCTACGGCTATCGAAGCTCTCCATGAAGGATTTATGCAGTGACCGGTCTCTTTTAAGGTGATGCTCTGCCCGGGAGGATCCGGTTGCAGCAGCGAAGCGGAAAAAGAGAGGCTGAGCGGTGTTACCTGCATCGAGCATGGTTGGAAAACGGTCAGAGTTACCGAGAAAATCTGCGGGCTGCCCTGCACCACGGCGCCGGAGCTGTCGATAGCCATAACAGCGATCTGGGTTGAGTAGGTGCCGGGGGCAAGCCTGGCGCTGGCAGTATTTATCGTGAGCTGCGTTGTCTGCTCGGCGAGCAGCGTTCCAGACGCCGGGGCAACATTCAGCCAGGATACATTCGACGAAGCTGGATTTTCCTGCCAGTACAGTGTGCTGCCGCCTGCATTGGCAATCGTCACGATTTGAGCGGCGGGGTTGCCCTGCCCCTGCGTTATGCTAAAAATAAGGCTGGATGGCGATATCTCCAGCAGCGGCGTAGCCGGGGGAACGGTTCCGCTTACAGGCAGCGCCGTGGTCCCCGTGGGAATCGTGGTGCCGGAGGCTGGCGATGCCGGCCCTGATTGCGGTGAGGAAGAGGATGGAGACAGGGATAGAGGGACGATAGCACCTGGCGTACCGGCTGCTGTGGAGGGTACGTGTGCTACCATCCGGCTGGCCTGATCCTGCTGGCTAAAACTCAACAGCACCAGAGCTATATCCACACACAATACCACAGCGGCAGCGATACCCACGATAATGAAGGCGAGGCGCATACGTGAGGATAGCGCGCCCTCAGGTGGGGGAGGTGAAGCGGGAATTGCTGCCTCACCTGGTAGGGAAAAAATAGGTTCGGTGGAATACTCTTTCTGCTGAGAGCGATGAAGCAATGATGACTGGCAACCATCGCAAAATACTGCTGTTCCTGCACATGGCCTCTTACAACGCAAACACTGATTCATACACGGTACTCTTCCTACGCTCTAAACCACATAAACCGCCTGGGCTGTGAAACCTATCCGAATAGATCTATACGATTCCGGGGGATTTCCCTGCAAACCACCGCGCAACCAAAAACGGCCTGATGACAAAGCTTGAAACCGTCAACTGGTTTTGCGTCAGGGATATTCTATAGCCTGAGTCTGCTACCTGTCAATGGGAAGCGAACAAGATGTTCCTATCGGGCTATGCGGCCTTTCTCACCTGATCCCATCGCATGCTCGCGCCTGCGGCGCTCGCTTTATCTATGTTATGGTGGGGGACAGGCGCTCAACGCCTGTCCCCCACCATAACATAGATACTTGCGCGGCCAGACCGAGTGAAGGCTCTGGAGATCAATATGCTCCTAGCGCACGCCTGTTACGAGATGGAGCAGGAAGTAGATGCCCCAGCCAAGAGCGACACAGGCCGGAATAGTGACCACCCAGGCCAGGACGATGCTGCCGGCGACGCCCCAGCGCACGGCTGAGAGGCGTCTGGTCGCCCCAACGCCCATAATGGCCGAAGAGATGACATGCGTTGTGGAGACCGGGATCCCCAGGCGACTCGCTGCCTCGATGATAGCGGCCGAAGCGGTTTCCACTGCGAAGCCGTTGATCGGACGCAGTTCGACGACCTTGAGTCCTACCGTGCGCACGATGCGCCAGCCTCCGATACACGTTCCCAGGCCCATCGAGGTTGCCGCCGCCAGAATTACCCACAGCGGCACACTCCACTGGCTCCCCGTCCAGCCGTAGTAGCTCGCCAGTGCCATTGTGATAACGCCCATCGTCTTCTGTGCGTCATTACCGCCATGACTGAAAGCTACCCAGGCGGCCGAGAATATCTGTAAGCGGCCAAAGATGCTCGTAACAAGCTGGGGATGCATGCGTGCGAAGATCCACAGCAGGGCAACCATCAGGAGGAAGGCGCCCAGAATGCCAAGCAGCGGTGAGAAGATGAGACCCTCGAACGTTTTAGTGAGACCGCCGAACTCGATGGTTTGCCAGCCAGCCGCCGCTGCCCCTGCCCCTACGATAGAAAAGATGAGCGCATGGCTGGAGCTTGAAGGGATGCCAAAGCGCCAGGTGATCAGATCCCAGATGATAGCCCCCAGCAGCGCGGAAATGACCAGCAATTGAGTAGTGACAGAAGGGGGAACGATGCCCTTGCCAACGGTGGTGGCGACAGCGGTGCCGGTCAGGGCGCCCGCGATGTTGAGCACGCCGGCCATCAGCACTGCCGTGCCCGGTTTCAGGACGCGTGTCGCTACAGAGGTTGCAATAGCGTTGGCAGTATCGTGGAAGCCGTTGATAAAATCGAAGATGAGGCCGACGGCGACGATCAGGATAAGCATGAAGAACGCAAGATCAGGCATTCTTCACCACGATTCTTTCCAGCGTATCGGCGATGTCCTCGCCACGGTCAGCGGCATCCTCAAGATACTGGTAGATTTCGCCCCAGCGCGTGGCTTTGATAAGACCACTGATATCACTCACGCCATCGTACTGCCTGGGGAGTGCCTGGTCGAGTATCTCGTCGGCCTCGCCTTCAAGTCGGTTGATGTCGATTGAGCACTGGATCATCTTGTTCCACTGCCGCCTGTTTTCCAGCAGCGGGATCGTACTGGCGATCAGGGCGGCCTGCTGATCGATGATGTGAGCCATTTTCTGTGCATACTCATCGGGTTGGTCGATATTATACAGCCGGATGCGCCTGGCTGCCTCCTCAATGGCATCAACGAAGTCATCGAGCCGGTTGGCAAGATCGGTGATATCATCACGATCAAGTGGCGTGACGAAGGTGCTGTTGAGCGCTTTAAAGATCTGGTGGGTGATATCGTCGCCTTTGCGTTCCAGTTCTCGCACCCGCAGCGCCTTATGGTCGATATCGGTGTAATTTTCGAGCAGGTCACAGAGCGCCCGCGCTACTTCCGCTGCATTGTCGGCGGCCTGACGGAAGTAATCGAAAAATCGCTCATCGCGGGGAAGGAAGCGCGCTAAAACCATGCCAGCTCTCTCCTGAAAGCTTCTTTCATATCCTTATGTGCCTACACGTCGTGTTTCCTATCGTGGTTTCACTGTATCTGGCTATAACTCCCACCTGGAGGGGCCTGGTGCCAGTATCCTCATCCTCTCCCGCCGAACGCTCATGCGGTGCCGTTGCGCGAGAGGAGCCGGCGCGCAGCCCCACCATTGCTCCTTGAGATAACCTCGTCCAACGTTCGCACAGTGCCGTCGCTTGGGAGAAGTTGTGGTGTGGGCGAGGCACGAAGTGCCTCGCCCACACCACAACTTCTCCCAACTCATGATGCGAGCGCCGCCGGCGCGAGCAAGCGCGAGTAGTGGGGAGCAGACACATTCTAATTATAAGACGCAGAACACAAGTCGTTTTCGGTCCTGATCACGTATAATCACTAAGGGCAGAGCTGTTGAAAAGTTTGCGAGAGATGAGCATGAATCCATTATTACTGCTTGCGGCGAAAATCGCCGTATCCGCCTGTATCGGCCTGCTTGTCGGGCTGGAGCGGGAATGGGCGCATAAAGAAGCCGGCGTCAGGACCTTTGCCATCGCCGCGCTGCTCGGTACCCTCTCTTATCTCGTCTCTCCTACGCTGGCTCTGGTGCAGGTGAGTGTGGTGCTGGTGGTGCTGGTGCTGGTTAACCTCTATGGATTGTGGAAGGAGCAATCGCCGCAGATCACGACCTCTCTGGCGCTGGCGGTGACGAATGTGCTGGGGATGGTGGTGGGCATGGGGGGCTTTTTTCTCGCCTTTACTGCCGCGCTGGTGATCACGGCCCTCCTTTCCTGGAAGACGGAGTTAATCACATTCATCAGCAAACTGACGGTGGATGAGATCCGTGGCGTCCTGCTCCTCGGATTTATCACCGCTGTGATCTATCCCCTGCTGCCGGATGAATATGTCGATCCCTGGCATGTGCTCAATCCGCGTTCCATCTGGCTCACCGTCGTGATTGTATCGGGCCTGAATTTTATCAACTATGTGCTGCTGCGGCAATTTGGAGAGCGCGGCATACGCTATAGCGCGATCCTGGGCGGGTTGGTCAACAGCGCGGCCACTGCTGTGCTGCTGGGGCAGGAAGTAAAAAATGGCGAGGACGAGGAGAAAGATGCGGCAACTAACGTGCTGTTCTCTGATGTGGCGATGATCCTGCGCAACATTCTCCTGGTGGTCATTTTCGCCTGGCCTGAAAATCCGGCGTTAAGTCTGCCGGTGGTGATCATACTGGCGCCGATGATGCTGGTCGGAGGCGCTATCATTCTGGTGATAACGCTGCTTGCTCGCAGGCATGAAGATAAGGATCAGCAGGAAGAGAAGGAGCAAGAGAGGCAGCAGAGGGATGGACAACCGCGAAAAGCGCCGCTGAGATCTCCTCTTGACCTGCGCTCCGTCCTGACCTTCGGCGCTCTGTTCCTGATTTTGACGGTTGTAAGCGGGGGGGCAAAACGACTGTTCGGCGCTATCGGGTTCATGGCGGTGATCGTCGTAGGCGCGCTGGCTAGCGCGGCCTCTTCCTCCGTACTGGTGGGCCAGCAGTTGGCGAAAGGGCTGGCCGCCAATCCCGCCACGATTGCTATGTTCCTCGCTACGCTGGTAGGGCTGCTGGAGAACGTTGTAATCTTCTGGATCGTCACAAAAAAACCGGGCCCGGGTATGCGCCTCCTGCTGCTGACCTTGCCAATCGCTCTGGCTGGCGCTATAGCGTGCACGCTCGCTCTGCTCCTCGGAATATAAGGACCCTTATTCCCCGTCGCGCGGCGAAGCCGCGTAAGATGAATTATAGTGAAAAATGCGCTTTACGTATTTTTCCACACATCGACAGCTACATCTGGCGATAATGTGCATTCGCGAAGCCCCGCCACGTAAGGAATATATGTCATGGTGTGGCATATGCACTTATTGCATGTGCCACACCATGACATATAGCTGGCGAGCGCCGCAGGCGCTCGCCAGCAAAGGTGTTGGGAATCATCTTAATTTTTCCTTTCAAACTCTTAAATTATGATTATAATTGTAATATTGAAGAGATTAAAGGTGGAAAATCCCTTGCAATCACTCTGATAGAGCGCTACGCTAGATATAAGAGCTGTGATGGCTCTATTTATTGCTCTGCTTAGAATGAAGGGAGTTATCTTGATGCTGCTGCAAGAATGTGAACAATTATCACCTGCTATATCTGATGCCGTGCTCGCGCAGCGAACACTTGAAGGGGATCAACATGCATTTGAACTGCTGGTACGGCGGTATCAGGGACCTGTATTCAGCTTTATTCATCACCTGTTGAAAGACTATGATCTGGCTTCTGATGTATCGCAGCAGGTCTTCATTCGCTTATATACAGCTCTGCCGACGCTCAGAGCTGGCGAGCCGTTCAAGGGATGGCTCTTCCAGGTTGCCCGTCATTGTTGTATCGATGAGATACGGCGCCGGCGCAGGCAGGCCCTGCCATTCTCCTATCTGGAGGCGGAGAGCAGGGAGAGCGAGCAGTCTCCGCTGGATGGTATTCCCGATGCTCGTCCGCTGCTTGATGAGCAACTGGAGACGCGCGAACGTCAGAGTATGCTCTGGAGCGCTATCAGAGAACTGCCGCCGAAGTTTCGCGCTGTGGTCGCGCTGCGTTACATGTTCCAGATGAAATTCTCGGAGATCGGAAAGCGACTGGGTATGCCCGAGCCGACAGCGAAGACCTACTTCGCACGCGCGAAGGTGATCCTGCGGCGCAACCTGAGCGCGCAGATGGATGTGGCCTGATTGATGACAGAGCAGGCAAGTTCCGGCGGAGTCGGATTCGACGCCGGTGGGTGGGTGTGCTAAGATGGATAATGGATTTTTCCGACATCTTATCCTTCCGCTGGAACAGGTTAATATGCCAACGCTTGAAGGCTCTGTAGAGAGCATTGTCTTTCGTAATGAGGATAACCACTATACCGTCGCGCGCTTTCGTCTGAATGACAAGGGACGGCTTTTTCGTGACGATCTGACAACTATCGTGGGCGCTTTGCCGGGCATTCATCCCGGCGAACTGCTCTCGGTTGAGGGTGAGTGGGAGAATGATCCTCGCTATGGCCGCCAGCTTCATGTAACCAGCTTCACCGAACGCCTGCCCGCTTCCCCCGAAGGCATTGTGCGCTACCTCAGTTCGGGCCTGATTAAAGGTATTGGACCCAAAAAGGCGCAGTTGATCGTAGATCACTTTGGCGAACAGACGCTGGCAATCCTCGAACAACAGCCGGAGCGCCTGAGCGAAGTCAAAGGGATAGGCGCGAAGGATCGCGAGCGCATCATCAACGCATGGGTGCAGCAGAGCGAGATCAAAGAGCTGCATCTTTTTTTGCAATCGCACGATGTCTCGATCAACGTGGCGACGCGCGTCTACAAGCAGTATGGCAAAGAATCGATCAGGGTCATTCGTGAAAATCCCTATCAGTTAGCGCAGGACGTGCATGGCATTGGCTTCCGCACCGCTGACGATATTGCCGTGAAGCTTGGCCTGCCCTACAACAGTGTGCCGCGCCTGGCGTCCGGGTTGAAGTATGTGCTGACGCAGGCGGCGAACGAGGATGGGCACTGCTTTTTGCCGGCGGATGATCTCGTGAGCCGCGCCTCTGATATCCTCAAAGTTTCCTCTGAAGCGCTCCCTGCTGCTATGGAACAGTTGCGCAATGAGCGCGATGTCTTTATCGAGCCGCCACTGAACCGGCAACTTGCCCTGTTCACTGATGTCGCTGCACCAGCGGGGGACGAGGGGGGCGTGGAGGAGATAGCGGCAACGCCGCATATTTATTTCGGACCTTTCTACTATGCCGAAAGCGGCTCGGCGCGCCTCCTGCGCTTGCTGATGCAGGCGCCAAGCTGCCTGCCGCCGGCGACGCAGCAGCTGTGGGATGCCGTGTTCAGCCTGCTCAGGCAGAAGCGCAACATGCACCTGACCGAGAAACAGCGCGCGGCAGTGCAGATGGCCTACAGGGAGAAGGTCTCTATTCTGACCGGCGGCCCTGGCACCGGCAAATCGACCTCGCTGCGTGCGCTGCTGATGCTGCTGCGCAAGCGGAAGATCAACGTCGCCCTGGCCGCGCCGACAGGCCGCGCCGCCAAACGTCTCGCCGAAGCCACCGGCATCGCGGCAAAGACGCTGCACCGGCTCCTGGAGTACGCTCCGCACGACAACAGTTACCAGCGCAACGAGGACAATCCGCTACCGTACCAGTTTGTGATCGTCGATGAATTCTCGATGGTCGATATCCTGCTCTTCTATCACCTGCTCAAAGCCATGCCGCGCGAGTCTCACCTGCTGCTGGTTGGCGACGCCGATCAATTGCCCTCAGTCGGGCCTGGTAACGTCCTGCGTGACCTCTTGAGGAGCGAGGCACTGCCGACGGTGCGCCTCACTGAACTGTTTCGCCAGGCTCAGCAGAGTAAGATTGTGGTCAACGCACACCGCATCAATGCCGGAGAGATGCCGCTTGTAAAGAGCGAGGCGACGAGCGATTTTTTCTTTTTGCGAGAGGAAGATCCCCTGCGCGTGCAGCAGCTGGTGCTTGATCTTGTGCGGCGCCGCCTGCCAGCGCGCTATCGCTTCAACCCGATTACGGATATTCAGGTGCTAACGCCGATGTACAGAGGACCGGTGGGAGTGACAATCCTCAATGACAAGCTCCAGGCGTGCCTGAATCCAGCGCCGTTCGCGCAGATAGAATGGGGTGGGCGTCTGCTGCGCACCGGCGACAAGGTGATGCAGATGCGCAACAATTACGACAAAGGGGTGTTCAATGGTGATGTGGGCTGGATCAGGAGTATCAATAAAGACCAGGCTGCGCTCAAGGTCGAATTTCTGGAAGAGGCCGGACCGCTCTTTGTCGAATATGATTTTCATGAACTTGATGAGCTGATGCTGGCCTACGCCGTAACCGTGCATAAGAGCCAGGGCAGCGAATATCCCGTGGTCGTACTGCCCCTGGTCAGGGAGCATCATCTGCTGCTCCAGCGCAACCTCCTCTATACTGCCATTACCCGCGCCAGACGCCTGTGCGTGCTTGTCGGCCAGCCGCGCGCCCTGGAGATTGCGGTACACAATGACCGTGTGGCCCTGCGCAATACGGCGCTGGCCGAGCGACTCCAGGCATTGCGCATGTCGAATACAAGCACCTTCTGACCGAGCGCCTGTTATTGTTTTGGGCCACCCTTGTCTAATTCCGAGTTGCGAGGTAGAATATAAGGCGTGATGCCTGGAAGGCGGATCTTCCCGGTATCCATCTTACAGTTACGCTTATCCGTGGCAGGCAAGACAGTCTGCACTCAGGACATACGTATTTTTGAGGAGGGTTTTATGTCTGGAACAGAAACGGCAACTTCAAATATGGGTGCGGCATCTGGTTATGCGCATCCAGAGGTGCTGGTCGATACCGAGTGGGTGGCTCAGCATCTCAACGATCCTGATATTCGTCTGATCGAGGCCGATGAGGACGTACTGCTCTACGAAGTCGGCCATATCCCCGGCGCGGTGAAGCTTGACTGGCATGTCGATGTGCAGGACAGGGTTGCGCGTGACTTCATTAGCCAGCGTGATTTTGAAGAATTGATGGGCCGCTGGGGCATCAGCAACGATACGACGATTGTTCTCTACGGCGATAAAAATAACTGGTATGCGTGCTATGCGTTCTGGCTGTTCAGCATGTACGGCCATAGGAAAATGAAGATCATGAACGGTGGACGTACAAAGTGGGAGGCCGAAAAGCGCGAGATGACCAGAGAGGTCCCGCATTTCGAGCGGGCCACCTATCATGCGCAGCCGGCTGATGAGTCGTCGTTTCGTGCCTTTCGCAATGATGTCGAGGCTGGCTTAAAGAATCCAGGGCGTCGCCTGATCGATGTGCGTTCACCGCAGGAGTACAGTGGTGAACTGATACATATGGTCAACTATCCACAGGAGGGTGCTCAGCGCGGCGGCCACATTCCCACGGCGAAGAATATTCCCTGGTCAACCGCTGCTAACGCTGATGGAACCTTCAAGTCCGCCGAGGAACTGCGGCAGATCTATGGCGGGCAGGATATCACCCCTGATAAGGATGTGGTGGCCTATTGCCGCATTGGCGAGCGTTCGGCCCATACCTGGTTCGTGCTGACGCAATTGCTCGGTTATCCGCGCGTGCGCAACTATGATGGCTCCTGGACGGAATGGGGCAATCTCGTGCGCGCACCAATTGAGAAATAAAAAAATGTAGGAGCGACCCTGGTGGTCGCCCTGCGCAGGCAGGGGCGACCACCAGGGTCGCCCCTGCAATACATATGGAAGGGAAAATATGGATCGACAGGAAGCTATCGAATTTTTGATGGACCACTATGAAAATCCGCGCAATTATGGGCCACTGGAGGATCCCGACGTGAGCCTGACCGGCGGCAATCCCGGCTGCGCCGATCTGATTACCATGCATGCGCGCTTCGACAAAGATGGCAAGCTGGAGGAGGTTCACTGGGAAGGTGAGGGCTGTACTATCAGTCGCGCGGCGGCATCCTACGTGACCGAACTGGTGCAGGGGATGAAGCCGGAAGAGATAGAGGACATGAGCTTTGAAGACCTCATTGAGCAGCTTGGTCGCGAACTGGTGATGACGCGCCCGACCTGCGCGACGCTGGCCCTGGGCACGCTGAAGAAGGGCGTGCATGAGTTTCATATGCGTAAAAGTGCGCAGGACGAGTCTCGCGCGTCGTAGCGGGGGATCGCAGGAAAAAAAGTTTAGAGGGCGTATGTTTCGCGCCACTGTGCCAGAATGCTCAGGGCTTGCCGGAGCAACTTCTGATGTTCGGGATCATTGAGCCAGCGGCTGACTCCCGAAGGATGGGGCAGCGGCAGGAAGAACATATCCTCATGCTCACGATAGGTGCAGGTGCCAATCACATCCTCTAATTTTGTCTTCACCAGGAATGCCTCAATCGCCATCGTTCCCACCAGCAGCACAACCTTTGGCTGGACCAACCTCAGTTCGGCCTCAAGGAATGGCCGGCATAATGCGATCTCCTGAGGCGAGGGACGCCGGTCTCCGCCGCCGCGCGGATTTCTTCCGGGATCGCAGCGGGTAAGCGAGCTAAGATAGGTGTGCTCATGGAGATAGCCGGGAGGAAAGCCGGCCTGTTCGAGCCAGCGCTGCAAAATGCGGCCGCCTGGCCCGCTGAAAGGTCTATCCTGAGCGACAGAACGATGCCCCGGAGCCTGGCCGATGACGAAGAGGCGATCACTGATTCGTCCACTCACAATAGGATGCGCGATGGGGAGATAGCCCTGCTCCTGACAGAGACGGCAAGAACGAATACGCTGATGTAAAAGCTCAAGAACTGCTATTCTGTTTGTTGCTTGCCTGTCGCTCGAATTCTTCATTATAGTATGCTGCGAGGCTTGGTTTCTTATACTGGCTGGCAAGATGGCGATACTCTCCACAATAAAAGACGAGGGGCTGGTTGTTCTCCTGGTCGGCGGCGTCAGGCACGGGCAGCGTGGAGAGTTCGCTGTCTTCTTCATTGGCGAAAACGATATGATCGGGGGTGCCCATTGCTTCGACCTGGCCCAGAAAAATCACATGATCGCCGCCGGGATACTCCGCGATAATGCGCGCGTCGATAAAGGCAAGGACATTATCAAGGACCGGGGCGCCGGTGGCGGCGCGATGGTATGTCGCGTGGCAGAAATGCTCAAAGCGGTCCTTAGAATGCGTGGCGAAGCAGCGTGAAAGATACTCCTGTTCTTTTGTGAGCATGTTGACGGCAAATGCCTTACTGGCACGAAAATGTGGGAGCGTGTTGCTGGTGCAGTCCACGCACACGAGCACGAGCGGCGGGTGATGCGATACCGAGCAGAATGCATTGACGGTTAAACCTGCCAGTGTCCCTTGATTGTTCGTAGTAACTACAGTGACGCCTGTCGTAAAACGTCCCATGACCTGCCGGAAAAAGTCTTTTTCAATTGCCATTGGTGAAAAGTCCTTCAATTGGAGCGCTCCTATTGCTTGATCTGATGAAAGGAGCGACCATTCTTTATTATGTCGTGTAGTATCATTCCTGGCAAGCTTCTTGTCAACTGACCTTCTGTACAGTGGAGGCAGGTTACTTTTTTGCACGCCTCGCCACCTTTGGTGGCTCGCGCCGGGTTAGAGGAGGGCCAGCGGGCGCCATCGGCGCCCGCTGGCCCTCCTCTAACCCGGCGCGCATTATGGGTCCATAACGCGGGTAGGGTGCGGGTGAGAGCGTGGTGTGCCCACTGGCCCTCCTTTGAGGCGGCGCGCATTATGGGTCCATAACGCGGGTAGGGTGCGGGTGGGAGCGTGCGCAGCACGCTCCCACCCGCACTATATTAACGTTGCGGGCGCCGCAGGCGCTCGCAATACAGATTTAGTACTTGTAGAAATGCTGTCTTGCAACTTCTTCGGGAGTTTTATCCTTGAAGAAGTCGATCTCGTTGCGCTTGACAGCGAGATAGGCAGCGGAGAGCATCGGCCCGAGGGCCTCCATCAGAACGCGGTCCCGCTCCAATGCGTCAAGCGCTTCATTGAGAGTGGTTGGCAGGCGACGGATACCAAGTCGCTCGCGCTCCTCATCGCTGTGGTTCCCTGGATCTATCGATTGCGGCTCGCCGGGGTCGATCTGCTGCTCGATGCCATCCAGGCCAGCGGCGATGATCCCGCCTAGCGCCAGGTAGGGGTTGCCGCTGTGGTCGGACGGTTTGAGTTCGAGGTTGAGCGAATCGGACTCACGGCCCCAGAACGTCGAAGGCACGCGGATCGCGCCCTCACGATTGTCGAAGCCCCAGGCGTCGTAGGCAGAACTCCAGAAGTGAGGGAGCAGGCGGCTGTACGAGTTGACGCTGCCGCAGGTAAGGGCCACCAGGCCGTGAAGGTGACGCAGGACGCCGCCAATGAAATATCGGCCCAGCTGGCTCAGATTGCCCTGGGCGTTGGCGTCATAGAACAGGTTTTTCCCCGGGCGCTCGCTCTCGTCGGTTCCCCATACACTGAAGTGGATATGAGCGCCGCTGCCAAAGGTATTGAGGAAGGGCTTGGGCGCGAAGGTAGCAAGAAGGCCAAATTTGCTTGCAACCCCGCGAATCGTCTCGCGCACACGGCAGATATTATCGGCGGCGCGCAGGGCCGGGCTGTGGGTAATCGAGAGTTCTTGCTGTGAGGGTCCCGCTTCGGTGTGGAATAGTTCGATAGAGAGGCCCTGGGCTTCCAGCGCGGCCAGGATCGCATCCATAACCTCGGCCTGCTCATCCAGTCCCTGACTGCTATAGCAGAGGCTGTTATCGGCGGGAACGTACTGGCCCATTTCTTCGCGGGCGAAATAAAACTCGTGCTCGGCGGTTGCCTCCATGCGCATGCCCTTCTCGGCGAGGCGCGCGACCATACGTCTGAGGAAGCCACGGGGATCGGCGCCCCAGGGCTGCCCATCCGCGTCGATCTGGTCGCACATCATGCTTCCGGTATTGGGAACGTAAGGCAGGATAGCGAACGTCTCAGGATCAGGAACAAGCCGAAACTCACCGACAGGCCCCATTCCTTCAACCGAGGCCAGCGTCTCGACTCCGGTCCACGCGCTCATAGCATGGACGTGACCGATACCCTCATGGATACGCGTCGGTAATTTGCTGGCATGGGTGGCCTTACCGCGAATAACGCCACCGTTGTCACAATACAGAAATCGCACCAGGCGCAATTGCGCCTCACGCGTTTGATTCAGGACATCTTGCGCGTTCATGGACGTGTGTTCTCCCATCTATTCTGTTATCAACTATCGCACCGGAAGATAAGGAACGCCTGAGCTTTTTATGCGCTATAGTATAGCAAGGATGTGAGAAGTATACAAGGTTGCAGGACTCAAGCCGATGGGTGGTTGCAGCGCTCCTCGGTTGGAGGAACATCGAGCGCTGGATTGCCGTCGAAAAAGTTGAAAGGCAGCAGCGAGAAGCCAGCCTTTGCCACGCTCATTACCGGCCAGTTCTCGCGACGCACAACGTGATTGGAGCAGAAGGTGTACCATGCCACAATATCGGTGTTCTCTAATGGGCGGTTCTGCTGCACGTAGGCGGGAAGCCCATCCTCGCCCCCCGGCTGCTGGTTGGGATAGTCGCCGGCGGCGTAGCGTTCTCCGGGGTCGTAGGCCGTCACCCAGAGATGATGGCGCGTGAACGCGCCCCGCCGCCACTGAGGCGAACCCTCGTGATAGAAAGGGAAGGCGTTTTTGCCAGGTTCGAGCATATAGGCCACCGGCTGCCCCAGAGAATTGCGCACATTCGGGTTGGTAAAGAGCCAGAAACGCGACTTGCGCGTATCGATCTCGCGCTGTGCCACCTGCTCGTTTGAAAGCGTCGTTGCGCGCGTAGTCCAGGCGTTGCCGCGTGGATTCTCCGGTCCCCAGAGCAGCGGCTCGCAGTCGACCTCGACTGCCGAATTGTTGAGGCCATCGATCATCAGGTCGAGCCTGACGTTGAAATAGTGCTGGTGATAGGGGCCGTAGAGGCCGGGGGCCACCAGGGTGCCTGAGACCGGTTGCTGGCCGGGGGGGATCGCCGCCGGCGCGATGATCCCCGTGAGTTTGACCTCATACTGGATCGTGCCATCCTGATAGAGATACCAGTAGAAGCCGTATTCATAGTTGCCCACCGTCGAAATCGAGGAGATCACCAGCCGGCGCGAGCGGCGCTGCTCCACCCGTATCGAGCCATCCTCGTTGTATTCGAGGTGTTTCCAGCCCATACCATCGTCTTCCTCGTGCATGCAAATGGCGTTTTTCATCAGGATCGGCTGCCCCCCGGCGTCGTTCACTGCCGCATCGAAGTAGTGAATCTCGCCCAGGCAATCGCAGCCGCGCACGAGGCTATTGGCGAGCGCGCCGATCCCCACTTCGCCCGCGTCAAAGACGTTCTTGAAATTGTGCGAGGGCGTGGGATCGCCGTAGGGCACGTACATCTCTGAAAGTGAGGCGCGGTAGAGAATGGGCCGCCAGCGCCCCCGGTCCTGGTATTCGACCAGGTGCAGCACAAGCCCCTCGCGGGGAGTAAAGCCCACGCGGAAGCGCCACTTCTGCCACGTTACCTGCTGGCCCGCTACCTGGAAGCCGGGACCTTCCGGCTGCGTAATCGTGATGGGCCGGAGGTCGGTGCGCAGTCCATCGGGAAACGAGGGAACGTTCGCCGCTGCCTTGATCCCCTCCGGAGTATAGTTCCCAGAATGCGAAGGGACGGGGACAACGCCGTAGTCTTCGATCTGTACCGTCATGCTATCCAGTTCAACCGTCGCCACAATCCCTTCAACCGGGTGGGCATAGTAGTTATCTTCCGGCCCCTCTGCCAGCGCCACCTCCATGCGAATGAACCGGCCCTGCGTCACGGCATCCTCCGGTCCACGGTAGCCCGTCGTCCAGGGATAAATGACCACGGAGGAGAGATCGCTAATATTCCGACGAGCGAGGGCCTGCTGGAACGTGGAATCGGCAAGGATAGCCTGTTGAGCGGCAAAGACTTCTGGATAGGTCAGGGCTGGCTGCACATCATCGCGCTCGCGCCAGGAGCTAATGTTCTGGTCGCTTAACGAGACAACGGCCTCGATGGTCAGGTGTCGACTATGGTCGCGCATGACAACGAAGACCTCGCGCGAGAACGATTGACCCGGCTGGAAGCTCAGTACGGCCTCTTTAGAAGGCTCATGCAGGCTCATCGGCATCACGCGTATGCCGGGGGCGAGGCGCCCGGAAGCTTGCAGGATGCCTGTAGTCAGGGCGATCTCCTCTTCGGTGAGGGGATCGAGTGGATGTCGCATAGTCTGCTCCGGGGCGCTGGCGCTGCCGGTAATGGGAACTGTCATAAGGAAGCTGCCTTTCTAGTTGAGATGACGCCAGGGTGTTATGAAGTTTAAGAAAATCATCCGGCAATCTCTCCCGGGCGTAATCATCCTGAGAAAGTGTCTGATTGCCAGCACCGTCGCCTGCTCGCTCCTGCGGCGCTCGCCGGGCGTTGGTGCGGCTCCGCCGCACCAACGCCCGGCGAGAGCACTGAGCATCGGACACTTTCTGAGATGACGCCCAAAGTCAGGAACTATCTCAGTGAGAGAAACATTACCAGCGTAATCTGCATTTGTCAATGTAGCCTGTATCGTTAGCCCGGGTTTGTATATGATAGGGGGACATGCGCCTCGCGCATGTCCCCCTATCATATACAAAGTATAGCCGGGCTAGGATACCGGGCCTGCATGCTCTTCGAGACGCAGACCCTCATTCTCCTCGAAGTGCAACCCGATACGTTTGACAAGTGCAGGACTGGCAAACACGATGATTATACCAATGACGAGCCAGGCCAGCGCGACGTAGGGGAAAATGTTATAGGGCGGTGCGGGCACCGGGTAGACATTGCTATAGAGGGTGTAGCCCAGGAACAGGATAGCCAGTACCGGGATGATCCACTGCCACGTCCAGAGCCGGCGAGCAACGAAGAAGCGGATTGCTCCAACGTTGGTCAGGATATAGGCCACCAGGATCAAAAAGACACCGATGGTTCCCAGGAAACCGAACAGCGAGGCGCCATTGACGCCAGGAACCAGACCCCAGACGATATCAACGACGAAGGCGAGAATCATCACCACTGATACCGCAATAATCGGCGAGCCGGTACGCTGAGTAGTTGTGCCGATGCGCTCCGTAACGAACCCATCGCGTCCCATAGAGTACAGGATACGCGCAGCCGCGTTGGTTGTGCCGAGCGCGCTGGCGAACGCGCTGATCGTCGCTCCGAAATCGATCACGGCAGCCATAGCGGTACCGACGTAGTGCTGGCTGAGATCACCCAGCGGCGCGGTGGAGCTGGCAAAGTTCTTGATTCCAGAGGCGCTTGTGCCGAAGCCGACGGTCTGGGCATAGGTCACAGCGACATAGAAGAGACCCGTTCCCACGACGGCCGTCAGAATGGCGATGGGAATATTGCGGCGTGGGTTGCGTGTCTCTTCGCCAAGAGTAGCTGCACCTTCGAACCCCGCAAACGACAGGAAGCCGAAGACGGCTGCCAGACCGACATTGCTGAGCGGCTGGTTGCCGGGCGTGAAGGGCTGTGCGGAGAGCTGCCCCGCGCTGCCAACGCTGACCAGAATGACGACGGTCAGAATCGCAATCAGCAGGACCGAGATACCTTCCAGTCCCAGAGTCAGGCGTGTCGAGAGCGAAATAGTGCTATAGGCAAAATACCAGATCACGACTCCGGCGATAAGTGCCAGTGGCAGCCAGCTAACGTTCAGGTGCAGCTCGGCAAAGAACGCCTGGGCAAAGTTGCCCACCTCGGCCATCGACGCGCAGGTGAAGGCGGCGTAAGTGCCCAGGAGCGCCCAACCCGAAAAGAAGCCCACGCGTGGCCCCAGCGCGACCCCGTTGAAGGCGTACACCGAGCCGCTGTGGGCGAAATGCCGCGTGAATTGAATGAAGGCGAAACTTGCCAGGGCAACGGCTATCGTGGCGACGAGAAAGGCGAACGGGACGGAACTGCCGGTAATGCTGGCCGCAAGCGAACCATTAAGCGCCATCGCCGCCGTCGGAGCCATAATACCAATAGAGAGCGCAATCGCTTCGGCGAAAGTGAGCTGGCCTCGCAGCGTACTTGCTGGCCTGGCCTCTTCTACTTTGCTCATAGAATGAGCCTCCTTCTTGAATAAGAACTACCCCATTATGAGGCAAAATTAAAACGAGCTGTTTGTACTATCTGTCTGCAATGCAGAAGCGTCCTGCCAGGCCGCCTCGCTCGTTGCGTACATACTGAACACAGCGCAGAAGAAAAGACATACTAACGAAAGACCACCCACGATGAGCTGCCACTGGCTATTGGACATCTGTGGCAGGGGCGAATAGTCTAACGTCATAAAGACTGCCGCAATACAGGCAATGGGACCAACGATGATCGCAAACCACAATGCCGGCCGTGGAATGATACGCTGCCGCGCGAAACCGATTGGATCCCGCAGGCGGAAGATCAGTAGATCAACAAACAGGAATATAGTAGAGATAGACCAGACCAGCGTCATCATAGATAACGTGATGGTCAGGACCTCAGTATTCAGGTCAGCAGGTTTACCAAGAGGGATAATGTAGGGCAGCAGGAAGGCGAGGGCAACGAAAATTATGAGCAGAACGGTCTGCCCAACGATAGCCCGGGCGGGTAAGCGATGCTTGTTGAGGCTGGCAAAGCCGATAGGCAGGCGCCGGTCAATACTGGCGGTCATTAACAGGCGGGCGAAGATACCGCCATTGAGCGCCAGGAAGATAGGGAAGTAGAGCAGGATGCCCACCGTAACGATATTGGCGATGAATTTTCCGAAGACTTGCTGAATAACAGCAATAACGGAGAAGTTACCGAACTGGCTGATATTTTGCGGCCCTATGACTGCCAGGAGCGCGAAAGAGACGACCAGGTAGGCGCCCAGGACGCCCAGCGCACCCCAGATCAGAGCGCGTGGCGGCGAGAAACCCGGCTTGCGCTCTCCCGCAAGAATGAAAGGGGCGTCTATGCCAAGATAAGCGATGAGGACAATGCCAAAGAGTCCATAGTTCCCCGAGTTGAGTCCCCAGTTATTTAAAGCGAAATTGGTAGCCGGGTGATGCCCTGTGAGTAACCACGCGGCTGCCGCCAGGCCGAGGAACAAAATAATAGAATAGGTGACAATCGCTGTTACTTTCACCAGATTGAGCAGTACGCTGAAGCGCTGCAATGAAAGTATGGCGGAAAAAGCCAGCAGGCCGATAGCAAGCAACCCCTGCTCCCAGGGTTGCGTTAGCCAGTTACTATTCAACCCCTGGATCAGACTTGTTGCCGTGCCCGCAAATCCCACCATAACCAGCATGCCGGGGAGCCAGAAAGTAATGGTAGCAAATAAACTCCAGAACCCTCCCAGCGCTTTATGCGTCCAGGCATACGTAGAACCCTCATGAGGGAACATCGATGCTAACTGCGCGCATGCGATCACGGTAGGAATAAAAAATACGACTCCTCCGATAACCCAGTAGGTTAAAGCTGCTGCTCCCGAACCTATCGTCGCGACAGGATTGGTGACGGTAAACATGTACAGCAGGATAATCATAACCATCTCGAAGGTGCCTATTGTCTGAGGCATGATTTTGGGTACGTACTCTTCTGAGTAGAGACTCTGGTCTTTCCACTGCTTCATATGCGTCTTTCTCCTCGCGTTCAGGAAGATAGTTCTTCGATCTCTGGGGCCTCACACAGAACTCCGTTGCCTGGTTACGCTGCTTGCTTGCTGATGACAAGACAATCTCTTCTTAATTTGTTGAAGAGTATATTCGACAGCAGGGCAGGAAGTCTACCGGGGAGTTTTGTCCTATGCTGACAAAAGTCTTAAAAATATATACTCATAAGCTTATGAGTATAACCCCTGCTTTCCAGGCTAACGCGTCTCTTCTGAAAAATCGTGTATGGTCTCGCTGATGAGCGATTGTGGCTCACCTGTGCCTGTCTCCCCTTCGCAGTAGTGTTCAGGTCAGACCTTGACATAAAATATCCCTGGTACTATAGCACAGTTTGGGAGAAAATACTAGTATCTGTTGGCTAGAACCACGAGTTTTCGGAAGTCATTTCCCTCCCACTTTTGGGGGGTAGGCGAGGAAAGGAGCAACATGCTGGATCTGACAGATATTGCTGTTGTAGACAATCACTGCCATCCCCTGCTGCTGCGGCAGAGGATGAACCTCCACGAGTTTCGCCGTCTGTTTACCGAGGCAGGAAACACTGATTTTGTGGATAAGCATGTACCCAATGCCGTGTACTATCGCTGGATGATACGCCAGCTGGCGCGCTTTCACGGCTGCGGCCCCACCGAGGAAGAGGTGCTGGACGCGCGGGATAGCGTCAATATTGAAACGTTGTTCGCGCGCCTCATCCAGAATGCTCATATCGATACGCTGGTGCTCGACCTGGGCTATCCTCCGCCCGACGAGTGTTATACGCCGGAGCGCATGAGCGAAGCCGGGGGCTGTCGCACGGCGAAGATATTGCGCCTGGAGATTGTGATGCAGCAGCTCATCGTTGCTCATGAAGATTTCGATGAGGTCGTTGATCGCTTCGCCTCACAACTGAGCGATATTCGCGGCGCCGGGTATTGCGGGCTAAAAAGCGTCGTGGCTTATCGCACCGGACTGAATATCGCCGAATGGAGCAAGGACGAGGCCGTGGCCTCCTTCGCGGAGGCGCGAGCGCAGGCCGCACGAGAGCAGCAGTTTCGCATCGCGCATAAGCCGCTGCTCGATTATCTGCTGCATGTCGCTTTCAGAAAAGCAGCCGAGCAGCAGGTGCCGATCCAGTTTCACACCGGCTACGGGGATAGCGATACCGATATGCGCCTGGGCAATCCGCTGCACCTGCGCGCCGTCATGGAGCGGCGCGACTACCAGGCGATGCCGATTGTACTGCTGCACGAGAGCTATCCCTACAGCCAGCTTGGCGCCTATCTCGCGGCCATCTATCCGCATGTGTATTTCGACCTGTCGTATACTATTCCTTTCGTTGACCGGCTTGAGATGGTGGCCTTCACGCGCCAGGCTTTGAGCGTCGCTCCTGTAAGCAAGCTGGTGTATAGCACGGACGGGATCTGTATTCCCGAAATGTACTGGGCCGGCGCTCTGCGCGCTCGCAGCGTGATCGGGCAGGTGTTGCAGGAGATGATCGACGCCGACGAAATTGACGAACAGGACGCCTACCGCTATGCCAGTATGATTTTACATGATACGGCCAGTGACCTTTACAGGTTGCGTTAGACCAGCAGCACAACCTTGCCTGTGGTGCGGCGCTCAGCGATGGCGCGATGGGCCTCCGCTGCCTGCGCGAGTGGGAAGGTCTGACCGACGATGATGCGTAGTTTGCCTGCGGCGAGAAACTGCATCAGTTCGCTCGCCGCCGCAGCGATACGATCAGTGCGCTGCATCCATGCACTGAGCCAGTAGCCGATAATGGCCTGGTTTCTGTACATCAACTGGCGGCCAGTGAACTGTACGGCCTGGCCGCTGGCCGCGCCAAAGACGACCATGCGCCCGAAAGGTGCCAGGCAGCGCAGGCTCTGCTCGCCGATAGTGCCACCGACCATCTCCAGGATGATATCGGCTCCGCGTCCATCGGTGGCGGCTTTGACCTCTTCAACCCAGTTATCTTTCGTATAGTCAATAGCTGTATCGGCTCCAAGCTGGCGCACAAGGTCGAGCTTGCTCGCGTTGCTGGCGGTGCCGATAACTTTGCCGGCCTGCATCAGCCTGGCAAGCTGCACCGCCAGCGTGCCCACCCCTCCGGCGGCTGCCTGGACGAGCACGCTCTCTCCTGGCTGGAGGCGCGCGGCATCGCGTAGTAACTGGTAAGCTGTCAATCCCTGGATGGGAAAGGCCGCGGCATGGACAAAATCGAGGGCCTCTGGAATTGGAATGACCATGCCCGCGTTCGCAACGGCGTATTCGGCATAGCCGCCATCGACAATCGAGACAACGCGTGTCCCTGGCGCCGGAGAGGAAACGCCGGGACCGAGCGCGGCAACCGTTCCAGCGACTTCAAGTCCCAGTGTGGCCGGGGTGCGTGTGCGTGTAAGATAGGTGCCCTGCCGGCGCATTAAATCGGCATAGTTGATGCCCGCTGCTGCAACTTTGATGAGCACCTCATTTTCGCCAGGCACCGGGGTCTCGATCTCTTCCAGGTGCATGACTTCCGGTCCGCCTGTCTCATGAATACGAATGGCTTTCATTACACATCCTCTCCTGTCTCGATGATGATGTATCGTTCTATTCTATCACCAGAAGTACTGTCCTGTTATCTATGCAGATTCGCGCGGCTTCGCCGCACCAGATTGATAAGGCGAGCACCGCAGGTGCGAGTAAGCGAGAGAGTCGGGAAGCAGTGCACATTCTAAGGATGAAAAGCATGCATTATATGTCATATTGTTAATAGAAGAGGTAGAAGTGCGTCGTTTGCGTAACGGACCGCGTAATAGAGATAGACGGAGATAGCCCGGAAAAGTGCTATCCCAACGTCATATATTGCGATGTATCACTGAGCATTATATTGTGTCATCGATGTATCATAATTTTGGTGACAATAGTCCCTATAGAAACGTATTGGTATAATATGGTATGAGAAGAAAGTACCGGGTATACTGCTCTTCCCCTTCATAGGCAGTACACTATTTCCTGGCGTCCAGAGAAGAATCGCCTGTTTCCGTATATCACTTTCATCTTTCTGGTCTCTTCCTGATTTATACAGGGATGGATAATCGAGGCGTATTCTTTCGGAGGGTGACAGGGTTAATATTAAGAGGTGACGCAGCCCGCCTCCGAGGTCTGGCGGTGGGTTCGTTATGGCATCGAAAGAATGGGCCATATCGGAATTTGGGATAATATGATGCGGAAAAAAGAGCTAACAGGAGATAGGCCACTGGAGACCTCCACATAATGAAGTGTATAGTATTTCCGCATCTATTCACTACAGGGGCACGGAGAGGTTTTCCGTGCACCCCCTTGCAGGCGAGGTGAATCGATGGACGACAAGGCTAGTCGCCGTGGTAAATCGGAGGAGTATGGACCACGGCGAAAACGGCTGCGGAGCTACAGGCAGAAAGTCTGGAAGTTTCTTCAAACCAACAAAAATACACTTTTTACAAGTTTTATGCTTCTGATGGTGGTGGTGCTGCTATTCGGGATTTTCGGTCAGCTTCAGCCTCCGACGATAAGCTCTACGCCGAGTGGCGAGACGACTATTGGTTACAGCAACTTTGTGCAGCAGGTGAATGAAGGGAATGTGCTGGCCGTCTCCATGCAGGGTAACGATATTCATGGCCTGCTGGCAGCGCCTCTCTCGACAAACGCTGCTACTTCGTCTCCTCCCGCGCGGCGTGCGCCGCTGACAAGCAGGGCCATAGCGAGCGACTACGCGCTCTGGAGCCACTATCTTACCAATGGTGGCACCTCCTGGGTGGGCGAGGGAGCGACGCCGACAATAGATCCTGCTCGCGCTGTCTATACGCGGGCGCCGGTAAATGGGGATGCCTCCCTTATGCCTCTGCTGCTGGCCCATCATGTGAGGGTGAGCACAATTGCTCCCCAGCAAACGAGCATCGTGGTCTCGCTCTTGTGGAGGCTGGCCCCTATCATCCTGGTAGCGCTGCTCCTGCTGATCTTCCTCCTCTCGCGCAACAATTCGCGCTCAACTCGCTCCCTGGATGATCGTATAACGCAGATCGGGCGCAGCCGCGCGCGTCGCTTTGTGCGGGCGAAGGAAGCCAACCAGCCCCGCACAAGGGAGAGCAGCGCCTTACCGCCAGAGATGAGGAGATCGCCCACCGTGGTCAGAAACGGCCAGGTGCCCGGCAAGCCCGGCGCGCCGCGTGTCAATACCGATCCTCCGGTGACATTCGCGGATGTGGCCGGCGTTGATGAAGTGCGGGCCGAGCTGGAAGAAATTGTGCAGTTCTTGCGTACTCCCGAACGCTTCAGCCGCCTGGGCGCGCGCATCCCGCGCGGTGCGCTGCTGGTTGGTCCGCCAGGAACGGGCAAGACACTGCTCGCCAGGGCCGTTGCCGGCGAGGCGAATGTACCATTTTTCAGCATGAGCGCCTCCGAATTCGTCGAGATGTTTGTGGGCGTGGGCGCCAGTCGTGTGCGTGACCTCTTCAACCAGGCGCGTCAGGTTGCCCCGTGCGTGATCTTTATCGACGAACTTGATGCGGTAGGGCGCAGACGCTCTATGCGCATAGCCGGCAACGATGAGCGCGATCAGACGCTCAATCAATTGCTGGTCGAGCTTGACGGGTTTGATCCGCGCAAGGCCGTGGTGGTGATGGCGGCGACGAACCGCGTTGATATTCTCGACAAGGCGCTGCTGCGGCCCGGACGCTTTGACCGGCGCATCACTGTCTCTCCTCCTGATCGCGCCGGGCGCGAGGCTATCCTCAAGATCCATACACGCCGCTGTCCCCTCCATGAAGATGTGAGCCTGGAGCGGCTGGCGCGTATGACAACCGGCATGACCGGGGCCGACCTGGCGAACCTTGTCAATGAGGCCGCGCTCTCGGCGGCCCGCCGCGACCTGGAGCGCATTACCGGCGAGTGCTTCGAGGAGGCGCTGGCGCGCGTGCAGCTCGGCGCGCTGCGCCCGCTGGTCATGGATGAGCGGGAGCGCCGCATTATTGCTGTTCACGAGGGCGGGCATGCCCTCGTCGCCTATCACCTGCCCCATGCTGACACGGTTAACCGCGTGACGATCCTCCCGCGCGGGCAGAGTCTGGGCGTGACGCAGTTCATTGCCGAAGAGGATCGCTACAACTACAGCCGCGAGATGCTGATGACGCGCATCGCTGTGGGACTGGGTGGTCGCGTCGCCGAAGAGTTAACGTTCGGGGCGGACCAGGTGACAACCGGGGCGGAGAACGATTTGCAGGTGGTGACGAACCTGGCGCGCCGCATGGTGACGCGCTGGGGAATGAGCGAGCGCGTTGGAGTCGTCTTCGCCGATTCCCAGGATGAAGGCGCTTATGCCCTCAATATGCGGCGCAGCGAGCCGGATGTTCTACCGGCGCAGCATAGCTCTCTGGCAATGGGTGCCGATGGACGCCTGGTGCCGAACGGCAGGCCGTCACCTTCGCCATTGCAGCGCCGCGACCTCTCAATGGCCGCTTATGCTCCACACAGCTCCGGCGGGGTAATGATGAATGCGCTGATCGATGCCGAGGTGCAGCGCATCCTCAATGAAGGGCATGCTATGGCGAACAGGGTTCTGACGGAGCATTATGAACAGCTTATGCTGCTGGCCGATACTCTGTTAGAGCGTGAGCAGCTTGACCGCGCAAGCTTCGAGGCCCTGCTGCAAGGAGAGAAACCGGCCTGAAGAGAGCAAGCAGGTGTAAGGGCGTAACGAGCAGCAGCGGACTGGCCCGCTGCTGCTCGTTACGCCTTTACACCTGGCCCCTTCTGGTTGTGATACGCTGTGAAATGGTGGCCCGAACTTTACGCTATACGCTATCTCTGCTATAATAGCGCCACCATACAGCAAACTACCAGGCATGGAGGAGACAGGCATAGATGCAACGCTGGCGCCCGGTAGCCTGTTAGCAGGCCGCTATCGCATCGTTTGCAAGATTGGCGCGGGCGGCTACGGCGCCGTACTCTATGGGATAGCGCGGCTCACTCCATGACTTCAGAAGCGGTGGAAGCCGAAGGCGAGAGAGGCGGCACTGGCGAGATCCCGGCAGCAACAACAGATGCCAATATCAGGTGCAGAGGTATCCATGAAGGGAAGCCATTTTCTAGCTTACCATATCCTCTGTAAACCAGATAAAGCCGGAGGGATCTACGTAGACGCCGATGCCGATGCGGTGGAGGGTGGTGCTGAATAAATGGATGTGGTGCCAGCCGGTGGGAGGCTCGTTCGCCATGCTCTCCTGAATTTTGTACACACCCAGCCAGGGAGTCGGGAAAGGCCCGGCGTAGCCGATGTTTTCTCCGCAGTCGGTGAAGCCGGCGAAGCCCTCGGCGGCGATGCGATCACATTGTGGGATACCATCGGGGCAGGTATGGCTGAAGCCGCAGTGGAACATGTTCCAGCTATGGAGGCGCGCGCCCCCGGCCAGTGTCGCATTCCAGACATACGGGTAGAGGCCAGCAGCAGCCCGGTCGCTATTAATCTGCGCGAACAGTTGTCTGGTAAGCTGTATCTCCTCTGGTGTCATGGATGGTGGAGGGCCGTAGGGATCGGAGCCGGGGCCGGTGGCGGGAATATTGCCTGGTTGCGTTGCGGGAGCCTGCGCAGCCTGTCCCCGCTGCATGCCCGGGATGGATCTGTGACCGGGATTCACGGTGGATGGCGTGGCAGCCGGTTGGCGCGCGACCTGTACGTTATTTGCCAGCACCGCAGGCCCGGTCGATGCAATTTGATCGGTGGACTTTGCGCCACAGGCGCTCAACAGTACTATACTTAACAATGCAATCAGAAGCCATACTCTTCTGCCTGCCTCCATATGACTCCTTTCAAGTATACACACCTTGCATTCAGATGAGTGTGTATTGAACGCGATCTGATATTCAGCAGCGTTAATGACAACAAACACTCTCTACGAGAATACCATATCAAGTTGTATGCATATACATAATCAAGGCCAATGTGGTACTTTTGGGAACTCCGTGATTTCTTATAGCCATAAATTGAAGTAAAGGTGAACAGTGTGAGGCAGCCCGGGCTGCCTCACACTGTTCACCTTTACTTCAAAAGCAGCATGTGATCACGATGGCGCTCATGTCATCGGGTTTCGCGCGGATATTTGTGCCGCGATCCTCGTGTGAGCGGTACAGCGAGCGCTCGACAAGCATACGAGCGCTTGCTGTACGTGGGCTGTCTCTCAGGACGGCCTCGATTTCGCGATCTGTCAGGTTGTCGTGAATGCCATCTGTACAGAGGAGTATGCGGTCCCCGGGGTGAATGGAGATCTGATCGGTATGGATGGTCGGGGCGAGCGGTCCACCTAACGCCTGAGTGATGCCGCCGCGCAGCTTAAAGTAGCTCAACTCGATATCCGACAGCTCATCAGCGTGCATCGCCTGATCGATACGCAGCGCATCTTTGTCACTGATAATCTGGTTCTCCACCAGTTTCGCCAGCAGGCCATCATCGCTTGTCAGTCGCTGCAATGGCTTTCCTTGCTGAAGCAGGTAGATGCGGCTGTCGCCGACATGAGCATAGATCATATGATACTCACCTGCCTCGGATGTGCGGCAGAAGGCTGCGAGCGCAACGGTGGTAGCCAGGTCGCTTGTTCCCGCCCGGCGTGCGCCCTCTGTTCGCACCAGTTCGTCGGCCTCCTGAATGATATGTTCGAGCGAGCCACAAAGGTCGATTTTCTCGCAGGGTTCAAGGAAGGTGGGAATCCTGCGCCCGTGCTGCTGGCGATCGAGCATCTGACGCCACTCCTGTAATGTGGCATGCGCCGCCGTCTGGGAAGCAATCTCCCCGGCGGCGCTCCCACCTACACCATCGAAGACCGCGACGAGACCGCCCAGCTTATCAACAAGGATGCTATCCTCATTCCGCTCGATATGCCGTTCACATGCAGTGGTCCGGCTGGCAAAGATGAAATGGGGATGTTGAAAAACATGATTATGTAGAGTGGTATGGATATGTCGGCTCGTTTTATGTCGCGGCATCTTCGTCGAGTGCTGCCTTTCGCTATGTGTTAAGGCGGTAGTGTAACAATCTTTCGCTATTGAAAGACAGCTACATTAAGTGTAACTAACGTCCTGTGCAAGTATCCCTGACTGCGAACCGCTACGCGATTCGCAGGTGGGGAGAGTCTGCGGGCGGAACGCCGCAGGCGTTCCGCCCGCAGACTCTCCATCATAGAGTGCGCGGGGCCATTTAAAAGTCGCGGTATGAGTCACAATGGTGCGGAGCGGCGCGATTGATCGCGCCTGTCCCGCCCGTCATGTTCGTCATAAGCGCGATCAATCGCGCCGCTCCGCATGGGAAAGGACTTTTAAATCGCCCTGTAGAGTGCGCCGCAGGCGCACAAAATTATGCACCTTGAGTTAACATATTTAGTTTGCAAGTATAGCAGATCACACTATAAAAAGGAAAGGGGGTAAGTGGCCTCTCCTTTCAGATAAGCTCGCTGATGCGCAGAAAATTTTCAAACATTATGCGCGTATGAGAATGGTAGAGCGCTTGCTGACCTGCCCGCGAACGCTCCAACTCCATCAATCTCTCGCTACCCAGGGAGTCTATAATCTCCTGCCGCCCGAGGGAGAGCCAGAGATCAAGCATCTCGGGGTTGACCTCGATGTGATATTGCAGCCCGTAGCAGCGCTGCCCGTAGCGAAACGCCTGGTTGGTTGTATGCCTGGTGCTAGCCAGAAGCACGGCTCCCTCTGGCAGATCGAACATATCCTCATGCCAGTGGAAGACTTTCTGGTAGCCGGGCAGGCCCTGATAGAGTGCGTCTCGCTGCCCCTCCTCGGTGAATTGTACGTCGACGAAACCAAACTCGGTTGTGGTGTTGCGCCTGACCGTGCCGCCGAGCGCGCCAGCAAGCAATTGGCCGCCGAGGCAGACGCCCAGGCAGGGAATATCCTGTTCGACGGCATGGCGCAGCAGCGTTTTTTCCCGCGCCAGATAGGGATATTTGTCCTCCTCATAGATGTGTTGCGGCCCACCCAGAGCTACGATAGCATTGTAGGACGTAAGATCGGGAAGGGGCTTCTCCGCTGCATTGAGAACATCATAGGCGATATGGTGTTCCTGTAGAATTTCTTCTAGATAACCTGCGGGATTGTCCCAGACGTGTATAATGACCAGTACTCGCTTCATGCTGCTACAAGTTCTCCCCGACTGCTAATGTGAACTACTACTTCTCAACATTCTCTCAAGAAACGTCCCGCCTGCGGCGGGAGGGAGGAGGGAAGCGGGGGCCTATGCCCCCGCGCCCCGCGCAGAGGGCTTTGCCCTCTGCACTCCGTGGAACAGTGTGCTCGGAAGATCCGGAAACAACGAGCGCCCCCGGCAGGGGACCAGGCCCTCTGCACTCCCCTTTTATTATGTAGAGGTGCTGCTGCCAGTACAGGTGATTGTCACGCTCCATTGTTGTCCTGCTTCGAGGATCAGCGGCCAGAGAAAGGTCAGGCAGCTCCCCTGGTGGGTGCGCTCGAAGCCGGCCTCTGAACCTGTCACCGTCTCGATAGGGAAACGCCAGAGCGTGGCGGCCTCGCTCAAGGTGAAGCCCATATCCTGTTGCAGCCACGAGTTACCGATGTGGCACTCGCGCAGCGGGCTGGCCTCGCCCATACTATCGAAGGAGTCTTGCCCGATGAGGCTGGCTATTGTGTCCTCTATCTCGCGCAGCGGGCTGGCCTCACCCATGCTGATGATACGGTAGTATGCCTGATCGTTTCCCCCGCCGCCCAGCAGGTTAAGGTTCCACTCGCTGGCAAAGTGCGTCTGAAGGCGCGACTGCCCTCTATTTTCGATATCGTAGCGCACGATCAGCTTTTCCTCGCCGCGTGGGATAAAAAGCTCCTTTGTAAGATGAACGGGAAGCGGACTCATAGCGCCTGCGCGGCGTACCTGCCCTTCGCATGTCATGGTGACAGTGATGCCGTCTTCCTGCTGCTCCACGCTGGTAGCGAAGGGCTGCTCGACGAAGTTGCCCATTTCTTCGAAGCGCATCTGCGCGAAATTTGCCAGCGGCAGACCCGGTGGCAGAAAGTGATCGACGAGGCTGGCGCGGCGGTAGCCGTCCACGACCAGGTAGCGGTCAAGGTCGGGTTCCCTGGTGCGGATTGTGATGTGCGGGGAGGCCGGCTCGCTCGCCTTTTGCGCTGCCGTGAGCTGGCTTTGCTGCTCGATGAGCGCCCTGCGCCGTCGTTCCTGCTCATACTCGCGTAAGGTCTGGTGATAGCCCTCCTGGCGGCGCGTCATTACGCTGGTTATGTTGTGCGCGCTGCGGCGTAGATCCCATTCGAAGATTGTGCCCCCACGCTGTGGAGCGATGTAGAGGTTCTGCTGGTCGCTCTCGATAAGCAGTTCATCCTGCGTATCGCGGTCAAAGTCGGTGAACGTGTACTGCTGCCAGTGACCTGCACCATGAAGGAGGCGATCTGCGGCATTCTCGGCTTTGATCAGGTGATGGTAAATGGCCGAGCGTACATGCGCCATGTAGATGCCGCCAAAGAGGCCATGCCAGTAGGTGTCATTGGCCTGCGCCTTCCAGAGATGGACCAGCCCGCTCTCTTCCGTCGCCCCGGCGGCGTATACGCGATCATGGACACGCAGCATTTTCTTATGCTGGTTATTAATCTCCGGGTAGCGGGCCAGGAAGTTGCGCCAGAAGCCGCCGTGCATGAATTGGAGAATATCGACGCGTTTGTCGTGCTCCAGTTGATGCAGGATTTTGCCGAACAGATACGACTTGCGGGGGGGCAGCGCCCACTCGGTCATCTCGATATAGGATGATGTAGGGATATAAATACGTCCCAGCGCGGGATGCGTCCTGGCGTATTCTCCAAGCAGTGTTGTATGCAGCCAGGCGCTGTTGCGCTCAAGCTCAGTGAATAATTCTTCAATCCAGCCCGGGCGGCCATCTTCTCCCCAGCAGTAGGCATATGTATCGGGCCAGCTCCCGAACTTCTCGCCATCATCGCCCATGACCACAATACGGCGGCCATCAGGTGTCGCCAGCGAGCGCAGCAGTTCTATGGTTTCCGCTACGGGACGCCAGGGAATGAGATAGCGCAGCGCTTTGCTGGTTGCGTACACCTTCAGCACATCGCTCTGATCCTCCGTCGCGTAGTAGCCGTAGAGGTCGTCATCATCCAGCCCTGCATCCTTAAAGTGGATATCGTCAAGTACCGTCCACTCGATGCCCGCCTCGCGGATCAGGCGCGGCAGGCCAGGCTCCCAGACGCGTTCGGCGATCCACATGCCTGTGGGCGTCGTGCCGAAATCACGCCGGATGCGCCCGGTCAGGCGGCGGATCTGCGCCACTTTGTCGCTATCGGGAATCGAGGGCAGGATCGGTTCGTAGTAGCCTCCGCTCACCATCTCGACCTGATTGCGCTTCACGAGGGCCGCGACACGTTGCAGGAAGTCGGGATGCGCCTCTTCCAGCCAGTCCAGTAGCGAGCCGGTATAATGCAGCGAGATGCGCACACCTGGATGCCGGGTCAACGCCTCGATTAGCGGGAGGTAGGCTGCCTCGTAAACCTGCTGAAAAACCCAGGGGAAGTTGCCTACCGGCTGATGATTATGGAGCAGTAGTCCGAGGTAGATGTTACCGGGGCGCCCTGTTGTCATGAGTTCACCTGTATATTGCGCTTTTTATCTCTCACCGTGCGTAGATGCGCGATGATGAAGTTTTCCATTATTAGTAATATTCGTAACTGCTCAGGTCCGCTCTTGCCCAGACTGTTCAGCACCTGCGGCGCTTCGCACCGGTTCAGGTTGGCTGAGACAGGCCGCTGGAGGTGGCAAGGAGAGTTGAATAGTTACCATCATTATACCTCATCGGCCCGGCGGTTGCTCGCTTGACTTTTCGTTTACCTGCAATTATGATAGATGCGGCACAATCGTAGAAAAACAATGAAACAGGGAAGGAGCCGATAAAAGATAATGCCAGCAGAACCGCAGCAAAACGCCTATTTTATCGATGCAGAAAGCGCCGCCGAAATGGGGCGACTTATACGTCTCGATGAGATCGCAACCGAAGGCATGGGCGGATTATTTCCCGATCATCCCGATCTATCCAGCGTACAGAGCGCGCTGGATGTGGCCTGCGGACCGGGCGGATGGGCCAGCGAGCTTGCCTACCAGTATCCCGGTATGCAGGTGGTGGGCATCGATATCAGCCAGACGATGGTGCGCTATGCCGAGGAGCTAGCCAGAGTCCAGCGTCTCGATAATGTGCGCTTTCTCAACATGGACGCAACGCAGCCGCTGGACTTTCCCGATAACTCCTTCGACCTGGTTAATGCTCGTGCACTCTTTGGTTTCATGCGCAAGCAGCAATGGCCGCAGGTAGTACGCGAGTTTGTGCGCGTATGCAAGCCTGGGGGTATCGTGCGCCTGAGCGAGCCTGAAAACACGGGTATGACAAATAGTCCCGCCCTCGAAAAGCTCAATCGCCTCTTTATGCGCGCACTCTTCGTCAACGGCCAGAGCTTCGCGCCGCTGCCGGAATCCCAATATCTGTGTCTGACCTCTATGCTAGAAACTTTTCTTCGTGAGGCTGGCTGCCAGGATATTCACGAGGAAGCGTATGTGATTAACTTTTCGGCGGGAGCAAAGGCAAACTGGAGCTTCACCGAAAATCACAAGGTTGCCTATAAATTATTGCAGCCTTTCATGATCAAGGCGGGAGTAGCGACGCAGGAAGAACTGGACACGCTCTACGAACAAATGCTGGCCGAGATGCTGGCGGACAATTTCCGGGGCCTCGGCTATGGTCTCAGCGTGTGGGGGAAGAAGCCAGTATAATGATCCTCGTTTTTCTCTGGAAAGGTCAGGAGGGTAAGCCAATCTTACTCGACCTGACCCCATTTGCTCTGGCTTTGCTGAAGTATGCGCGCACGTTCGGGCGTAACAGATAGTACAGCGTTGCCAGAATGAGTGCTAACCCGATGATCTTATCCAGGGCAAAGCTGCGAGAGGCTATAAAGCCGATATCCGCGATGATATGGACAATTTCAAAGATGATCGTAAGCATCCATGCCCATCTATATCCTCGCCACAGCCCATAACTGAGGATGAGGAAAAAGATGCCCAGACTGATCTCGACGAGGGGCAGAATTGGAGCAAGAATCTGGAGGAACCCTAATCCTTGCGCCTGCGGCAGATTATGTAGAAACAATGCCGTGATGCCGCCAAGTAGCGAGAGCAAACCAACAAGTACTTCCAGGATGACAACAAGAATAAGCCCGCGCGGTCTTGACATAGAAAATCTCCTTAGATTATTGCTTCCTCTATATATTCCCTCACAGGTTACATGCTAATCAATAGCAGCTTTATACTTGAAATATCAGAGGGTTTTCATGTGCTAATTTTTGTTACCCCGGAAGCTGTTTATTTGTCCAGAAAATTGATATATTCTATGTAGCCAGAGGCTGAGAAAAAACAGGGGCGTAGAGCGTATATGACAACGATAAAATTATTGCTGGTTGACGATCATGGGCCGCTGCGCAGGGCGCTGCGCGAGGGCCTGGAGGCGACCAGGGCCGTGCAGGTGGTGGGCGAGGCGGCAACGGGGCGCGAGGCCGTGGCGCGGGCGCTGGAACTGGATATGGATGTGATTTTGATGGATGTGCAGCTACAGGATCCCCAGGCGGGCCGTAACGCGCTGAGCGGCGTAGGCGCGGCTGTCGCTATCCGGCGCGAGCGCCCGCGTATGCCCGTCGTTTTCTACTCCATTCAGGATGACGACGACTACTACCGCGAGTTCCGCGCTTCGGGTATCCTGACGCATTATGCCTACGTGCGCAAGAGCAACTACCTGCTCCCCAGCATGCTCGTTCCCCTGCTGCGCGATGCTGTGAATGGACGCAGCATCGTTGATCCCGAGATAGAGGATCGCGTGCAGGAGGTGCGCGACCTCGACGAGCAGTCACCGCGCGCTCTGCTGGAGCCGAACGAGCTGCGCGTGGTTGAGTTGATGGCCCAGGGCATGACCAACGAGCAGATCGCGGCCCGCCTCAACCTGCACGACAAGCGCGCCGTCAGCCGGACCAACGGGCGCATCTATGCCGCCTGGGGGCTGAGCGAAAACGCCGTTGATGATAAAGTTGCTCGCGCGAGAGCAACTCTGATTTATATGCTCAATCGCATGATTATATGGGATGAGAATGGGGTGGCGCTGGTACAGGACCGCCGGGGCGAGTGGGTGCCGCTGTACAAAGAGGCTGATTGATTTTGCACCGGAGCTATACCGCCCTCCCGGCGCCGCTATGTGCCGGGCGGCCATCGCTGAGGGGAGGGGAAGAGCAACATGCCACTGAACACCTTGCTTGATCCTGCAAATATTCTACAGATCATCGCGCTGGCGCTCTCGATCTTTAATCTGGTCGCCTTTCTGTGGCTGGCCTGTACGGTCTGGCTGAATGGAGATCGCCGCAGCCTGATCACGCGGGTGGGAGTCGTGGGCCTCGGCCTGGCCGCTCTGTTTTTCTTTATCCATGCCCTGCTGATCTCCAGCCCGCTCTCGCAGCCCACAGGACTGATGCCGTTAAATTTCCTGTGGCATCTGATCTGGCTGCCCGCGCTCGGCGCGACATATATCTGGTTCGTGATCGGGCTGCACTACGCGGCCTTGATCAATGAGGGATGGCGCCGGCGCCGTCCCCTCTTGCTGCTTTGTAGCAGCCTGCTGGGCTGCGCCGTGCTGGTCCTGCTGATCCTCAATCAATCGACCTTCACCTTTGCCGGAACGCTGCGCCTGCTGGCGTATGGCTATGCGCGCGGCGATACGAGCGCCGGGCTGTTCTCGCCCTTCGTCTTGCTCCCGCTGCTGTTCCTGTTCTACGTCGCATTCTGCGCTATCGGTCCCTGGTTCACGCCGGGGCGCGTTGGTCGGCTGCTGCGCGTCCTGTGGGCTGCCGGTACTACGCGCAAGAAGAACATATCGCTGCGTCAGCGTCTGGTTGATGCCTTCTGGGACGATCAGGCCGATGCCGAACTGTTGGAGGAGCCACAACTCTCCTGGCACCTGGCGAGGCCGGGCCTGCTGCTGGCGGCGCTGCTGATGGTCGGACTCATCATTATCATCGGCGGACTGGGCATCTGGTCAATGGCAAACTGGCTCAAGCTTCTGGAGGGTACGCGCCTCTTTTCTTCTATCCCTCCTGCAACCGCGTTCAATACCATTCCCCCCGGTCTCGTACTGCTGGATATCATTGCTATCGGCTCGCTGGCTCTGATTATTCTGCTGGTCGGCTACTCTATCGTGCGCTACGGCATTCTGATCGAGCGCCCACTTGGCCGGCGCGGCTTTTTCGAGCAGTGGCGTGGCATCGTCATCGTTGCTACTACCGTTGCTATTTTTATCGCGCTGTTCGTGGCTCTGACGCGCAGCAGCCTCAGCGGGCTGAGCGGTCTCCTGTTCATCACCTGCCTGGCAACGGGGGCCTACGCTCTCTTTACATGGAGCAGCTATACCGCGCATGACCGCTATGTGACGCTGCTGCGTCCTTTCTTGCGCAGCACAAATCTGCGCCACTGGCTCAACACCGATCTGCGCAAGACCGAGCAGAGCATGGAGGACCTCTTTTTCCATTTATGTAATGATGTGCTGGTGGTACAGTGGGCGCGACTGGTGGTCCTGGCCGGGCCGCTGCGGCGCAGTTTCAATTATCGCTGGCCGTTCTTCGATGGGCAGGATGAACTGGAGGAACAACCGAAAAATACGAGGACCGGGAAAGGTGAGGAGAATGAGGATGACAGGGTGCAAGCTTACAGCGGTCATGCGAAGGCGGCGAGTTCAGGTACACACAGGGTGCGCGTGATGGTACAGGGCCAGCCGGTAATCTGCTGGATATTGCCAATTTACGATGAACTGGGGCCGGTGGCGCGGCTCTATCTTGGTCCTCGCAAAGATGGCGGCGTCTTTACCGACGAGGATATGGATCTTGCGCATGCGTGTGGACAGCGCATTCTCGATACCCTGCGCGATCACGAAGCGATGCTGGCGGTGGCCGGTCTGTTGCGCCGCCGTATCGTCGATGTAAAACTGGTCGGGGCGCAGCAGCGGCGCGTGCTTCACGACGAGATCTTGCCGCAGATGCACCTGGCGCTGCTGCGGCTGGAGACGCTGCGTTCCGATGTGCAGAACGGGCATAAGGATGAGGCCACCACACGCTCGGATCGAGCGCTTACCGAGGCGATCAATATCATCAGCGACGCCCATCGCCAGCTTGCCGCAATGATGCGCGCGACCACTACCAGTGCGCCCCATCACCTGGAGCGCGATGGAATGATGCACGCGATCCATACCATGATCGAGCAAGATTTTCAACACGCCTTCGACGAGGTAGAGTGGGATGTTTCGGAGGAGGAGGCTCGCCATATTGACGAGATCGTGCCTCCAGCTATCGCCGAGCTGATCTTCGCCGCCGTGCAGGAAGCGCTGCGCAATGCGGCGCGTCATGCACGCGGCTCCGACGTGCATCGCCGGCTGCGCCTCACCCTCAAAGCGTCCTGTAACTCGCACCTGGAAGTCGTCGTGGCCGATGATGGCGTCGGCATCGGTGCGGCGAGCAGCGCAACAACGGGAACCGGTGGCGGACTGCTGACACATCGCGCGCTGCTCGCCATCGCCGGTGGCAGCCTCACAGTCAAGAGTGCGCCAGGCGAAGGAGTGACCGTGCGCATTCAATTGCCGGCGGAGTCGCTGCGGTGATGAATTTTAACCACCAGGATAGGTCATGTCATCCTTCGCGGCCGCGAAGGATGACATGACCTATCCTTCATTGGCAGATCCTTGCCGCAGGCGCTATAGTTATAGCAGCAAGCAATTTTGTAATTGCAAAGGCAGGGAGATAACGTATGATTCTCGTTACCGGCGCGAATGGCTATATCGGGCGGCACCTGGTCGCGCGTCTCGTTGCCCAGGGAGAACGGCCGCGCTGCCTTGTGCGCGACACCAGTCGCGCGGGGCAGGTTCTGCCCGTCGATAAAATTGAAATAGTGCAGGGTGATACTACCCGGCCGGATACATTAGTTCCCGCCGTCGATGGTGTCGATACCATCGTTCACACCGCGTTTATTACGGCTGATCGCAAGCAGACAGCAGCCGGCCAGTACGAAGCGACGAATGTGGGCGGCACCGCCAATTTAATCGCGGCGGCAAAGGCCGCGGGCGTCGAGCGCATCATCGAACTGAGCGGGCTGGGCACCAGGCCCGACAGGCCGGGCAGCTATATGCAGGGACGCTACCTGGCCGAGCAAATGTTGATAAATAGCGGCCTTGCCTGGACAATCATTCGCCCCTCGGTGCTCTTCGGCCAGGGCGCTCCCTTCATCAAGGGCCTGACCGACCTCATTCGCACTTCTCCGGTTGTGCCCCTGATCGATGGCGGCAAAACCATGTTCCAGCCGATCTATGTCGAGGATGTTGTTACCGTCATCCTCAAGGTGCTCGCGGAGCCGGAGCGCTATGCCAACCACATCTACACCATTGGCGGCCCCGAGTATTACTCCTTCACCCAACTGTTCGATCTGCTGCTGGAGGCTACTCACCGGCGCCGGCTCAAGGTATACGCGCCGGTGCCACTGGTCGGCCTGGGCGCTGCTGTCATGGAGGCTGTGCTGCCGAAGCCGCCATTGACACGCGCGGCCATGACGCTCTTCTCTTTTGACAATACTACCGATCTTGATAGCGTTGAGCGCGACTTCGGCTTTACGCCCACCTCATTTACCGAATATCTCAAAACTCAGGGATAAATAAAGATGAATGGATGATGGTGGTTGTGGCCTGCGGCCACAACCACCATCATCCATTCATCTTTGTCTGTGTATATCGGGTGTGAGGATAATAGCGGTAATACAAAACAAAAGTTGCTGTGCTATAATGAGTACGCAAGAACGTTTCTCCTGATAGAGACTGTGCACATCCTGGTTATTAAGCGCCTTAGATCGGACCTGTTATATACCAATTGCTCTGTTTATAGACCAATAAGGGGGAGTCGGTGTCATCATCATCTGAGCAGCTCTGGAAAACAGAAAATGACTTGCGCACGGTTGGCGATGGGTTGATGCAGATTGCGCGACTGCTCCATGAGCATAGCCGCAAGCTGGAAAATGCCGTCGAAGTGAAATATGCCAGCGAGGGCAGCGATCCACGTGTGCGCCTGTTGAGCGATGCACTCAACGTGAGCCGCATCGCGGATCTGGAATTGGGGCGGCTCAACCTGGCGCTGCAACGTGTCCTTCAGGCGCAGCACAGCCAGGGGAACGGAGCCGCGGCGGCTCCATCGGCGCCCCCGGGAGCATTCGGGACCGAGCGCGAAGAAGCCCTCACCATGAGCATCACCGATCTGGAGCGGCAGCGTGACGAACTGGAGATCCTCTATGAGATTGCCCGCACCCTCAATTCAACGCGGGAGTTCGATGAAGTACTGCGCCTGGTGATGGATCGCGTCATCGAATTTGTGAATGCCGAACGTGGCTTCTTGATGCTGGTAAATCCTGCTACCGGCAAGCCCGAGTTTACTATTGCCCGTGATAAAGAGGCACATACTATTCCCGAAAGCGCGTTCGCGACTGCCAAGATCAGCCGCAGCACGGTGCTACAGGCTATCAAAACGCGCCAGCCTCTGCTCGCCGACGACGCACAACTGGATGATGCTTTGCGCGGCCATGAAAGCATTGTGGCCTATGGTATCCGCTCGATCATGTGTGCCCCCCTGATGGTGCGTAATAACTGCATCGGCGCCGTCTATGTTGATAGCCGTATCAATGCTAACCTGTTCGGCCCCAGGCACCGCGACCTGCTGCTGGCTTTCTGTAATCAGGCCGCCATTGCCATCGATAATGCTCGTCTCATCGCTGACCTGAACAAAGCCATCCAGCAGGTCCGAGAAGATAAGCAATACATGGACAACATCTTCTTCTCCATTGCCAATGGCGTTATTACCACCGATGCGACGGGTATGATTACCACCTTTAACAAGGCCGCAGGCGACATCCTGGGTATGGACCCGGAGGCGGCGAAGGGGAAGCCCTACCGCGAAGCGTTTAAGAGTCTGCCGCCCCAGGTGCAGAAAGAGATAGTTGGCCTGCTCTATAGAGCCTCGGGGGAAGTTGCGCGTTCCACGATGCTGCTGCCCGTTTCGCTTGATTGCGAGATCCCCAGGCGCGGGCCGGGCGAGTTCAATCTGAATCTGTACGTCTCCTCGCTGCGCGATACCGATGGCTCCCATATTGGCGTGGTGCTGGTCATCGATGACCGCACCGAGTTGAAGCGCTCGGAGGCGCAGGCCAAGAAGGTGCGCCGTATATTCGAGCGCTACGTGCATCCCAATGTCGTGCAGCAGTTGATTAAAGATCCGATGGCGCTCAACCTGGGTGGCGAGACAAAAGAAATCTCGGTAGTCTTTGCCGATATACGTGGCTATACGCGCCTGAGCGAGAGCATGGCCCCCGAGGAGGTGATGAATTTAATCAATCGCTACCTCAAGATCATGTGTGAAGCGATCTGGGAGGAAGAAGGGACGCTCACCGCTTTCCAGGGTGATGCCCTGATGGCGATCTTCAACGCACCGCTGCCACAAAAGAATCACGCCCTGCGCGCCGTGCGGGCCGCGTGGAAAATGCGCCTGGCCGTGCAGGAATACCAGCGCTCGCAGCCAGAAGAGACGCGCGTCTCCTTCGGTATCGGCGTTAATACCGGTCTCGCCACCGTGGGCAACGTTGGCGCGCAGGAACGATTGCAGAACTACACGGCCATTGGCGATGTCGTGAACGTTGCTTCGCGCCTCCAGAACAACGTTTCGGACCATAACATCCTGCTCAATGAGTCAACCTATATTCAGGTCTATCGTTACGTGCAGACCGGGAAACCGTTCCCTCTGACGGTCAAGAACAAGTCCGCGCCGCTGACCGTGCGCTACCTGATGGGACTGCTGTAAGTCTGAATGTTACCAATCAGGATCGGCAATCTTTTTACGCGTAGCCACGCGATTTATCGCGCCTGGGAGCACACCGGAAGCCCAACGAGCGCGATAATGAAGATCACCAACCAGGTTCGGGAATGAGCAAAACGGTTGGGATGGTGTAGGGACGCCGCGCCGCCCTGGAGGTCCAACCCGCATCCCGGTCTGCGGCGCAAGTCCGCCCCGCGGCCCACCCCAACGGTTCGAGGGGAGAGATCGGCGGACTTGCGCCGCAGACTGGTCACAGAGCGTTGCCCCCGGGGCGGCGCGGCGTCCCTACAAAGGCCCGGCATCCTTTCCCTTGCCGATCTTGATCGGTATCATTCATCATCGCGCTACGCACAGGGGCATATCCCTGCCTCTGGTTGTTAACCTTCATTATTTACAGGTACTTGCGCAATACGAAGCCCGTCTGTTGCGAGCGGACGAAGCCGAACCACTCATAGAGGCGATGAGCGTGGACGTTATCTTCCTGGGTATTCAGCAGAATGCGCGCCGCGCCCTCACGTTCAAAGAAGCGTATGGCCTCGGCCATCAGGCGGGCGCCGATGCCCTGGCTGCCGAATGCGGGATGGACGGCGATACGGATGAGGTAGCCGGTATCGTTCTCCAGCGCATTAAATTGATATCCGGCGATCTTGCCCTGCAACTCGGCCACAACAAAGTAGGGATGCGTGGCGGCGATATCGGCGAAGGCCAGAGTATCATAGCGCCAGAGATCCTCAAAGCAGGCATTCTCAATGTTGAGCAGTGCTTGCATATCGTCGCGGCTGTTCGTCAGCGGGCGGACAACAACCTGCTGGTTGCCCATAGTAGGGATGCTGAAGCCAATTTTATCGTAGGCGTAGAGCCGGCTGTAGGGTGTGAAGCCGTGGCCGAGCAGAATCGGGCGCAGCCAGTCACGCCCGGTGTCGTTGCCCGAATAGTGCAGGTGATGCACGCCGCGCGCGAGCAGATGGGATGACAATTGTTCAAGGAGCGAAGTGAGTATCTCGACGTATGCGCTGCTCGCCGTCCAACTGACTCCAAAGCCCGAAAGCCAGGCGGAAGGGGGATTGACAGTCTGGGACAGCAGGAAGCTCTGGAGCGAGGCGCCATTGAACAGGCCCACGGCGGGATAGTGCTCAAGTAAGAGTGGCAGCTCTCCCGGCGTGAAGCGCTGATAGATATATTCAGAAGTAAAGAGCAGGCGCCGGACAGCGGGCAAGTCTTCGCCTGTCAGCAGGCGGATCTGCCCGGCGTGCGATGGATAGATCCTCATCAGAACACGGCATCGTTGCTACTGAGATGTATTTTCGGCGGCTGGTCTATCATCCGCTCCTGGCCCCTTTATTTCACGGCGCAGCCGCTCGATATCTGGTTTCGGAGCGTTGCGCATACGATAGCCCGTCAGCTCGTGGATGCGGCGCAGCTCGGCGATCAGAGCGTCGTCGTTGAGGCGCCATTCCATCTCAGGCGGCGGACCGAGATTATCGACAGCCGCATCGTCTCCGAGCAGGATATTGATACAGGTGGCGACGCAGGCGCCCATCGCTTCCAGGCTATAGCCCCCCTCCTGTACCAGCACCAGGCGTCCGTCACAGAGCAGATTCGCCAGTTCGAGGATAATCATATTGAGCTGGGCAAAGCCCGCCGTTGAGAGGTTCATGTCGCCTATCGGATCGTGCCAGTGCGCGTCGAAACCGGCGGAGACCAGGATCAACTGCGGCTTGAAACGGTCAGCGGCGGGCATCATAACCTGGCGGAAGACGGCCTTATAGCTATCGAAGGTCGTCTTCGCCGGCAGCGGTACATTGATCGTCGTGCCAAATCCCGGACCTTCGCCGCGCTCTTCGGCCAGGCCGGTGCCGGGATAGAACGGCGCCTGGTGAAGAGAAAAGTAGAGCACGCGCGGGTCAGTGTAGAACGCCTCCTGGGTGCCGTTGCCATGATGCACGTCGTAGTCGATAATCATCACGCGCTCCATGCCATGATGATCGATAGCATAACGTGCGGCCACCGCCACGTTGTTGAAGAGGCAGAAGCCCATCGCCGATTCCGCGACGGCGTGATGACCGGGAGGGCGCACCAGGCAATACGCATTGGTTGCCCGGCCCTCCAGGATCGCGTCGATAGCAGTGAGCGGTGCGCCAGCGGCTTTGAGCGCGGCCTCGTATGACCTGGCCGAGACGTAGGTATCGGTAGCGAAGAAGCGCGTTTGGGGGCCGCCGGACTCCGCTTCGGCGGCGACCTTCTGGCTGGCTTTCTCCACTTTGCGAATATACCTGCGTTCGTGGATGGCGGCCAGCTCATCTACCGTCGCGGCGCGGGGAGGCAGGAGCAGCAGGCCATCGCGCTCCAGCCAGCCCAGTGCCTCCAGGACATTGATCGCCATCTCTACGCGCTGTGGCCTCTCAGGGTGCCGCGACGGCGTAAGATGCTCTAAAAAGATCGGATCGTAGATCAGAGCCGTGGTCATAATGTCACAGAACTTTCTTCACCAGATCGGGAATATCGAAGATGGTATCCGCGACGGGCACGCCTACCGCCTGGAGCGCGGCAACCTTGCCCTGTGCCGTGCCGGTATTGCCGGAGATGATCGCGCCTGCGTGGCCCATGCGCTTTCCTGGCGGTGCGGTACGCCCGGAGATAAAGGCGACGACGGGCTTGCTCATCGTCTTGATGTACTCCGCCGCATCTTCCTCGTCGCTGCCGCCGATCTCGCCACACATCACCACCGCTTTCGTCTGCGGATCGCTCTCAAAAAGCTTGAGATAATCGCTGAAAGTCGAGCCGATGATGGGATCGCCGCCGATGCCGATGCAGGTAGATTGCCCGATGCCGGCCCCGGTCAGCAGTGAGACAACCTCGTAGGTGAGCGTGCCGGAGCGGGAGATGAACCCGACGGGGCCAGGCGTGAAGATCTGGTAGGGAATGATGCCGATCTTGCCATGCCCCGGCGTGCAGATGCCCGGGCAGTTCGGCCCGATCAGGCGCGCACCGTGTTCGCGCACGGTCAATACCGCGCGCGTCATGTCGATCACCGGGATCCACTCGCTGATGCAGACGATCAGCTTGATGCCGGCGCTGGCAGCCTCCATGATGGCATCGGCGGCGCCGGGACCCGGCACAAAAATGCAGCTTGCGTTGGCGTCGGTGGCGGCTCTCGCCTGAGCAACGGTGTCGAAAACGGGCACGCCCTCTACCATCTGCCCGCCCTTGCCGGGAGTCGTGCCCCCGACGATGTTTGTGCCAGCCGCTTTCATATTGCGGGTATGAAATTGCCCCTCACGCCCGGTAATACCCTGCACAATCACCCGCGTCGTATTATCCATAAGAATACTCATAATTTTTATCCCCTATTCGATGGCAGCCACAGCGGCGACTATTTTCTGCGCGGCTTCGCGCATGTCCTTACCCCAATCCAGGCCGGCGTCCTTGAGCATCGCCTTGCCTTCTTCCGCGCCGGTTCCTGAGAGACGCACCACGATGGGCATGCCCTCTGGCAGTTCCTGCCGGGCCATAATCACACCTCTGGCGACCTCTTCGCCGCGTGTGATGCCGCCGAAGATATTGACCAGGATGCCCCTGACCTGTGGATCGCGCGCCACGAAGGTGAGAGACTTGCGCATAACCTCCGCTCTGGCGCCGCCGCCGATATCGAGGAAGTTGGCCGGCCGGCCGCCCACACGCGCAACCATGTCGAGCGTCGTCATCACCAGGCCGGCGCCGTTACCGATAATGCCGACGTTGCCGTCGAGCTTCACATAGGTCAGGCCCTCCTGCTTCGCCTCATACTCGATGGGGTTGGCCTCTTCCGGCTCGGCCCAGGATGCGTATTCTTTGTGGCGGAAAAGGCCGTTATCATCAAGGAGGATCTTGGCGTCGGCGGCCTGCACCTTGCCATCGGCGGTTACTGCCAGCGGGTTGATCTCGGCGAGGCTGGCATCGCTTTCGATGAACGCCTTCGCGAGTGCGGTGAGAATATCGCTGGCCGGGCGGATGATCCGCGAGGGAAAGCCAGCACGCGCGAGAATGTCGCGGGCCTCGAAGGGGCGCAATCCCCAGTGCATATCGATGGGCTGTTGAATAATCTTTTCGGGAGTCGTCGCGGCCACCTCTTCGATATCGATGCCGCCTGCCGTGGAGACCATCACAACGGGGGATTGTCTCTTGCGGTCAATAATGATGCCGAGGTAGTACTCCTCTTTAATGTCGAGTTTGGAGACGACAAGGACCTTTTCTACGGTCAACCCTTTGATATTCATGCCCAGAACTTTCGCGGCTGCGGCGCGCGCCTGCTCTGGCGTATCGCCGAACTGGATGCCGCCGGCTTTGCCCCTGCCGCCAACATAAACCTGAGCTTTAATCACAACTGGCCCGCCCAGTTCGCGGGCGATCTCTTCGGCCTCCTCCGGCGTGTGCGCTACGCGCCCCGGTTGGACCGGAATGCCGTAGCGCGCCAGGATGGTTTTAGCCTGGTATTCGTGGATTTTCACCGAAAATATACTCCTTAGTGTTGCATATCGGATGCCCCCGGAGGGCAAGGAGAAGCGATGCCTTGACAAATTTATGCTAGCACTATCATTCCAGGGTGTCAAGGAAGATTGTTTCCGGCACCTCCTGCACTTTCAGAATAGAGATGATGTGGTGCGACACAGGCGCGAAGCGCCTGTGTCGCACCACATCATCTCTATTCTGAAACGTTGCTCTCTCGACCTAAACTCTACAACTAACATTGAGGCTACGCGCTTGCACATGGGAACATATGTCTGCTATACTTTCTGGTAATCTCGTGCAAACGTTAATAGTAGAAGAAGCCCGTCTGCTTCATATATACAACTGCTGTGTTACAGGCGCATTGTACGGAGGCTATCAGTACAAATTTTTAAGGCGGAGGTTATAGATGCTCGATAATGTTGTGCCCGTGAGTGGGGTGGCCGCGCGAGTGAATACCAGGTCTCACGGCTCACTCGATGCCGATATCATTATCAAAAGCGCGCCGGACCCGGTGTTCGTCTCGGACCTGGAAGGCAAGATCTTGCAGGCCAACGATGCCGTCTATGAACTGCTCGGTTTCCGCACCGACGAGGTGCTGGAGCAGTCGCTTTCGCGCTTTATCAGCGCGGAGGAGACGCGCGAGTTTACCGCCGCGCTGCGCGAAGTGATCGAGAAGGGCGTGACGCGCAACGCGCGGCTCAATCCGCGCAGCGCCTCCGGGGAGGTCATTGCCACTACGCTCAACGCCTCGGCCCTGCGCGATCCAGATGGCAAGGTCATCGGCGCGATTGGTATCCTGCGCGACATGCGCGAGCTGGACAAGGCGCGCGCCTATTCTGATAGCCTGATTAAGAATGCGCCGGACCCGGTGTTCGTCTCGGACCTGGAAGGCAAGATCTTGCAGGCCAACGATGCCGTCTATGAACTGCTTGGCTTTCGTCCAGACGAGGTGCTGGAGCAGTCGCTTTCGCGCTTTATCAGTCCCGAGGAGACGCGTGAGTTCCTTGCGGCCCTGCGCGAAGTTATAGAGCGAGGCGTGACGCGCAACGCGCGGCTCAATCCGCGCAGCGCCTCCGGCGAGGTGATCCCGACTACTTTGAATGCCTCGGCCCTGCGCGATCCAGATGGCAAGGTCATCGGTGCGATTGGTATTCTGCGCGATATGCGCGCCTATGAAAAGGTTGTGCGGGATCTGGAGGAGTCGAAGGCCGAGTTGCAGGAAAAGATTCTCGACCTGGAGAAGTTTGAAGAGGTCGTTGTAGGCCGTGAGTTAAAGATGATTGCGCTGGAAAAAGAGATAGAGAATTTAAAGCGAGAGCTTGAGAAGGTGAAAGGAGATAGAGGTCAGTATAGATGAGTGGAATGCAATCGCTTACCTCTGAACTCGTATCCCATGAAGCAATAGAGCTGGAACAACTCCGCCAGGAGTATGCGCGTCTGCTGGAGGAGAATGCTGTTCTGGAGATGCGAGTGCAGAAGAGCGAGGAGCGCCGCCGCGCTTTCATCCATATTCTCAGCGACCTGAACGCAGTCAATCGCAAGCTGAACGATCAACGCAAGGCCATGATCCACATCCTGGCCGACTATGAGCAGGACCGCAGCAGCCTGGCCCACCAGACCGAGCACCTGGATAATTCGCGCCGGGCGCTGATGCACATTTTGCTGGATTCGCACCACTCTAATCAACGCCTGGAGAGCAGCCGCAAGGCCATGATCCATATTATGAGCGACCTCAAAGAGACGACGGAGGCCGTGCAGCGCCGCGAACAGGAATTGCGGGAGAAGCAAGAGCAGCTTGTGCAGGCTGGTAAACTGGCTACGCTGGGAGAACTGACCACCGGTGTCGCTCATGAACTCAACAATCCGCTGAATAACATCGGCCTGTTTGTTGGTAATGCCATTGACCTCATCGAACTGGGGCTGGCCGATACCGAGCCGGAGCGTATCTTGCAGGAGCTGCGCAGCGCCATGCAGCAGGTCCGCAAGGCAACGGAAATTATCTCACACCTGCGCACCTTCGGGCGAGCCGCTTCGGTGAGCTATGAGCCTGTCTCGATCACGCGCGTAATTCAGAATTCGCTCTCACTGATGCAGGAGCAGCTTCGCCTGCGCCAGATCGAGGTCAGGCAGCATCTTCTCCCCGAAGACGTGGTGGTCATCGGGAATGCCATTCAGTTGGAGCAGGTCTTTATCAATCTGCTCACCAATGCGCGCGATGCGTTGAGCGAAGCGCCACAGAAAATCATTACCATTGAGTGTGCAAAGGATAAGCAAGCCGTAGAGATCAGCATTTCCGATAGCGGGCCAGGCATACCTGTAGAACTGGAGCAGCGGATCTTCGATCCTTTCTTTACGACAAAGGAGGTGGGGGCGGGAACCGGCCTGGGACTCTCGATTACCTATGGGATTATCAGGGATCATCAGGGGACGATTACGCTTAAAAATAGCCCGGGGCGCGGCGCAGCCTTCCTGGTACAGCTTCCCATAAAGAGAGATGATCTGGAAAGTGGGGCGAGGTGATTATGGAAAATATAAATGGATGGGTGCTCATTGTTGATGACGATCCGGCTCTATTGCAGGCGCTGCCCCAGGCGATTGCACTGCGGCTGCAAAACATCAGGGTAGATACCGCCGACTCGGCACAGGCTGCCCTCGAGCGCATCAGGGCCAACGATTATGACGCAATCGTAAGCGATATCAAGATGCCGGGCATGGATGGCCTGGCTCTGCTGGCGAAGGTCCATGAATTGCGGCCCGAGACCCCCACGTTGTTGATTACCGGACACGGCGATCATAACCTGGCGATTCAGGCGCTGCGTGGTGGCGCATATGATTTCATTCAGAAGCCGATTGACCGCGACTACTTTGTGGCCGCGCTGAGCAGGGCTGTCCAGACGCACCAGTTGCGGCTGCGTGTAGCGGAGCAGCAGCGCGCGCTGGAGCAGCATGCCCGGTCGCTCGAAGTGGCGGTGCAGGAACGGACGCGCGAACTGGTGGAGGCCAACGCCGCCAAAGATGAGTTTCTAAGTATGGCCTCGCACGAACTTAAAACGCCGCTCTCCAGCCTGAAAGGGATGACGCAACTGCTCCACCGGCGGCTTGAGCGCGCGGGTTCGCCGGAGGTGGCGAGCCTGGTTAGCATGGAGAACTCCATCCGGCGCATGGAGGTGCTGGTCAACGATTTGCTGAGCGTCTCCTTGATCGAGACCGGCATGTTCACGCTACAATGCGAGCGCTGTGAGATGAGGGATCTCTGCCGGCGCCTGGTCGATGAATACCTTGCGGGCACAAACCCCGCCCCTCATATCATTCTCGAACTTCCTGAGGAGCCGGTTGAGGCCGAGATAGATGTAGCGCGCATCGGCCAGGTTATCATCAATCTGCTGGCGAATGCACGCAAATACTCCTCCGTCAATGCACCTATCAGGCTGGAACTCAATGCCACCGAGCAAGAGTGCGTTGTTTCCGTGAGCGATACGGGTGTTGGCATCCCACCAGAAGTGCTGCCCCACATTTTTGAGCGCTTCTACCGCGTGCCGGGGATAGAGGTCCAGACCGGCTCCAGTATCGGGCTTGGCCTGGGACTCTACATTTCATCTCAGATAGTGCAGCGACACGGCGGGCGCATAGATGTGGAGAGCACTCCGGGCAATGGCAGCACCTTCTCCGTCGTGCTTCCGCGCGCCTCGGCCCTGCCCCTGGATTCCACGGAGGCCGCATGGTCTTCGGGCAAGCTCTAAGTTCTAACCGCCAGGCTATTGCAAGAATCCCGCCGGTTTGTTACTGTTAGACGGTGAGCAATGGTTGAATTTACCGGCTGCTCGCTTCAGATTTTGCGCTGATCGTTTTGCCACAAAGGAGTGTTTATGCCTTCGCAGGGGTATGTGCGCTTTCCGCACATTTTTCAAGATCGTATCGTATTCGTGTCTGAGGACGATCTCTGGCTGGTCTCAAGTGAGGGTGGGCGGGCCGAGCGCCTGACGGCGGGAGTGGGGGAGGCTGGCTACCCGCGTTTCTCGCCGGATGGAACGCTGCTGGCCTTTGTTGGACGCGAGGAGGGGCCTGGCGAGGTCTATGTCATGCCGGCGCAGGGCGGGCCGGCGCGGCGTCTGACCTTTCACTCCGCCACTTGCCGCGTCATCGGCTGGTCGCCCGACGGCAAAGAGATCCTTTATGCCAGTAACGCCGGCCAGTTTTCGCAGCGCTTCGAGGTGATCTATGCTATCTCCCCGGATGGCGGGCTGCCGCGCCAGCTTCCTTACGGTATGGCGAACGCGATATCCTACGGTCCGGGGGGCGGTGTCGTCATTGGCCGCAACATCAATATCAGGGAGTTTTCGCACTGGAAGCGCTACCGGGGCGGTACCGCCGGGCATCTGTGGTGCGATCCCGACGGCAGCGGTAACTTCCAGCGCCTGCGACTCGAAGGCAATATCGCCAATCCCTGCTGGCTCGGCGAGCGTATCTATTTCCTCTCCGATGCGGACGGCGTAGGCAATATCTATTCATGCACGCCACGCGGAGAAGATGTTCGCCAGCATACCGAGCACCGCGATTTCTACGCGCGCCAGCTCGCCAGCGACGGGCGGCGGCTCGTGTATCATTCTGGCGCCGATCTCTACCTCTTCGATCCAGAACGTGGAAGCATGCGTCACCTCGAGGTAATGCTGCCGAGCCTGCGAGCGCAGCGTAATCGCAAGTTCGTCTCCGCTGGCCGCTTCCTCGATACCTACGCGCTGCATCCCCAGGGGCATAAGGTCGCGCTGACGACGCGCGGCAAGGCTTTCACAATGGGGAACTGGGAGGGGCCGGTTGTGCAGCACGGGGAGCCGGACGGCGTGCGCTATCGCTTCCTCGAATGGCTCAATGACGGCAAGCGGCTGGTCGCTATCAATGATGCCAGCGGGAAGGAAGAACTTATCGTCTTCAATCCTGAGGAGGCCGGCGAGCCGAAAACGTATAGCGACATCGAGTTCGGGCGCGCCGTCAGCCTGGATGTTTCGCCCACTGCCGATAACGTTGCCATTACCAACCATCGCAACGAACTTATCGTCGTGGACCTGGGGGCCGCCACGGCGCGCATCATCGAGCGCAGCAATTACCGGCGCATTGATGGCGTGGCCTGGTCGCCCGATGGTCGCTGGCTGGCGTATGGTTTCCCGATCTCGTCGCGGAAAACGGCGATCAAGCTCTGCAACCTGGAGGATGGCGCGACCTACCAGGCGAGCGAGCCGGTATTACGCGACACGTGCCCCGCCTTCGATCCCAATGGCAAATACCTGTATTTCCTGGGCTATCGCGTCTTCAACCCTGTGTACGACAATTTGCACTTCGATCTTGGTTTCCCCAATGGCGTCAGGCCGTATGCGATCATGCTGCGCCGTGACCAGCGTTCTCCCTTTATCCCCGAACCTGAAGCGCCAGAAGAGAAGGAAAAAGACCGGGTGGACTCAAAGGAGCAGGACGCCCCCGCCGGAGACGGCGAGGCGGCTCAGAGCGGAGACACGGGGAAAGCTTCTCAGAGAGCGGAGCCAGCAGTGGTCATCGACCTGGAAGGCATTACGGCGCGCGCGCTGCCGTTCCCTGTAAAAGAGGGGCGTTATGAGGCAGTGCGCGGCATCAAGGGGAAAGTGCTCTTTCTCTCTTTCCCCATCCAGGGCACCGTACAGGATGATACCTCCGATGAGCAGGGAACCAGGGGCAGCATCGACTGCTACGATTTTGAGAAGTACAAAAGCGAGCGGCTCATCGATAACGTCAGCGACTTTACCCTCTCACGCGATAACAGGACGCTGCTCTATCGTTCGTCCCACCGTTTGCGCGCGCTGAAAGCGGGAGAGAAGCCAAAGGCGGAGAATGGCGATCATCCGGGCCGTGAGAGTGGCTGGCTCGACCTGTCCAGGGTGAAGGTCTCGGTGCAGCCGGCCGCCGAGTGGAAGCAGATGTTCACGGAAGCCTGGCGCCTGCAACGTGAGCAGTTCTGGGCTGAGGATATGTCGGGGATCGACTGGGCCGAGATCTATGCTCGCTATGCGCCGCTGGTTGACCGCGTTAGCTCACGCTCTGAATTGTCCGACCTGCTGTGGGAGCTGCAAGGGGAGCTTGGTACCTCCCACGCCTATGAGTGGGGCGGCGAGTATCGCCAGGGGCCAGATTACCGGCAGGGCATGCTGGGCGTGGACTGGACCTATGATGCTGAGAACAGCTGCTATCGTATCGCGCGCATTGTGCGGGGCGACCCGTCGAATAGCCGCGAGTCATCGCCGCTGGCTGCGCCAGGATTGAACGTGAGCGAGGGCGATGCGGTGCTGGCGATCAACGGGCAGCGCCCGGGACCTGAGCGCCCGCCACAGGAACTGCTCGTCAATCAGGCCGGCAACGAGGTAGAGCTTGTGATCGAGCAGGCCGAGAGCAGGGAGACGCGCGTGATCGCGGTCAAGGCGCTCTCTTCTGAGATGCCAGCGCGCTATCGAGAATGGGTTGAGCGCAATCGCCGCACCGTACACGAAGCCTCGCAGGGGCGCGTGGGTTACATCCATATCCCCGATATGATGGGTTCCGGTTTTGCCGAGTTCCATCGCAGCTACCTGGCCGAGTATGATTATCCGGCTCTGCTGGTTGATGTGCGCTGGAACAGCGGCGGCCATGTATCGGGGCTGCTGCTGGAGAAGCTGGCGCGGCGCCGCATTGGCTATGATTTCCCGCGCTGGGGCCAGCCAGAGCCGTACCCGGAGGAGTCGCCGCGCGGCCCGATGGTGGCTCTGACCAACGAGCATGCGGGTTCCGATGGCGACATCTTTAGCCACAGCTTCAAATTGATGGGCCTGGGTCCGCTGATCGGAAAGCGCACCTGGGGCGGCGTCATAGGTATTGAGCCGCGCCACAGGCTGGTGGATGGTACTGTGACCACGCAGCCGGAGTATTCTTTCTGGTTCAAGGATGTGGGCTGGAAGGTGGAGAACTATGGCACCGATCCCGATATCGAGGTGGATATCGCACCGCAGGACTTTGCCGGCCAGAGCGATCCCCAGTTGGAGCGCGCTATTGCCGAGGCGCTGCGCCTCATCGAAGAGCGGCCCGCGCTTGAGCCGAAACCGGGCGAACGGCCACGCCTGGGCCGCCAGCGCTAGAAATATGTACGAGCGGACCGGTTCGCCTGCTCGTTTTACATAAGGTTAGAGTTATCTTAGAGCACGCTGGCTCCGCAGCGTGCTCTGTGTCGTTATGCCTCAGCATATAAACTCATGCCTCATCCTGTCTGTGATGATGGGGGCGCCTCCTGCTCAGACTTAACGTTTTCCTCATGCTCAGCGGTTGCTCAAGTGTGCTACAATGAAGGACCAGATGTAATGTGAGGGGAGTAGGGGCCGGATTAGTCGTCCAGGTATAAGCGGAATCATAGGGAGTACACATGGCATTCGCGAATGCCATGTGTACTGAATTGCTAGCGCATTCAGAAACGCCGCTCTCGCGGCGCAAGCCGGTCCGTTCGGCTGACCGCGTAGCAGTAGTCGCGATAGCGACGTTGCCGGACGGGATAACAGGAAGCGCTGCGCGCTCATCTGAATGTAAGGTAGTTGATCTTCATGGGGGAACATATTCAAACGTTCATGGAAAACGTAAGAGGCGCCAGTGCCGTGAGAGAAAGGAGGTGTCGCGCTGTACCGCTGTTGACAGCTACCAGGAGTGAAGGTTCCATCAGACAGCGAACATCAAATATGTTTCCTCACTTTGATTCCCTAGTTGATTAGCTGAGAGGCATTCTCGCCTTCTTGATCAGGAAACATTGAACTTTGAGTAGACATATTTTGCTTCCACCTTCAACGCTTTCGACTCTGGTCGCGCTCCTGCAATGGAGAGCAAGCCAGCAGCCAGAGCAACGAGTGTACACCTTTCTTACCGATGGAGAGATAGAGAGGGATCACCTGACTTTCGCGGAGCTAGATCGTCAGGCCAGAATTATCGGGGCAGCGCTTCAGGCGCATGGAGAGAGCGGAGAGCGAGCCTTACTCGTTTACCCTTCCGGGTTGGAGTTTATCGCGGCATTCTTTGGTTGTTTATATAGTGGAATAATTGCCGTGCCCGTCTATCCACCCTCCGCTCGCCCGGACCGGACCTTTAACCGGTTTCGCGCCATCGCCAACGATGCTCAACCGGCTTTCATTCTTGCTCCCTCATCGCTTGCCTCCAGGGTTGAAGGGCTACTTGCTCATGCTCCCGAACTGGAGGCGGCAAGGGTTATCATCACTGACACCCTTGCCGCCGGCATAGAGACGCAGTGGCGTGAGCCGGCGATCAGTGGGGAGACGCTGGCATTTTTACAGTACACCTCGGGTTCCACCGGACTGCCCAAGGGGGTCATGGTAACGCATGCCAACCTGCTGCATAATTCATCGATGGTGCAGCGCTATTGCCAGCATCCGCCCGACGCGCATGCTGTGACGTGGCTGCCGCTGTACCACGACCTGGGGCTGATCGGAGGCATATTGCAACCGCTCTACGCCGGCTTTGAGTCCACTATCATGTCGCCGGCCTCGTTTTTGCAGCGCCCCATACGCTGGTTGCAGGCCGTCTCGCGCACCAGGGCGACGATCAGCGGTGGACCGAACTTTGCCTATGACCTCTGTGTGCGCAAGATTACCGACGAGCAGAAAGAGTCGCTGGATCTTAGCAACTGGCAGACCGTTGCCAACGGCGCCGAGCCGGTACGGTTGGAGACGCTGGAGCGCTTCGCCGAGGCGTTTGCTCCCTGCGGGTTCCATCGCGAGAACTTTTATCCCTGCTACGGGCTGGCCGAGGCGACGCTGGTGGTCTCGGCGGGACGCAAGGGCGTGTTCCCGCTGGTGCGCAGCTTCGATGATAAGGCCCTTGAGCGCAACGAGGTCATCCAGGCCGAGCCAGGGGACAAAGGCAGCCGAACCCTGGTGAGCATCGGAAATAATCAGCCAGATCAAACAGTGATAATCGTCGATCCAGATACCTTAACGCCATGCCCACCTGAGCGGGTAGGTGAGATCTGGGTGTCCGGTCCCAGTGTTGCCAGGGGGTACTGGAAGCGCCCGGAGGCGACGGAAGAGACCTTCCATGCTCACCTGGCGAATGGCGAAGGGCCTTTCCTGCGCACCGGCGATCTGGGCTTCTTCAGCGATGGTGAGCTATTCATCACCGGGCGCCTCAAAGACCTGATTATCATTCGCGGCAGCAACCACTATCCGCAGGATATCGAGCTGACCGTTGAAAAGAGCCATCCGGCTTTGCGCCCGGGCTGCGGAGTCGCGTTTTCAGTAGATGTGCAGGGCGAAGAGCGACTGGTGGTCGTGCAGGAGGTGGAGCGTCAGTACCTGCGCTCAAATCTTGAAGAGGTCGCAGCCGCGATCCGCCGCGCCATTGCCGAGGAGCACGAGTTGCAGACCTACGCTATAGCGCTGGTCAAGACCGGCAGCATATTAAAGACCTCCAGCGGCAAAGTGCAGCGCCGCGCGAGCCGCGAGGAATTTCTGGCCGGCGCGCTCGATAGTGTCTATGAGTGGAGGCAGGATCCTGGTGACGAGCAGCAGGCCGGCGAGGAGGTTGTAGCGGGCAACACCGATCAGCTTACCAGGAAATACACAGCGGAGGCGATCCAGCGCTGGCTCGTCGAGCAGATTGCCGCGCGCCTGCACATCAGGAAGCAGGATATAGACGTGCGGACGCCCTGGGCGCAGTATGGCATGGATTCGCTCCAGGCCGTGAGCCTGGCCGCCGATCTTGAGGACTGGCTCGGGCGCGAGCTGTCTCCTACGCTGATCTATGACTATCCCAATATCGCGGCGCTGGTCCACTACCTGGCAGGAGACGCAGCCCAGGAGCAGAGGGCCGGCCAGGAGCAGGCGCGGCCAGGGACGGGTACCGAGCCTATCGCCGTAATTGGGGTTGGCTGCCGCTTCCCCGGCGCTGCCAGCCCCGGCGAGTTCTGGCGCATGCTGCACGATGGCATCGATGGCATCACCGAGGTGCCGGAGCAGCGCTGGGATTTGCAGGCGCTCTACGATCCAGAGCAGGCCACGCCGGGGAAGATGAATACGCGCTGGGGTGGCTTTTTGGACCAGATCGATCAGTTCGACCCGGCTTTCTTCGGAATATCGCCGCGCGAAGCCTCGCGCATGGATCCGCAGCAGCGGCTCTTGCTGGAGGTTGCGTGGGAGGCGCTGGAGTATGCCGGTCTGTCGCCCGAAAGGCTCGCGGGCAGCCAGACAGGCGTATTCGTCGGCATAAGCAGCAACGATTATGGCAGGCTCCAGTTTAGCGATCCGTCCTACATCGATGCCTACGCGGGCACCGGCAACGCGCACAGCATCGCCGCCAACCGCCTGTCATACGTACTCGATCTGCGTGGGCCGAGCATCGCCATCGACACTGCCTGCTCATCCTCGCTCGTCGCCGTGCATATGGCCTGCCAGAGCTTGCGCGACGGCGAATGCAGCATGGCGCTGGCCGGGGGCGTCAACCTGATCCTCACGCCGGAACTGACGATTACCTTCTCGCAGGCGCGGATGATGTCGTCGGATGGCCGCTGCAAGACCTTCGACGAGAGCGCCGACGGCTATGTGCGCGCCGAGGGCTGCGGGCTGGTAGTACTCAAGCCACTCTCCGCCGCGCAGCGGGATGGCGATAACATTCTCGCGCTCATCAGGGGATCAGCGGTGAACCAGGATGGTCGCAGCAACGGGCTGACCGCGCCGAACGGGCTGGCGCAGGAGGCGGTCATCCGCCAGGCGCTGTACAATGCAGGTGTCGCGCCCGAGGAGATCAGCTACGTCGAGACGCACGGTTCGAGCACGCCGCTGGGTGATCCCATCGAGTTTGATGCGCTCAAAGCCGTGCTGATGAAGCAGCGCGCGCCGGATCAGGTCTGCGCTATCGGTTCGGTCAAGACCAATATCGGGCATCTTGAGGCCGCCGCCGGCATTGCCGGCCTGATCAAAGTTGTGCTCTCGCTTCATCACGGGGAGATTCCCCCGCACCTGCATTTGAAGCAGCTCAACCATCATATCTCACTGGAAAATACGACCTTTGTGATCCCCGGCGAACCGCAAGCCTGGCCGCAGGGCAGGCGCCGGCTCGCGGGAGTGAGCGCGTTTGGTTTTGGCGGCACGAATGTGCACGCCATTCTGGAAGAGGCGCCATCGCCCGCCGCAGTGACCGGTGAGCGCGAGCGCCCGCTGCACCTGCTGGCCCTCTCGGCGAAGAGCGCGAAGGCGCTGCGCGATCTGGCGGGCCGCTACGAGGCGTTTATGGCTGCCTATCCAGAGGAGTCGCCCGCCGATGTCTGCTTCACGGCCAATGCCGGACGCGCCCACTTCGCTCACCGGCTGGCGATCAGGGCTGACTCCTCAACGCAACTGCGCGAGCGGCTGGCGGCCTTCGCTGCCGGAGAGGATGCGCCGGGGGTGCGCAGCGGCTATGTGCGCGATAGGGCGCGGCCTAAAATCGCCTTCCTCTTCACCGGCCAGGGTTCCCAGTACTTCGGTATGGGGCGACGACTCTATGAGACGCAGCCCACCTTCCGCGCGGCCCTTGAGCGCTGTGATCGTATTCTGCGCTCCCATCTTGAGATACCGCTGCTCTCGGTGCTCTATCCCGAGGCAGGCGCCGTCTCGCCACTGCATGAAACCGCCTATACGCAGCCCGCGTTATTCGCGTTGGAGTACGCGCTGGCGGAGATGTGGCGCGCGTGGGGCATAACGCCGGACGTGGTGATGGGCCACAGCGTGGGCGAATACGTGGCTGCCTGCGTCTCCGGCATGTTCAGCCTGGAAGACGGTCTTGAACTTATCGTCGAGCGCGGGCGGCTGATGCAGGAATTGACGGAGCGCGGCGAGATGGCTACGATATTCGCTGAGCAGACGCAGGTTGCCGCCGCCCTGGCGTCTTACCGCGATCAGGTCTCCATCGCCGCGATCAACGGGCCGAAGAACACCGTAATCTCCGGCGAGCGCGAAGCTGTGCGCGCCGTCGTAGAGCGCATGGAGGCCGAAGGAGTGACCACGCATCCGATGACCGTCTCGCATGCCTTCCATTCGCCGCTGATGGAGCCGATGCTCGATGCCTTTGAGCAGGTAGCGCGCCAGGTACAGGTGCAGGCGCCGCATACACCCCTGGTCTGCAACCTGACCGGGAAACTGCTCGCTCCGGGCCAGACGCTCGATGCTGGCTACTGGCGGCGGCAGACACGCGAGGCTGTGCAGTTCGTCGCCGAAATACAGACGCTGGCCGAGCAGGGGTGCGAGCTGTTCCTGGAGATTGGCCCCGGCTCCGTCCTTGCCAATATGGGCCGGCACTGTTTGCCCGACGAGAGTCGCACCTGGCTCACTTCTTTGCGCAAGGACCAGGACGACTGGCAGGCGCTTTTAGAGAGCGTCGCCACACTGTATGTAAAAGGAGCCGCCCTGGATTGGGCCGGTTTTGATCGTGATTATGCTCGCCGCCGCATCGTTCTACCGACCTATCCCTTCGAGCGAGAATACTGCTGGTTTGAGACCACAGGGGCGGGGCAGCGTTCGAGTCAGGCGCCGGGGCGCTGGACTCCAGACAGTACACAGAAACATCCTCTTTTAGCATCGCATATGGAACTGGTACATCCCGTGGGAATCCACGTTTGGGAAACTGCGCTGGACAAGCAGCGCCTGCCTTACCTGAGCGATCATCGCATTCAGGGAGCGATGGCATTACCTGTCTCAGTTTATGTTGAGATGGCCCAGGCTGCTACGGTGGAAGTCTTTGGACCGGGCGCCCATGTACTGACGGAACTGGAGTTGAAGAAACTCCTGCTCTTGCCAGAGCAAGGCCCGCAGAAGGTCCAGGTTGTCCTTTCTTCCGACGCGAATGAACATGTATCTTTCCAGGTCTACAGCCATGCAGCAGGTCTGCCGGAGCAACCGCATAACCAGTGGACGCTGCACGCGACTGGTAAGATACGTCCTAATTGAAGGAAGCTGTGATTTCATTCAGGAGGATATCGTGGCATCGACAACAACAGATAAGAGTGACAAGGGGATATCATTCGGCCTTATCTTCTTTGCGAGCAGCGAGGCTCCCTTCAGTGGAGACAACAAGTACCGCCTGGTCATCGAAAGCACGAAGTATGCTGATCGTCATGGGTTCTCGGGGGTGTGGATTCCTGAGCGCCACTTCACCAGGGATGGCTGGCTCTACCCGAATCCGATAGTGCTGCTGGCGGCGCTGGCGCGTGAGACCAGCCAGATCCGCCTGCGCGCCGGCAGTGTGGTGCTGCCGCTGCACGATCCGATCCGCGTCGCCGAAGAGTGGGCGATGGTCGATAACCTCTCGGGCGGCAGGGTAGAGATTTCGTTCGCGTCGGGCTGGCATCCCAACGATTTCGTCTTCTTTCCAGACCGCTACGCCAACCGCCAGGAGGTGATGTACCGCGACATGGAGACGGTGCTCAAGCTCTGGCGCGGGGAAGCGATCCAGCGCAGGGGCGGCGACGGCAAGATGGTCGAGATCAAGACCTATCCGGCGCCGCTCCAGGCCAGTCTACCGATCTGGGTTACGGCTGCCGGCAATCCCAAGACCTTCGCCGCAGCAGGCGAGCAGGGCGCCAATCTGCTGACGCATATGTACAATCAGAGCATTGATGAACTGGCCGAGAAGATCGCCATCTACCGCGAGGCGCGAGCAAAGCATGGCTACGATCCGCAGAGCGGCCAGGTCTCGGTCATGCTGCATACCTATGTGGGAGAGAGCGCCGAGGCCGTCCGCGAGCACACGGAGGAGCCATTCTGCGAGTATCTCAAGTCGGCTTCCTATCTCTTCAACGCTATCGCCTATAGCCGGGGGCAGAAGGTCGACCTCTCCAGCCTGTCGGAGCAGGATTTCAACGACTACCTGCACTTTGTCTATGACCGCCTGGTCTCTACCGAGCGTGTGCTCTTTGGCACGCCGGAGAGCTGCCTTGACCTCGTGAAGCGTATCAAGGCCGCCGGAGTGAACGAGATCGCCTGTCAACTGGACTATGGACTGGATGTCGATACCGTGCTCGCCAGTATGGAACACCTCAATCGCCTCAAGGAATTGTGTGATGCCGAATTCGCGCAGCACCAGCCGTCAACCGGGCCATCGGCCCTGGAACTGCCGCGCGAGGAGGGTATCACACTGACCACGCTGCCGAATGGCAACGGCCCGCTGGCGCACGAGGATGGCCTTGTCCACGAACAGAGCCGAGGAACGGCAACCCTGCTCTACTCACGCGAGGCGAACCGGCTGGAGGACATTCAGGAGCGCTGCCAGAAGGAGATCCCCGTGCCGGTCTTCTATGGCATGCTGCGCGAGCGCGGCATTCAGCTTAACGCCAGCTTTCAGGGCATCGAACGGCTCTGGCGGCGCGACGGGGAGGCGCTGGGACAGGTGCAACTGCTGGAGGCGCTGGAGCCGGAGGCCGGCTATTACCAGGTGCATCCGACGCTGCTGGATGCCTGCTTCCAGGTGCTGGTGGCAGCCCTGCCCGATGAGGCGCTTGCCGGGAATACGGGCACACTCTACCTGCCTACCGGCCTGCGCAGCTTCCAACTGCACGGGCGCCCCGGCAAACGTGTCTGGAGCCACGCCGCGCTTGAGTCGAACGCGGACCTGCTATCGGACGTGATCGAAGGGAATGTGCGCATCCTCGACGAAGATGGCCGGGTGGTTGCCGAAGCGCTCGGCCTTCGGTTGCGCCGCTCCGAACCCGCCGCTCGTTCTACGCCGCTCGAAGAGCTTGGCGACTGGCTCTACGAGTTGCGCTGGGAGGCGAAGGCACTGGATGGAGCAGCCTCGCATGCGGAAGCACGGCCCGGCCGCTGGCTGATCTTTATGGATAGCAAGGGCGTCGGGCAGAAGATCGCCGACCTGCTGGCGCAGCGCGGCTCAAGCTGCGTGCGCGTCGTTCCCGGCGAAGACTATCAGCTCTCGGCGCGCGGGCAATATTATGTCAATCCTGAACGCGCCGGCGATATGAGGCGCTTGATGGAGGATGTGGCGCGTGCGGACAACACACCCCTGCGCGGAGTGCTGCACCTCTGGAGCCTTGATGCGATGCCCACCGCGAAGGCCAGCCCTGCCTCCCTGGAGGCCGACCAGGTGGTGGGCGTCGGCAGCGCGCTCAACGTGATTCAAGCGCTGGCGACCAGCACGGCCACGGTGAGCGAGCCGCCGCGTCTCTGGCTGATAACCAGGGGCGCGCAGCCGGTGAGCGCCGGGGATAGCGCGCTGGCGGTGGCCCAGGCCCCGTTATGGGGCCTGGGCAAGACGTGCGCGATGGAACACCCCGAACTGTGGGGCGGGCTGGTCGATCTGGACGCGCAGAGCGGGTCGCAGGAGGCTGCCACGCAGTTGCTCGACGCGCTCTATAATGAGCAGGGCGAGGATCAGATCGCGTTTCGCCAGGGGCAGAGCTACGTCGCGCGCCTGGTGCGCAGCCGCGACTGGCAGCAGCGGGAGCTAACGCTGCGCTCTGATGCCAGCTATCTCATTACCGGCGGGCTGTGGGGCCTGGGCCTCGAAGTTGCGCGCTGGCTGGCGAAAAAGGGCGTACAGCACCTTGTGCTGCTGGGACGAACCAGGCTGCCGGAGCGCGCGCACTGGAACCAGGTTCCTGCCGACAGCCGCGAGTCGCGCCAGATCGCCGGCATTCGCAGCCTGGAAGAGCTGGGCGCGCATGTCTACTATGCTGCCGTCGATGTTGCCGATGAGGGCCAGTTGACGGCATTTCTGGAGGATTTCGCGCGGCAGGGGCGTCCGCCGATCAGGGGCGTCGTCCATGCCGCCTCGGTCTGGCAGGATGCGCAGGGGCAATCGCTGGTGCGGCCCCTGGCGAATCTGGATGCCACGGCGCTGAAAGAGGTCTTTCGCCCCAAGATGCTCGGAGGGTGGCTGCTCCATACGCTGCTCAAAGGCAGCGAACTGGACTTCTTCGTTTCTTTCTCATCGGGCGCCTCCCTCCTCGGCTCGGCAGCGCAGGGCAACTATGCCGCCGCCGGCGCATTCCTCGATGCGCTGGCCCATTACCAGCGCGCGCAGGGTCAGCCGGCGTTAAGTATCGATTGGGGCGCCGTCTCCGAGACCGGCTTTGGCGCAACCGCCGAAGGGCTGCGCGTGCATGAATACTGGGAAGCGCATGGCATCCAGCGCATCACGCCCAGACAGGTCCTGGCGGCGCTGGAACTGCTTATACCCCAGAAGGCGGCGCAGGTCGGCGTGATAAAGCTCGACTGGCGCCTGTTGCAGCAATTTTATCAGCAGATCAGCAGCCTGCCCCTGGTCAGCTACCAGGTTGCCGAGGTGGTTGACAGGAGTATACGTCCAGGTGTTACAGTACAGGAGAAAAACGCAATCGTCCGCAAGATTCTTGGTGCGAACCAGGGGGAGCGCCAGCACTTGATGGAATCATACCTTTGTGAGCAGGCAGCCGGAGTGCTTCGCCTTCCTGCGGACAGGCTGGATGTTCAGCAGCCTCTGACGGCCCTCGGACTCGACTCCTTGATGGCTATCGAGTTGAAGAATCGCATCGAACATGAATTGAACGTGCGCATCCCCATCGTGACGTTCCTGCAAGGGGTGAGCATAGCTCAATTCGCGACGCAGATGCTCGATCAGATAACCACAATGGATTCCGTGGCATCGACTCCTCCATTGAGTCAGGACCAATCAGAAGACGGGCGCAGCGATGCGATCAACCAGGGAGACGCGGAACAGTTGTTAACGCAGATCGATCAGCTCTCCGATGATGAAGTCGATTCGCTGCTCAACCGTATGTTGCAGGAAGAGGAGCTTGATTGATGAATGATCCCTCAAAAAGAATAGCTGGCCTTTCCCCTGAGGAGAAGAGAGCGCTCCTCGCGCGGTTGTTGCGCGAGAGAGCGCAGTCTTCCAGGGAGTGGTCGGCGCTTTCCCACGATCAAAGAGCCTTATGGTTTCTTTATCGCCTGGCGCCGGAGAGCGCCGCGTACAATCTGCTGTATGCGGCGCGCCTGCGCTCCTCATTAGATATCGATGCCTTGCAGCGTGCAGTGGATACGCTGCTCCAGCGTTATCCGATTTTGACGGCGACCTTCGCTATGCGGGACGGTGAGCCGGTGCAGCGCTTCCATAAGGATCAGAAGATCCAGGTAGCTGTGATAGACGCGGCAGGCCGCTCGCCGGAGAATTTGCAGCGGCGGCTGATCGAGGAAGCCAATCGCCCGTTCGATCTGGAGCAAGGGCCAATTCTGCGTATCAAGCTTTATAAGCGGGATGAGCAGGATTATATTCTCGCGCTCAACGTGCATCATATCGCGGCGGATTTCTGGGCGCTGGATATCCTGGTCGATGAACTCTGCATCCTGTACGCCGCCAATCGTGCGGGGATCGCGGCTCCGCTGCCGGAGCCGGGGACGCAATACCCGGAGTATGTGCGCCAGCAGGCCGAGATGCTGGCCGGCGCGGAAGGCGAGCGGCTCTGGGCGTACTGGCGTGAGAAGCTATCCGGCGAACTGCCCCTGCTTAATCTACCAACCGACAGGCCGCGCCCGCTCGTGCAGACATATCGCGGCGCCGTACATAGCTTCGCGCTGAGCGACGATCTTGCCAGGCAGCTCAGAGCGCTGGCGAACGCCGAGAAGGTCACGCTTTTCACACTGCTGCTGGCGGCCTATCAGACGCTGCTGTTCCGCTACACAAACCAGGAGGATATCCTGGTCGGGACGCCGATGCTGGGTCGCAACCGCGCCGAGTATGAGCGCGTCATCGGCTACCTTGCCAATCCCGTCGTTTTGCGCGCGGATCTCTCGGGCAATCCAACCTTCAAAGAATTTCTGCGCCAGGCGGGCCGGGCCGTTATAGAGGCACTTGAGCACCAGGATTATCCATTCCCGCTGCTCGTTGAGCGCCTGCAACCCCGGCGCGATCCCAGCTACTCGCCGATCTTCCAGACGGAGTTTATCTGGGACAGGCCGCGCACACGCAATGCGCAGGCGATGATACTGGCGGGGCAGGACGGTATGGCGCGGCAACTGGCGCAGGAAAACCTCGTTCTGGAGCCGTTCGCGTATGGGCAGCAGGGCGCGCCATTCGATCTGACCCTCACCATCTTCGAGCTTGAGGGCGGCCTTTCAGCCGACTTCCGCTATAACGTGGACCTCTTCGACGCTGCCACTATCGAGCGTATGGAGCAGCATTTTCAGATGCTGCTCGCCGGCATCGTCGCCAATCCAGAGCAGAGACTGCGCGATCTGCCGCTGCTCACAGAGGCCGAGCTGCATCGCATACTCGTCGATTGGAATGCAACTGAAAGCGATTACCCCGGTGATGTTTGCCTGCACCAGCTTATCGAGGCCCAGGTGGAGCGCACACCGGAGCAGACCGCGCTGATCTTTGAGGACCAGGCGCTCAGCTATCGCGAATTGAACCGCCGCGCCAACCGGCTCGCCCATGCGCTGCAAGCCTGGGGCGTGGAACCGGATGTGCTGGTCGGCGTCTGCATGGAGCGCTCTATCGAGATGGTGGTCGCGCTGCTGGCGATCCTCAAAGCCGGTGGTGCCTATGTTCCGCTCGATCCCGGCTATCCACAGGAGCGCCTGGCCTACATGCTTCAGGACGCCCAGGCGCCCGTTCTGCTCACCCAGAGCGCCATCGCCGCGCGCCTGCCGCGAACGGAGGCGAAGGTTGTCAGCCTGGATAGCGATTGGGGCGAGGAGCGCGCCGGGCACGATGAGAATCCGATCAGCGGTGTGCAGCCGGATAACCTTATCTATATGATCTATACCTCTGGCTCAACGGGCAAACCGAAGGGGGCGCTGAATATTCACAGAGGTCTGTGCAATCGCCTGCACTGGATGCAGCAGGCGTATCGCCTGACGCCGGATGATCGTGTCTTACAGAAAACGCCGTTTAGCTTCGATGTCTCGGCCTGGGAGTTTTTCTGGCCGCTGATGACCGGGGCTTCCCTGGTGGTAGCGCGGCCCGGCGGGCAGCAGGACACGGCATACCTGGCCGAACTGATCGAGTGGCAGCGGATTACCACGCTGCACTTTGTGCCGTCGATGCTCCAGGCGTTCTTGCTGGAGCCGGACCTTGAGCGGCGCTGCAAAACGCTGCGCCATGTCGTGTGCAGCGGCGAAGCGCTCTCATTCGAACTGCAAGAACGCTTCTTCGCGCGCCTGCCTGCCGCCTTGCACAACCTCTATGGCCCGACGGAGGCATCGATAGACGTGACATACTGGGAATGCCAGCCGGGGCAGCCCGTGACGATAGGCCGGCCCATCGCCAATACCCGGATCTATATTCTGGACCAGGCGGGTCATCCCGTGCCTGTTGGCGTGGCCGGCGAACTCTACCTGGGCGGCGTCGGCCTCGCGCGCGGCTACCACAACCGTCCCGACCTGACGGCTGAGCGCTTCGTACCCGATCCGTTCAGCAAAGAGCCGGGCGCGCGGCTCTACAGAACGGGCGACCTCGCGCGCTATCGAGCCGATGGGGCCGTCGAGTTCCTGGGGCGCATCGATCAGCAGGTGAAGATTCGCGGCTTCCGTATCGAACTGGGAGAGATCGAGGCGGCTCTGGTGCAGCATCCAGCTATCGCCGAGGCCGTGGTCACGGCGCGCGAGGATACGCCAGGCAACAGGCGCCTTGTGGCTTATATCGTCGCGACTCAGGAACAGCAGGCGGAGGGCACAGCGCCATCCATCGAAACGCTGCGCAGCTTCCTGCAAGAGAAGCTGCCATACTATATGGTGCCGGCGGCCTTCGTTTTCCTGGAGGCGCTGCCGCTGCTGCCCAATGGGAAGGTAGATCGCAAGGCGCTGCCCGCTCCCGATATGACGCGCCCCGACCTGGAGAAAGCCTTTGTTGCGCCGCGCACGCCAGTCGAAGAGACGTTAGCCGGGGTCTGGCGCGAGGTGCTGGGCCTCGACAAAGTTGGCGTGCATGATAACTTCTTCGACCTGGGTGGCGCCTCCATTCAGAGCCTTGAAATCATCTCGAAGGCCGGGGAGGCGGGCTTGCAGCTTTCGCTGGAGATGCTTTTCGAACATCAAACTATCGCCGAACTGGCCGCCGCGCTGGGATCCGGCGCCAGTGAACCGGCGCAAGCTGAGGCAAAAGAGACGCCGCAATCTCCCTCCACGCATACAGAGGTGCAGCGGGAGCGCCCGCCTGCCCCTGCTGAGCGCAGCAATATGTACATCGAGAGCCTGGGCGTCTACCTGCCGCCGAAAGCCGTCTCGACGGAAGAGATATTGCAGAATTGCACAAGGCCGATTCGCTTCCCGCTCGCGCGGCTCACCGGCATCAAGCACCGGCGCATGGCGGGCGAGACAGAGTTCTCGATAGACCTGGCGCGCAAAGCGGTTGAGCAGTGCCTTGCCAGTTCGAAGTACAATCCAGAGGATATCGACCTGCTGATCTGCGGCAACATCTCGCGCTGTGATCGCCCGGGTCTCCAGTTCACGTTTGAGCCGGGGACCGCCGTCCGGCTGCAACACTACTTCGGTTTCAAGAACGCCATCGTCTTCGATATCGATAACGCCTGCACGGGACTGTTTACCGCCGCTTACATCATCGAAGCCTTTTTAAAAGCGGGCCTGATCCGGCGTGGCATGGCAGTGAGCGGCGAGTATATCTCGCATCTGACGCTGACGGCGCAGAAGGAACTCGAGGGCTTTATGGATTCGCGCCTGGCCTGTTTGACCGTAGGCGATGCCGGGGCCGCGATGATCCTGGAGAATGCGCCCGATAAGAAGATCGGCTTCCATGAGTTCGAAATGTTCACACTGGGCAGTTATAGCAAGGACTGCATCGGGAAGGTGACGTATCAGCCGCACGGCGGGGCCATTATGTACACCGACGCGGTGCGTGTTTCCGCCGTCAATATGAAGTACGCTGTGGCGCATGCGGCGAATATCATCGAGCGCTCCGGCTGGCCGTATGACGCCTTCCAGCATGTCATCATCCACCAGACCTCCGGCACCACGATCCGCGATGCCGCGCGCGAGATCAACAGCCAGATCGGCAAAGAGGTCTGCACGCCGGAGAACGTCATCAACAATATCGCCGAGCGCGGCAATACGGCGACGACGACGCAGATGGTGGCGGTGATGGATCATATCCGTTCGGGACGGATCAATGCGGGGGATAACGCGGTCTTCGGCATCACCGGTTCCGGGGCGACCATCGGCGCTGCCGTCTACACCTTTGATGACCTGCCTGATCGCCTGCGCCGCATTGAAGCCGGCGAGTACACACCAGAGAAGGTCAGCCCGCAGCCGCGTGTGCCGGCGCTACTGCCGCCCACGCGGCGAGTGCGTGTGGCGGGAGTCGGGACGATGCCCCTGGATACGCCGGGGGAGAGGAAGACGCTGGAGATGGTGAAAGTCGCGGCTGAAAACTGTCTCACCATGTCTTCTTATAGCCATAATGATATTGACCTGCTGATCTTCTCCGGCATCTATCGCGACGAGTTCCTATGCGAGCCTGCTGTGGCGGCGCTGGTCGCGGGCGAAATGGATATCAATGGCGCTATCGAGACGCCACAGGATAAAAAGACCTTCGCCTTTGATGTCTTCAATGGGGCTATCGGCACGCTCAATGCCTGCCACGCCGCTATCGGCATGATGCTGGGTGGGAAGGTCGGAAATGCGCTGGTGGTCGCCTCGGAGGTGGAGAATAACAGAGAGACGGCCCCGGAGGAGGTGCTGGGCATCGAAGAGACCGGCTCGGCGCTGATGCTCGATGAAAGTCCCGATGGCCGAACGGGTTTCGGCAACTTTGTCTTCAAGTACTTTACCGGGTATGTGGATGCGCAGATCTCGCACAGCCTGATCCGTGACGGCGTAACGCTGATGCACTCGATCAGAGATCCGCACCTGGAGGACTATTACCTGCAATGCATCCAGGAGGCGGTGCGCGAACTGCTCGACCTTGAAGGGCTGGATATGTCGCGCATCAGTGTAGTGCTGCCGCCGCAGATCTCCAGCGCTTTCGTCGCGCGGCTTGCCGATGCGCTGGGCGTCTGCAAGGAGAAGGTGGTGGATGTGCAGGCCGAACATGATCTCTTTACGTCATCGCTGGCCTATTCATTCCAGCAAGTTTTTGAGCAGCAGCAGGCAAAGCCCGGCGATATCGGGCTGGTAATCAGCGTCGGCTCCGGCATCCAGGTCGGCTGCGCAACGTATTACTTTTAAATATGCAGTGGATTGTTCGTTCCAGGTCACAACCGCATCTCAGGCTCTTCTGCTTCCCCTACGCGGGCGGGGGAGCCTCCATCTATCGCCTCTGGCCGGCCAGCATGCCGGAGGCGATAGAGGTCTGCCCCGTCTACCTGCCGGGTCGAGAGACCAGGCTGGGGGAGCCGCCCTTCACGCGCCTGCTGCCCCTCGTTCAACTCCTGGGGCACGTCCTGCATCCCTACATGGATATTCCCTTCGCGTTCTTCGGCTACAGCATGGGTGCGCTGATAAGCTTCGAACTCGCCCGTTACCTGCGTAGTACACATAGCCAGGGGCCACTGCATCTTTTCGTGGCTGCGGACCGCGCGCCGCAGTTGCCGCATCCCGGCTCCAGGCTGCACGAGTTGCCCGATACCGAGTTCATTCGCTCGCTCTATCAGCTTGGCGGCACGCCGGCTGCGGTACTGCAACATGAAGAATTGATGCAGGTGCTGCTGCCGGTGCTGCGCGCGGATTTTACGCTCTATGAAACCTACCGCTATGTCGATGAGCCTCCGCTCGATTGCCCGATCACAGCCTTTGGCGGCGAGCAGGACCAGATGGTGAGCGAGCAAGATCTGGCAGCATGGCGCCAGCAGACGAGCCGTGAATTTGCGCTGCACATGCTCCCTGGCAGCCATTTCTTTCTCTCAGCCGGGCAGAATACGGTCTTGCGGATCATCGCGCGCGCGCTGTGCAGCCGCTGCGACTCTTGACCAGGGCGATTTCCTTCTCGCCAGAAGCGGGGGCAAGGGAGCGGCCGCCCTTTTGCGGGGCGCGGGCTGTCGCTGCCAAAACTCTTCCTTCCGGGCGTGGGGTGGGGAGCATTAAGTTGCCCTGTCTCTCAACTTGACAGGAACTATAGACATATCTAAACACATGTAGTATTATGTGCAAAGAAAGCCAGGAAGCGCCAAAATTCTTAAGGACAGGAGGCTTGCTATGTCAGAGCATAAAACCGATCAACCCGATACACCACAGCAGAGTACTTATGTCTTCGATCCCGAAAGCCCTGAGGAACTGGTACGCTTGATGATGATGGATCAGCTCATTACCGGAGCTATGGGAGGGCCACTGGCGGGGCTGCCCGAACTGCCGGAGCATGCCAACGTCATTGATCTGGCCTGTGGCCCGGGGGGATGGGTTCTCAATGTCGCCCATACCCATCCAGATGTAGAGGTTTGCGGGGTGGATATCAGCAAGGGAATGGTTGACTATGCCAACGCGCGGGCGCGCTCGCAGAACCTTCGCAACGCCTCATTCGGGGTTATGAGTATAACACAGCCGCTCGACTTTCCTGACAATAGCTTCGATCTGGTCAATGCGCGCTTTGTGACCACAGTTCTCCCTACCGAATACTGGCCGACGTTCCTCCAGGAATGCAGGCGCATTACCCGCCCCGGTGGCATCTTTCGCAGCACCGAATCCGAGTTCTGGGGCATCACAAATAGCCCGGCCTGCGAGCGAGTGAGGATGCTCGGCTGCGAGCTTCTACGTGCTCTTGGACACGGCTTCTCCGCCGATGGACAGAACTTTGGGATTACGCCGGTGATAGGCCATCTGGTACAGTCAGCCGGCTTTGAGCAGATACAACAGCGCATCTACATGATTAATTATTCCTCGGGCACCCAGGCGTGGAGCGAATTCTATCATAACATGGAAATCGGGAACGCACTGGGAATGGAGATGGCGCGCAAGATCGGTATGCCTCTTGAGCCGGACGATGCTACAGTTGGCAGGCGCGCGCTCGAAGAAATGCAGCAGAAAGATTTCTGCGGCCTCTACTGGTTTCTGAGCACCTGGGGCGTAAAGCCGCGCGCGTAGCCGCACGATAAGAAGACGTAATGAGCAAGTTGGGAAATATCATCCTGAGCAAACTGCTCATTACGTCTTCTTATGTATATGTAACATCCTATGCTGGCTGGTTCGCGTTTCCACGAGCAAAGGCAGCACGTAATGCTTCTGCGGCTTCTGTACTGGCCTGCTGACTGCGGTCAACCCTGGCACCCATGCCGAAGAAGCCGTGGATCATACCATCGTAGCGTTTGAGCGCAGCGGGAACCCCGGCATCCCGTAAACGCTGCGCATACTTTTCCCCTTCGTCACGCAGTGGATCAAACTCAGCGGTAATCACCAGTGCGGGAGGCAGATTGCTCAGATCTGGCGCTTGCAGCGGCGAGGCATAGGGATGCCTTGCTTCCGACTCGTCGTTGAGGTAGTGATTCCAGAACCAGATCATGTCATCGCGGGTAAGGAAATAGCCCTCGGCGTTTTCCTGGTAGGAAGGGGTACCGGGCGTGTGGTAGTCGGTGACGGGATAAATGAGGAGCTGAAATACCAGCGGAGGGCCGCCGCGATCCCGCGCCATCAGCGCAACGACTGCCGCCAGGTTGCCGCCCGCGCTATCGCCGCCAATAGCCAGTCGCGTGGGATCGCCATTGAACGAGGCGGCGTTTTCGGCTGCCCAGCGCGTGGCAGCGTAGCAATCTTCGGCCGCCGCCGGGAACTTGTGTTCGGGAGCCAGCCTGTAGTCGACGGAGACAACGACGCAGCCTGCCAGGTTTGCCAGTTTGCGGCAGGAATCATCATGCGTGTCGAGATTACAAATAACCCAGCCTCCGCCATGGAAATAGACCAGCACAGGGAATGGTCCCGCGCTTTCGGGCGTGTAAATACGCACCGGAATGTTTCCTGCCGGCCCGGGGATCTCGCGATCCTCAACCTGCTTGATAGGAGTCGGTTCGCCGCTCCAGAGGGCAATGCCCTGTACTATCTGGTTACGCGCGTCTTCAACCGATGTGTTGCTAAGAGGAGGCGCCCCGACGGCAGCCATTTCTTCGAGAAGGGCCTGAACCTGTGGATCAAGTGGCATATGTTCGCTCCACCTTTCATGCGCGATATCATGGACGGCGCCGAACAATCTGTTGATATTGTACAACATGGGGAGCCGCTGCTGCGCATATTCCACCAGCTACAATGATGACGAGGTGGTGATTTTTGCAGGTTCCAGGGAAAGTATACGGCACAGGGCGAGAAAGTATGCCGGTCCATATCCATTTAATGGCATGACAAGCTACTCCTAACAACAGAAGCGAAAAATCTGATTTTTGTAAATCCGTGCGATGCTGCGGGGGCTGTACAATTCTGCGAGCCATGAGGTACACTTTCTGCGAGCCATGAGGTATACTTTGAAGAGGTGAGATCGACGCCTTGCCATGAGGAAGGATACCTGTTATGGAGAAAGCACCCGTACCGCCGACCCCGCTTCTTGAAGAGCACCAAGAGGCAGGAACATGAATGACAAAGCTCATTGGCTTCGACGACTTTTCGGTCGCATGCCAGGGAGGCCAGTCTCACCGTCCGGGGGAGATCCTTCTTCAAGGGAGCCTGCGGCCTCCAACTTTGAGCATACCCGTCCTGCTCCAAGCGACTTTGTCCGAGGTCTTGCGCTTGCAGGGAACGGACAGCTAGAAGAAGCCCTGGCTGTTTTTGAGCAGGTCATCCGCCTGAACCCTGGCGACGCCTCTGCTTACTCTGCCAAAGGAAATGTGCTCGGACAGCTCGGACGATCAGAGGAAGCCTTGATTGCCCATGAGCAGGCCATCCGCCTTAATCCACGCAGCGCCTTTGCTTACTACAGCAAAGGGAATACCCTCAGTGATCTCGGGCGGCTAGAGGAGGCTCTGGCCGCCTATGAGCAGGCTACTCTCCTGAACCCCGGCAATGCTGATGCTTATTACCACAAAGGAGCTACGCTCATCGTGTTCGGGCGGCTAGAGGAGGCCCTGGCCGCTTTTGAGCAGGCTGTTCGCCTGAACCCCGGCAATGCTGATGCTCACTATGACAAAGGATATACGCTTGTACGCCTCGAACGGTTCGAGGAGGCCCTGGCCGCTTTTGAGCAGGCTGTTCGCCTGAACCCCAGCAATGCTGATGCTTACTTTAGCAAAGGATATATGCTTGTACGCCTCGAACGGTTCGAGGAGGCTCTGGCCGCTTTTGAGCAGGCTACTCTCCTGAACCCTGGCAATGCTGATGCTCACTGCCACAAAGGTGTTGCGCTTAGACAACTCGGGCGGCTAGAGGAGGCTCTGGCCGCTTTTGAGCAGGCCATCTGCTTGAACCCTGGCGACGCCTCTGCTTATATCTACAAAGGATCTGTGCTCGGACAGCTCGGACAGTCAGAAGAAGCCTTAATCGCCTATGAGCAGGCTACTCTCCTGAACCCTGGCAACGCCTCCGCTTATTCCGGTAAAGGCGTTGCGCTTGCAGATCTCGGACGGCTAGAGGAGGCTCTGGCCGCTTTTGAGCAGGCTATCCGCCTGGACCCTGGTAATGCCACTGCTTACTTCGGCAAAGGAATTGCACTTCAACAACTCGGACGACTGGAGGAGGCAGAACGTGTTTTCCAAAGAGCACAAGAGCTTTCACATCGAAGCTGAACGCTCTTCTCCCTGGAGTAAGGAACAGCACCTGGCTCAAAAAGGCATCAAGATCCGCTGTGAGCTTGCCCCGGTTTCGTAGAGTCTTCGTGGGTTGGAACTGAAAACAGGATGAATCGAAGTATCGGAGATGCCCAGCTCGCGCGCTACCCGCGCTATCGGCTTGCCTGACGTTTGAGCCAGCCGCACAGCCTCCTCTTTAAATTCTCGCGTGTACACTTTTTGGCCCTTTGCCATGATGATCCCCTTTCTGATCTAGTCGAGTATATCTCAGCTTCAGGGACTCTATCAATTCGGGGGAGGCTCAGTCATCTTAGTATCCACAGTGGCGGGATTCGGGGTGCTATAAGGGTAGGGCTTGTCGTATAATAGTGAGCGGTAAAATTCTCTGAAATCCTGACAAACAGGGAGGCATTGTTGATGACAGCGGAAACTCAGAAAGAGACGTTAGGTTTTCAAGCCGAGGTCAAGCAACTGCTTGACCTGATGATTCATTCACTTTATAGCAATAAAGAGATCTTTCTGCGCGAATTGATCTCGAATGCGTCGGATGCTATTGATCGACTACGCTTCGATGCGCTCTCAAATCCGGCATTGTATGAAAACGATAGCGACTTTAAGATCCGCGTTGCCTATGATAAAGATGAACGCACGATCACCGTTAGCGATAACGGTATTGGCATGACGCGCGACGAGGTTATAGAGAATATCGGCACGATTGCCAAATCGGGGACGCGCGAGTTCTTCCAGTCACTCACGGGCGATCAGCAAAAGGATGCCAGCCTTATCGGCCAGTTTGGCGTCGGCTTCTATTCCTCGTTCGTCGTGGCCGACAGGGTAACGCTGACGACGCGGCGCGCCGGGCATAATCCAGACGAGGGCGTGCGCTGGTCCTCCGATGGGCAGGGCGAATACACGCTGGAGACCGTCGAGAAGCCGGGCCGGGGCACAGAGGTCGTGCTGCACCTGCGCGAGGGCGAGGATGATCTGCTCAGCGGCTATCGCCTGCGCTCAATCATCCGTAAATACTCCGACCATATCTCGCTGCCTATCGTAATGAAGTCGGAGGAGAAGGATAAGAATGAGGACGAGGTTGTAAACCAGGCTTCGGCGCTGTGGACGCGTCCCAAGAGCGAGATCACTCAGGAACAATATAACGAATTTTATAAACATATCACCCACGATTTCAGCGATCCCCTGGCCTACGTTCATAGCCGCATGGAGGGCACGCAGGAGTACACGCTGCTGCTCTACATCCCGAGCAGGGCGCCGTTCGATCTGTGGCTGCGCGAGCAGCATCACGGCGTCAAGCTCTATGTACGCCGCGTCTTCATCATGGACGACGCTGAGAAGCTGATGCCGCGCTACCTGCGCTTCGTGCGAGGCGTCATCGATTCCAGCGATCTGCCGCTGAACGTCTCGCGCGAGATCTTGCAGCACAACCGGCTCATCGATGCGATCCGCTCAAATGCCGTCAAGAAGGTGCTCGGCCTGCTCAGCGATATGGCGACTAACGAGCCGGAGAAATACGCCACGTTCTGGAAAGAGTTCGGGCGTGTGCTCAAAGAGGGAATATTCGAGGATCACGCGAACCACGAGGCCATCGCCAGGCTGCTGCGCTTCTCCTCAACGGCCTCAAATAGCGAGGCGCAGGATGTCTCGCTGGAGACCTACGTTGGCCGCATGAAGGAGGGACAGGATAAGATCTATTATCTGCCCGCCGAGACGTTCTCAGCCGCTAAAGATAGCCCTCTGCTGGAGATCTTCAAGAAGAAGGGCATCGAGGTTCTGCTGCTCTACGACGCGGTAGATCATTTCCTCGATACTGAGCTGACGCAGTTCAAGGATATTCCGCTCCAGTCTATCCTGCGCGGCGAGGTTGACCTGAGCAAGCTGGAGGATGAGGAGGAGAAAAAGGAGCATCAGAAGGCAGCCGACGAGGCGAAGGATCTGCTGGCGCGTATCAAGACGGCGCTGGGCGAGAAGGTCAAGGACGTGCGTACAACGAACCGGCTCACGACTTCTCCGGCCTGCCTGGTGGTCGATGAATACGGCATCGATCCGAGCCTGAGGCGGCTGCTGCAATCGGCGGGGCAGGCGGTTCCCGAAGATAAGCCGATCCTGGAGATCAATCCTCAGCATCCCATTATCACGCGGCTGAGGAATGAGCAGGACGAGCAGCGTTTCACGGATTGGGCCTATGTGCTCTTCGAGCAGGCGGTGCTCAGCGGCGGCGAGCAGTTGGAGAATCCGGCGGCCTTTGTCAACCGGCTTAACAATCTGCTTGCACAGCTCTAATTAACCCGATGTGTATGTTTTTGTGCGCCTGCGGCGCACCCTATGAAGTGGAGTCTGCGGGCACAGCGCCTGCGGCGCTGTGCCCGCAGACTCCACTTTCTGGCGAACCGCGCAGCGGTGAGCCGTCAGGAATATTTGCACACAGCGGTACTTAGAAGGAGAGAAATTTGCGTGCGAATCATGTGAAAGCGAAGCTCAAGAGAGGCGAGCCGAGCCTGGGCGCGTGGCTGAGCATTCCCAGTGTTCCGCTCGCGCGGCTCATGGCGCGACAGGGCTTCGATTGGCTGGTGGTCGATGGGGAGCATGGCGCGCAGAATCCGACGATGGTCGCCGATATGGTCGCGGCCATCGCGGATGCAGGCGCCTGTGTTCCTTTTGTGCGCATTCCTCGTAACGGCGTCGAGTGGTTCAAGTGGGCGCTCGACGCGGGCGCATGGGGAGTGGTTGTGCCGATGGTAAACACACGCGAGGAGGCCGAGCAGGCGGTGAGCTGGTCGAAGTATCCGCCCCAGGGCACGCGCAGCATCGGCGGCATATTTGCTCCCTACGGCTTCGGCGTCACTGATCGCTCCGTTTATGCGCGAGCGGTCAACGATGAGATCATGGTGATCGTACAGATCGAGAGCGCCGAGGCGCTGCGCAACCTCGATGAGATCCTCAGCGTGCCGGGCGTAGATGTCGCTTTCATCGGACCGAACGATCTGCACGCGCAGCTTGGCCTGCCGCCGAGCAACGAGGGCGCGGAACCGGAGTTCGTGGCGGCGGTAGAGCGCGTCAGAGCGGCGGCGCAGCGCCATCGCCTCGCGCTCGGCATCGTCACCAGCCATGGCGATGCCGCCGCTCAGCGTATCAGGGAGGGCTTTCACATGGTCTCCGTAACTTCTGATACCAGCAGTTTGATCCAGGCCGCAGCCGAAAATCTGAGAAAAGCGCGCGCGTAATGTCGTCCTGAGCAGCAGCGAAGGATCTGCGGTCCGGGGCATGCGATCCTTCGCTGCTGCTCAGGACGACATTATCGGTCTGCTTTCATGCCAATGGGAATCTTCCCCATGATATGACCGACCTGAGCTAACAGCTACTTCACCCCCTTGACAACCTCTTACATCCAGATTATACTTCCTTCATAAGTTAGTTGCCGCTAACTTATGAGGAGAACTTCTTATGTCGGAAGAACAACAACAGACGGCAAAACGCACACGGATGCGTGGAGAGGAGAGGCGCGAGTTGATTCTGCAAAGCGCTAAACGTGTGTTTGCGCGCTCAACCTATGCCGAGGCAAGCACCGGCGAACTGGCGCGCGAGAGCGGCGTGACGGAACCGATGCTTTACAAGCATTTTGGCAGCAAGAAGGGGCTTTTCCTGGCTTTGCTGCGGAGGCTTTGTAAGCAGACCCTTGATCTTCTGCAAGAGCGTCTCGAGCGCAGAGCAGAGAAGAGTGTCCTCGATGCCCTTGAGCATGTCGTCGCGGACTATCACGCTATCATAAAGGCCGATCCTGAGGGCCAGCGCATTCTCTTCCAGGCCGTGGCCGAATCTGGCAATCCCGATATAGCCAGCTCCATCAGCAGTCACAATCGCGCCGTCTACCGCATGATTCGTCAGCTTGCCGAGCGCGCTCAGCAGGAGGGCTACCTGGACCCGGGCGTCAGTGTGGATGCGGCAGCCTGGGGCTATATGAGCATCATCCTGGCTATCCAGTATGGTCTGATGCTCAATCTCTCCGGTGAGATCGCTCCCGTGCGGGAAGAGATGAGCCGCATCTGGCTGCGCGGTCTGCGTGCTCGCAATGATGGGAGCTAAATTTTTTTTGTTCTCAAAGTTAGTTAGTGGTAACTATATAATATCGCCTGGAATGTGTCTGCTTCTCAGCGTCCTCGCCTTCTCTGGCCGGGCGTTCGTGGGATTACGTTGCACGATGGAGGGCGAGCGCCTGTGGCGCGAGCAACCCATGCGTCAAAAATTGGGCATAGTACACTCTTAAATGCACACGCAGGAGGATTTTCCCATGCGGATTTCGATGACCGGCGGCCAACGCGGCAAAATACCGTATAAGTGGATCGTAGTCATGGTCGTCGTTTTTGGCTCGTTCATGAGTATTCTCGACCAGACCGTAGTAAACAACGCGCTCCCTCGATTGCAGGAAGCCTTTTCCGTAGATCTCAGCAGCCTCCAGTGGATTCTCACCGCCTATGCGCTTACTCAGGGCGTGGTCACTCCAACGACAGCCTACTTTGCGAATCGCCTGAATCCCAAACGTTTCTATGTGATCGCGCTCGTCCTCTTCACGATGGGATCGGCGCTCTGCGGCCTGGCCTGGAGTCTGCCGGCGCTGATTGTCTTCCGCGTGGTGCAGGCTATCGGTGGTGCGACGCTCTTTCCACTGGCGATTACACTGCTCTTCTACGAATTCCCTCCCAACGAGCGCGGCCTGGCCGTCGGCGTCATGAGTGTTTCCGCGCTGATGGCCCCGGCGATCGGGCCAACGCTGGGCGGCTACTTTGTAACCTACGCCGACTGGCGCCTGATTTTCTATATCAATGTGCCAGTGGGGATCATCGCCATCGTCATGGCGCTGCTGCTCCTGCGCGAGCGGCCATCCGAAGGGCGGACGCGCTTTGACCTGCTGGGATTTATGCTGGCCGCTACTGGACTCGCGGCCGTGCTCTATGCGCTCTCCAATGCCCCTACCTACGGCTGGGATTCGCTATCGGTTCTCGTCGCACTCATTGGCGGCCTCTGCCTGCTTGCTCTGCTCGTCTTCGTTGAGCTTCGGATTGCCAATCGTGGTGGGCAGCCGCTTGTTGATCTGCGTCTCTTTGCCAACGGGCCGTTTCTGACCAGCAACATCGCGAACGCGCTGATTACGTTCAGCTTCTTCGGGAGCATCATTCTCCTGCCCGTCTACTTGCAAGATTTGCGCGGTCTGAGCGCATTTCAGGCCGGTCTCTTCACTGTGCCGCTGGCAATCACCGCGGTGCTGGCGGCGATTGCTGGTGGGCGCGTCGTTGACCGCTTCGGCCCGCGCACGGTTCTGCTGCCCGGGCTGGTGCTGATGAGCCTTTCCACCTGGCAACTGGCGCAGGTCCAGCTTTCGACTTCTTATGTATGGTTGCTGCTGATCTTTGCGATTCGCGGGCTGGGGCTGGGCTTTCTGTTGCAACCGTTGACCGTATCGGCGCTCTCCGGGGTTCCGCGAGCGCAGTATACGCAGGCTTCGTCGCTCACTACGGTTACGCGCTTCACCTTCACTTCGCTGGGGATTGCCGTGCTGGCGACGCTGGTGCAGAGCCGGGCCAGCGTGCATATTGCCGCGCTGGCTCATCAGCTCAGGACGATTTCACCATCCGCCGTTGCATTGATTCGTGCGCAAGGATTGAACATGGCCGTGCAGGATGCCTTCTGGTTCTCGCTGCTGGCCTTCCTGCTGGCCTTTATCGCCATCGCCTTCATTCGCGTGCAGAAGCCTGTTCCGCAGCAGCAGGCTGATGAGAGAGCGGCACTGGTCGTATCCAATCCGGTGGAGTGAGGGTTCAAAGGGGCGCCAGGGGGTTCTCCCCTGGCGCGGGCCGGGGTGTCCCCGGTTTATCGCTACTTAAACGCAATATCGAAAAGGAGCATTTTTTATGATAGATTCCGCCCTTCCATCATCAGTCATTGCACTCTGGCCTGACGGCGCTCCCGGGTCTGAACACTGGTCTCAGCAGGAGCAGGAAACCTGCCTTCCCCTGCCGTCTGAGGTCCCTCAGACCTCCATTCCCCTGCCGTTTGATATCAAGATCGTGCGAAATATTGTGCGGCCAACCTTGACGGCTTATCTGCCAGATCCTTCCGTTGCCACCGGAACTGCGGTGGTCATCTGCCCGGGCGGTGTCTTCCACTTTCTCGCCATTGAGCATGAAGGGAGAGACGTTGCGCATTGGCTCTGTGCGCGGGGGGTAGCTGCATTTGTGCTCAAGTACCGTGTCTTGCAAACGGAGCCGCGTGATGAAGACCTCATCGAGCAATTGCAGGAAAGATTCACAGATCTCATACACTTGATGGAACTTATGCAGCAGATTGAGCCGCGAGCTATTGCTGACGGGCAGCAGGCAATGAAAGTAGTACGCCAGCACGCAGCCGAATGGGG
>DATGLE010000033.1:0-21747 GCA_035294325.1 Ktedonobacteraceae bacterium | reverse complement strand
GGCGTGATACCGAGTACAAAACAAACCTGACCAACTTGAAAGTGAGGTTCTCGTATGTATCGCGCTTCGCGTTCAAAATTAAGTGCAACCTTGATTGGTATCGGCGCGCTCTTCGCTATTTGCGCCGTGATTGCTGGTGCGCTTCTAGCCAGCGGGACATTTAGACTATCCGCAATACACGCCGCCGGCAATAATACTTTTATCGCACGCTTCCACACTGTTAGCAAGGTCGCTTCGACTGTACCCGGCAACGGAGATGTGAATCCTTATGGTACAGCCGTGGTGCCACGCTCTATGGGCAGGCTGGTAGGCGGCGATGTCCTGGTCAGCAACTTCAACAACAAGGCCAACGTGCAGGGGACCGGCACGACCATTGTGCAGATCGCGCCGAACGGCAAAACCAGCCTCTTCGCCTGGATACCGGCAAAAGGTCTTAAATGGACCTGCCCCGGCGGGGTCGGCCTGACCACCGCGCTCGTCGTACTCCAGCGCGGCTGGGTGATCGTCGGCAGCCTGCCGACCAATGCCAGAGGCGTCCCGCAGGCCGGCTGCCTGATCGTGCTTAATAGCAACGGCAAAGTCGTCGGCACCATCGCCGGCAAGCTCATCAACGGTCCCTGGGATATGGCCGCCTCCGATCATGGCAACTGGGCCGCGCTCTTCGTCGCCAATGTCCTCAATGGCACCGTCGCCGCCAGAGGGCACGTCTCCAATAAGCAGACCATTGTGCGTATCAACCTGAACGTGCCCAACCAGGGGCTGCCCAGCATCAAGTCGGCCACCGTCATCGGCTCCGGCTTCTCAGCGCGCACCGACCCTGCCGCCCTGGTGATCGGGCCTACCGGCGTGGCGCTCGCTAACAACGGCACGCTCTACGTTGCCGATACCCTGAACAATCGTATCGCCGCCATTCCCAACGCGCTTATGCGCACGAACAGCGCGAACGCCGGACTCGACGTAACGGCCAATGGCGCGCTCAATGCACCGCTCGGCCTGACCATCGCCCCTAACGGCAATATCCTGACCGTCAACGGTAACGATGGCTTCCTGGTCGAGACCACCCCGCGCGGCGTGCAGATCTCTAAGGCGCTGCTGGATAAGACCGTGACGATGGGTTCGGCTCCAGGAGCCGGCTGCCTCTTCGGTCTGGCCGTGCGCGGTCAGAACGGCATCTACTTCGTCGATGATTGCACCAATACCCTCAACCTTTTCCACTAGGGAGCATCTATCCCTCCTCTGCGTTACGGGCCGGCCAGAAGCTTCTGGCCGGCTCATTCTTTTGCTATCCATGACGCGGCTGCGCCGCGCGAGTTGTTAGCACAGGAGACAGAAACCAGGCACATTCTTCAGAGAGGGGCCGGGGAAAAGTGGCGCCACCCCCGTCTGCCTATGGTATAATACACATACAGCGTCAACCAGACTGGTACGCACGCCGGGGTGCATGGGAGCAGGGGGCGTTGCTGTTCAAGATAGTAAGCGTGTGCTTCATTACTGTCCGATCACAGAGCAGACGGTCTTCGAGCAACGGGCAGAGTGAAGTAGAAGCTCACATTCCAACTTTTTGCCAGTCCAGCATCAGCATAGCGGCACCTCACCCCGTGCGGAGTCACAGTGGGCGAGAGCAAGAGCCAGGAGGCCGAAGAACGAACGCAGGGCCGGTGCCCCGGTAAGATACCTTCCCCCGAGGCCGGGGGCACCTGCGTCCGCCCGCCTCATCCCCCGACTCTCGCCCCGGAATCGAGGGAAAGATGTATAAAGGTCAATCGGGCATGTGGTCCTGGCTGTTCCACCGCATCTCAGGGCTGGGCATTCTCCTTTTTCTGCTGGTCCATATCGTTGATGTTTCGCTGCTCGGCTTCGGCCCCAGGGTTTATAACGATGGCATTCTCCTGTTTGATAGCGTGATCGTGCGCCTGCTCTCCCTGGCGCTGGTCGCCGCCGTATTTTACCATGCGCTCAACGGCGTGCGTATCATGGTCATTGATTTCTGGAGGAAAGGCGTGCTCTATCAGAAGGTGATGTTCATTGCCGCCCTGGTGGTCACTATTGCTATTTTTATCCCGTTCGCCATTATTATTCTGAGGCCGGCGTTCACCCCCGTCGTTGCCTGGTTTTTCCAGTTACCCACCACGGCCAGTGCCGGCCACTAGAGGAGCATAGTACATGTCAGGTTTGTCAAGATTGTATGGCGGCTCACGCCCAGCGGGCGGCGGCTTTGAAACCTTCTCCTGGTACTATTTTCGTATCTCCGGCGTCGCCCTTTTCGTACTGGTCATTATCCACCTGATTCTCATGCATATCACCACTGACGTTGCCTGCACAACCTACGCGTTCGTCGCGGCGCGCTACGCGAACCCCTGGTGGCGCCTCTTCGACTGGCTCCTGCTGACGATTGCGCTGACACACGGCATGAACGGCCTGCGCGTGGTCATCGACGATTATGTGCACAATCCGCGCACACGCATTGTGCTGCTATCGGCGTCGGCAACGCTGCTCCTGATCTTCTTTATGCTGGGGACGCTTACGCTGATTACTTTCCAGGCTGTCTCGCCCGCCGGGCAGGCATGCCTGCACTAGACGGAACGAGGTAATACCATGTACTTTAAATTTGATGTCGTCATCGTCGGCGCTGGCGGCGCTGGCCTGATGGCCGCGATGCAGCTCCCGCAGGCCAGCGTCGCGGTGCTCAGCAAGGTCTACCCCACGCGTTCACATACCGGAGCCGCGCAGGGAGGCATCGCCGCCGCTCTGGGCAACCTGGAAGAGGATCACTGGAAATGGCACATGTACGATACGGTCAAGGGCGGCGACTACCTGGTGGACCAGCCGGCGGCTGAAATCCTGGCGCGCGATGCTATCGATGCCGTTTACGAACTGGAGCATCGCGGCATGCCCTTTGATCGCACACCCGATGGCCGCATCGATCAGCGCCTCTTCGGCGGCCATACACGCAACTATGGCGAGGCGCCCGTGCACCGCTCGTGCAAGTCCGCTGACCGCACCGGGCACATGCTCTTGCAGACCATGTACCAGAGTTCGATCAAGAATCAGGTGCGTTTCTTCAACGAATATCTTGTGCTCGATCTGCTCATTAACGAGGGACGCGCCTGCGGCGTCGTGGCGATGGAGATCCGCAGCGGCGAGATCTCGACGTTCCACGCCAAAGCCGTGCTCTTCGCTACCGGCGGCTATGGCCGCGCCTGGCGCGTTACCAGCAACGCCTTTGCCTGCATGGGCGACGGCATGGCGATCGCCTACCGGCGGGGTATCCCTCTCGAAGATATGGAGATGTACCAGTTCCACCCCACGGGCCTTTACAAAGTGGGCGTGCTGCTGAGCGAGGGGGCGCGCGGCGAGGGCGCGAAGCTTCTCAACGGCAAGGGCGAGTACTTTATGGAGCGCTATATGCCAACGCTCAAGGACCTGGCGCCGCGCGATATCGTCTCTCGCTGTATGCTCCAGGAGATTCACGAGGGGCGCGGCATCGATGGCAAAGATTATGTCTACCTCGATCTGCGCCACCTGGGGGCCGAGGTTATCAACAAGAAGCTGCCCGATATCACCGACTTCGCGCGCAACTATCTGGGCGTCGAGCCGATTACCGAGCCGGTGCCGATCCAGCCGACGGCGCACTATGCAATGGGCGGCATCCCGACGGACCTGGAGGGCCGCGTGGTCGTCGATCCGCAGTGGACGCCGCTCCCCGGCTTCTATGCGGCAGGCGAGTGCGCCTGCGTCTCGGTCCACGGCGCGAACCGGCTGGGCACGAACTCGCTGGTGGACCTGATCGTTTTCGGACGCCGTGCCGGTAAGCATATGGGGCAGTTCATCAGCGAGAACGATCACGCGCCTCTGCCGCCGGAGCCAGAGGCTTACGCGCGCGAGATGGTGGAGCGCCTCTACACGTCAAAAGGCGGCGCATCGGCGGCCCGCATCCGCTCTGAGCTACAGAACGAGATGATGGAGAGAGTTTTTGTGGAACGCGAGGATCGCGGCCTGCGCCATGCTCTTGATACTATTGCTGGCCTGCAAGATGCTTATAATAACGTGCAGTTGCAGGATAAAGGCAAGCGCTTCAATACAGAACTGGTCGAGGCCATCGAGCTTGGCTTCCTCCTCGATTGCGCCGAGGCGACTATCCATGGCGCGCTGGCACGCACAGAGAGTCGTGGTGCGCACTATCGCCTGGATTATCTAAAGCGCGATGATGCGAACTGGCTCAAGCACACTCTCGCGTACAAGGGCACGAAAGCGCACGATGTGCGCCTGGATTATAAGGATGTAATCCTGCTCGACGATCCTCTCTTCAAGCCAAAGGAGCGCAAATATTAGGAGAGAGCAGGGGTGCAAGGGGATGGCAGTCCCCTGACGGGGGCACGAGATACGTCACGCGGAGAACTGGCCCGCGACATACCTCTTTCCCCCTTTGAGGTAACGCAGGGGTGCAGGGGATGGCAGTCCCCTGACGGGGGCACGGGGGTGTCCCCCGAAAAACCTCTTTCCCCTTCTGAGGAGAAATAGATGAAAATTCAAATGCGTATCAAGCGCTATGATCCTGAGCGGGATAGCAAGCCGTACTGGGACGAATTCACCGTCGAGGCCGATCCCATTGATCGCCTGCTCGACGCCCTGAATACGGTCAAATGGACGATGGATGGCACCCTGACCTACCGCCGCTCCTGCGCTCACGGTGTCTGTGGCTCCGACGCCATGCGCATCAACGGGCGCAACCGGCTGGCCTGCAAGGTGCTCATACGCGACGTGGGCGAACGCGTCACCATCGAGCCAATGCTTGGCTACCCGGTCATCAAAGATCTGGTCGTCGATATGGAGCAGTTCTTTGAGAAGTACAGGTCGATTAAACCCTATCTGATTAACTACGACAACGAACCCGGCACCGAGCGTTTGCAGAGTCCCGAGGAGCGCGCGCGCTTCGATGAGGGCACAAAGTGTATCCTCTGCGGCGCCTGCACAGGCTCCTGCCCGTCGATCTGGGGCAATCCCGACTGGGTTGGCCCGGCCTCTATTGTCAACGCGCACCGCTTCATCTTCGATAGCCGCGATCAGGGCGCCGCCGAACGCCTGGCGATCCTGGGCAAGCGCGATGGCGTCTGGCGCTGCCGCACCATCTTCAACTGCACCGATGCCTGCCCGCGCGGCATCCCTGTGACGGACCTGATCGAGCAGGTGAAACGCGCTATCATCTATAACGATACGAATGTAGAATAACATCAGGATATAGCAATCAGATGCCCGCACGGGACCAGATGCCCGCACGGGACCAGATGCCCGCACGGGACCAGATGCCCGCATGGGACCAGATGCCCGCAAGGGGCATCTCTACATTTGTGGGTGTAGGGATGGGGCTTGCCCCCATCCCCTCTCTCACCATTCAATAAAAGGACATCCTGAATGGCAACGACGGAAAGCTGGCAGCACCGCGACATCATTACCAACGGCATTCGCATGCACTACGTCACGCAGGGCGAAGGTCCTCTTGTGGTGCTGCTGCACGGCTTTCCCGAATTCTGGTACTCCTGGCGCTACCAGATCCCGTTTCTCGCCGGGCATGGCTACATGGTCGTCGCGCCCGATCTGCGCGGCTACAACGAGACCGATAAGCCGAGCAAGGGCTACAACGTCTCGACGCTGCTGCGCGACATCGTGGGACTCATCAAAGGGCTGGAGCGCGATAAAGCCATTATTGTCGGTCACGATTGGGGCGGCGCGCTGGCCTGGGCTTTCGCCGCCCGCTATCCACAGATGACCGAACGGCTCATCGTCCTGAACGCGCCCCATCCTGCCGCCTTCGCCCGCGAACTGCGCACCTGGCGGCAATTACGCAAAAGCTGGTACATGTTTTTCTTTCAATTACCCTGGCTGCCCGAATACGTGCTGGGCCGCAACCATGCCGCCGTCATTGGCAGGATGCTCTACGCGAGCGCCGTCCAGAAGTCAGCCTTCCCGCCCGATGTGATCGAGCGCTACCGTGATGCCATGAGCAAGCCGGGCGCGCTGACCGCCAGCATCAACTACTACCGCACGCTCTTTCGCCGCATGCGTTCACTGCGCGCCGGTGCCGGGGCTATTATCGACGTGCCGACGCTGCTGATCTGGGGCAAGCAGGATATCGCGCTGGGCATCGAACTGACGCACGGCCTTGAGCAGTGGGTACCGAACATTCAGATCAAGCGCATTCCCGATAGCGGCCACTGGGTGCAGCAGGAAAAACCGGATGCAGTGAATACGCTGATGCTGGAATTTCTAAACATTTCTGCATAAGAGAGGGGGAAGATGCCCGCAAGGGGCATCTCCACATGTAGAGATGCCCCTTGCGGGCATCTTCCCCCTGGCATCTTCCCACGCCATCATACCCTCTTGCACCTGCCCCCCTTGCGGGCATCTTCCCCCGGGCATCTTCCCACGCCATCATACCCTCTTATTTCTGTGCAACGTTTACGATGATACTATGGTAGCCGGAGGAGCCGTTCGGCAGTGGAGGCGCAACATCCGGGTCCTGCACGTTGCCCTCCAGATCGACGGCGCGCACAACAATCGTGTAACTGCCCGGCGCAGGCTTCCAGGGCAGTTCCCACAGTACCCACGTAAGATCCGACAGAGGCCGCTTCAGGGCCGCGCGGCGCCACGTCTGACCGCCATCGAGGCTGACATCCACCTCGCTGATGCCCCTGTTGCCGGAGAAGGCCACGCCGGCGATATAGCCCGGCTTGTTGGCGGGCACGGTCACGCCGGCGATAGGCGTATCGATGCGCGAGGTCATGCGCACAGGCGCGGGATCGCTCCAACCGCGCTGCTGCCAGTAGCCCTGGAAATCGTAGTTCACGACCTCGACGCCCGTCATCCATTTGACATGCTTCATGCCATAGATACCGGGCACCAGCAGGCGCGCGGGAAAGCCATGCTCGTGCGGCAGCGTCGCGCCGTTCATCTCCAGTGCCACCAGTGTCGTCGGCTCCAGGGCTTTTGAGAGATGGATGCTGTCAGTGTAGTTGTCGTAGGCGTGCAGTACGACCTTCGTTGCTCCCCGCTTCACTCCCCCGGCGCGCGCCAGGAGATCTTTGAGAGGAATGCCCTTCCAGAGCGCGTTGCTCATGTATGGCCCGCCAACATCGTTGCTGATACACATCAGCGTCTCGTACTGCTGCTGCATTGGCAGCGCCTGCAACTGGCTGTAATTCAGGGTGTAGGGATGCTCGACCAGTCCGTAGACCTTTAACTGCCACTCTGACGCACTGACAGTAGGATCGGCGAAGAGGTTCTTGGAGACCAGGTAGAACTGCTCGTTCGGCGTCACTTCCTGAGATAACTGCTCTACGAGGCGAAAGTTGGTGTCGTAGTTGGGCACCGGCGGCGGTGTGATCTTGCTCTTGAAGCTCTGCGCCAGCCGCGCGACGGGCGCGGTTGCCGCCGCTGCGCCGCTGATGAAGCGCCAGGCGAGCACGCCCAGGGCGCCGACGCCGACGATCACGATACCACGCCGCAGGACGACGCGTCTCGACAGACCCTGCTCCTCGATGATGTCTTCCACCGGTTTCCCCTGCGCGCGCAGCCGCCGCAGCACGAGCCAGTTCTGCGTGAGCACGAACAGAAGGCCGAAAGCCAGCCCCACGGCGGCCAGGCTCAGCATCGTATTGAACGCGCCGCTGACAAGGGATGCGCCGAAGGCGCCCGCGCCCGTCGCGGGAAGGAAGAGCAGGCCGGTGAGCAGCCAGAGAATCAGGGCGAGCAGCAGGCCATCGCTCCAGGATAGTTGTTCGCGGCCCCTGCTGAGCGCAGGGATTATCAGGTTGTACGCGCCGCCGCAAAGGGCGAATACAAGACACTGCCCTACAAAAATGCCGTCGAAGAGGTAAAATTTGGCGTCGGCCCCGATCAACTGGTGGAGATACTCAAAGAGGGATGGCGGCATCCAGCCGATCAGCGCCGAGCCAAAGACTTCTGGTAATGAGATACCGCCCACGGTGACGCTCAGGAGGAGCATGAGAGCGCTGGCGATGATTCCGGCCACCAGACCGGCCAGGAATCCACTGCCGAAGCGCTGTCGTTTTGAGAAGGTTGTTGTTCCCATAGTTGGGCCTCTTATGGATTAATGCGCGCACTTTTATTTACTATATACTATATCATTGGGAGGTTACAGTTTTCTCACGGGGATCGCCGCACAAATTTACTTTACAGTGTGGAAGAATTCCTGGCCCTCTTGCGTGCTCGCGCCTGCGGCGCTCGCAAGGTGGATAGGAGATTGTGGAAAAATGCGCTGCGCGCATTTTTCCACAATCTCCTATCCACCTTGCATGGCGAGCATTCACCTTGCATGGCGAGTATCCACCTTGCATGGCGAGTATCCACCTCGCATGGCGAGCCGCGCGAACGTCCGATGAGGAGGTGCCGGGCATCAAGCACAATCTAAGGAGGTATTCAATGACGAAGAAATCGACGATTGCTCTCAAGAGGGTGTATGATGAGCCGGAGGAGAGCGACGGGACGCGCGTGCTGGTGGAGCGCCTCTGGCCGCGCGGCCTCTCGAAGGAACGCGCGCATATCGATCTCTGGCTCAAGGAGGTCGCGCCGAGCAATGAACTGCGCAAATGGTACGGCCACGATCCCGAAAAATTCGCGGAGTTTCGCAAGCGCTACGAGGCCGAGCTGGCCGCAGCTCCGGCGAAAGATGCGCTGGCGCAACTGCACGAGATGGCGCAGCGAGGGCCGCTCACGCTGGTCTTCGCGGCGCACGATAGCGAGCACTCCAACGCCGCCGTGCTGCGCGCATTATTAACACAGATGTGAATCAAGTCATATGTGATGACTATCACGGCAAATTAGTGATTTATACCGTTCCCATCCATGAGAAACTCGTGTATACTCCCTGCCAGAAGCAGACTGACCGCTTGCGATTAGCTGGACTCCTCAGCTACAAGACGGCCAGGCTCAGGGCGTATTAACCCTCTGGTCGATAGGGGTACGCCTCTCACGAGCACACGCTTCATGGATGTCACTGGAGTATAGTTCATGGATGGGAAGCAAGTCGCCGGGGCCTTTCAAAAAGGGCAGAACATCGGGCAATATCAGGTTATCGGGACACTGAATCGAGGCAAGCTGGCGGAAACCTATATTGGACGCCATACCTCACACAACGCACTGGTGCAGATCGAAGTACTGCGCCCCCCGCTGATAGCCGAGCTGCGCGAAGACTTTCTTGCGCAAGCGCAAACCCTCCGCAAGTTAGAACATCCGCACATACTGAAATTGCGGGACGCAGACGTAGAGAATCACTATGCCTTTCTTATCACCGATTACATATCATCCGTTTCGCTAAGACAGGTTTACCCATCAGGAACCATAGTGCCGCTTGCGAAATTCCTGCCATATCTCAAGCGTGTCGCCGCCGCTCTGCAATACGCGCATGACCAGAAGATTGTACACGGAGATGTAAGGCCAGAAAATATCCTGCTGGACAGGGACAACCACATCCTGCTGTGGGGCTTTACCATCGAAGCCATCAAGCAGAATCGAAAGCGCGTTAGATTCGCTGAAGGCGAGACAATGAAAGAGGCCATCGCCTATAGCGCGCCGGAGCAAATACAGAAAAGGGCAACAGCGGCCAGCGATCAATATTCACTTGCCATCATCGTCTACGAATTTCTCAGCGGGGAACTGCCATTTACCGGCTCCTACCTTGAGATTGCCGACAAGCAGGTGCATACGCCGCCGCCCGCGCTGCGACAGAAGGCGCAGGGCATCTCTACGAAGATCGAGGAGACAGTGATGAAGGCGCTGGAGAAGGATCCCCGGCAGCGCTTTCCCGATGTCTGGACGTTCATCAACACGCTGCAACAGGCGCTGGATGCCAGGCGTCCCGCATCAGGAGGACAACGGGTGCCGCCTCCGCCACCGGTTATGCCCCGACAAATCGTGCCGCCGGCCCCGGCGCAGGTCGCGCCTCCGCCTCAAGTAGCCGCCACGCAGGTCCCTCCGGCTGTCCCCGCGCAGGCGCCCCTCATCCTGGCAGCGCAAAATCCTCCTCCCGCCACGCCCGTGCCGGTCTTCAAGGATAGCACACTGGCGCCGCGACGCGGGGAAGGCAGCACAATGACGCGGCGCGCCTTCGCCGCCGGCCTCGTCGGGCTGGCAGCGCTGGGAGGTGCGGGCGGCTGGTATATCCTCTCGAAGAGACTGGCGCAGCCAGCGCCGCCGACTGTCAAGCCGGACGATGTTCCGCCGGCCACGCCAACGGTTGTCAATAACAAAGGCGCTCTGATCTTCACCGGCCACCTGGCAAGCGTGAATGCCGTGGACTGGTCGCCTGATGGCAGGCTGATCGCCTCGGCCAGCGACGATCGATTCGTCCAGATCTTCGACGCGCAGAGCGGGCAGCGTAAGCTCATCTACTCCGGGCATACGGAGGAGGTCGCGGCGGTAGCCTGGTCGCCCAATGGCAGGCTGATCGCCTCGGGGAGCCAGGACACAACGGCACAGGTATGGAACGCGGCGAACGGCACAAAGGTTTTCACCTACAAGGGCCATCGTGATCGCGTCAATGGCGTGTCCTGGTCGAGCGATAGCGCCATGCTCGCCTCGGTCAGCGAAGATCGGACCGTGCAGGTATGGCAGGCCGGCAATGGAGCGCTGGCTTTCGACTTTCGCGGCCACACCGCCGGCGTGCTCTGCATAGGCTGGCAGCCCGATGATAGCAGCGTGGCCTCCGGCTCGTGGGATGGCACGCTGCGCGACTGGGCGACGGTGCAGCATGGGGATCACTTCAATGCTGGAGATCAGATCTTTAACTACGGCGGGCATGGCAAGAACGAGGTCTACGCTCTCTCCTGGTCGCCAAAGGGGAGCTTCGTCGCCTCAGCTGGAGCCGACCAGACCGTGCAGATCTCCAACGGCGTTAACGGAACCGGCATCCCGCCATTCTTTACCGGCCACAAGAGCAATACCCATGTCAATCCCGTGCGTGCCGTAGCCTGGTCGCCCGATGGGAACTTCATTGCCTCCGGTGATACCGATGGCATCGTTCTCGTGTGGCAGGTCGTGGGGAGAAAGGTCATCTTCACCTATCGGGGCCATAAGGGGGCTATCAATGCTCTGGCCTGGTCGCCCGATGGAAAGCGCATTGCTTCGGCGAGCGCGGATAGTACTGTACATGTGTGGCAGCCCAGGTAGCAGGCGAGAAAGAAGGTACAGACTATGCAGAACTATAGCCATGCTATGCGCTCTAACATGAGCAATATGAACCCCACGCCCCCGCTCCCGCCACAGGCCAGGCCGGCCTGGACGCCCGCTCCTGCTGGTCGACCACCTGTCAGGCGAGGATCCCGCAGGCTGCTGCCCCTGCTCCTGCTGCTCTGCGCGCTGATTATCGCCGCCGCTTCCGCAGCCGCCGACCTGTACAGAGATCAGACGACGCTCGCCATTCAGGTTCCGGGACAGCAGGCGCTACAACTCGATCTCAACCAGGGTTTCGCCGCCAGTCCTTACCTTCTGGGCAGCAATGTCTTCCCCAGAGCAGGAACCAGCGCCCAGGACCAGGGCGGCAGAGGCTTCATGAGCTATGACCAGCGCGTCATTAACGGACTGCGTTCGGCCAATATCAAGCTGCTACGCTTCCCCGGCGGCAACTGGGGCGAGGAGCACACGCTTTCGACGGCGCAGCTCAACGACTTCAGCACCCTCTTGAACCAGGTCGGCGCCGAGGGTATTATGCAGGCCCAGCTTTCGGACCCGCTCGATGTGACGCCGGTACCCCTGCGCACCCGCGCCAGTCGTGCCGCCCTGCTCGTAGACTATATGAACAATCCAGAGAGCATTCAGCGCCAGGGCACGAAAGCGCCATTTCACCGCATCAAATACTGGACCATCGGCAACGAACCGGACCTGCTCATCAATCCCGATACAGGGCAGAGATATACCGTCGATGCATATACCCAGGCATTTATTGCCTACTCCCTGGCTATGCACGAGAAAGATCCGGGCATCAAGATCTTCGGGCCTGAGATCAGCCGCTACCAGGGGCAGCAGGGGCCGCGAGACGCCGCCGGTAAGCTGTGGATGGGCAGTTTCCTGACACAGATCGCGCAGTACGAGCGCACCCACGCTCTCCCGTTCCACCTGCTCGACGGCGTTTCGTTCCACTGGTATCCGTTCGATAACGCCCAGAAAAACTTTGTAGACCTGCTCAACGAGCCGACGGCCTTGAACAGCCTCCTGCCAGCGCTGCGCCAGACCATCCGGCAGCAGTTTGGCGAGGATCTGCCCATCGCCATTACCGAAATCAATACCAGCCCGGGGAAGGTCGTGCCCGCGCCCGACCTGGCCGCGCTCTGGTGGGCCGAAACGCTCGGAACCCTGATGAATAACCATGTCGAGTACGTTGCCTTCTTCTCAACCGAGGGCGTCGATACACCCTTTCCGCTCTTCATTCAGCAGGATCTCAGGGAGACCGCCATGCTGCGCACTATGCAATTGTTCGCCCGGCTCCAGCGCTACGTTGTTCCGCTGCCTGCCACTCAGGGGCCAGTCAGCGTCTACGCAGCAGAGGACCAGCAGCACAACACCGTCAGCATCCTTTTCATCAATAAATCCGACGTAAGCCAGCAGGTCAGCGCAGGTAACTCCGGCCTGCTCCCGCTCGGCCCATGGAAGGGTGCAACGCTGACCCTGGGCGGACATGGCATGAGCGTAGTCATACTGCATCGCAATGGGAGCGACGAGGCTTTTAGCTTCAACAATATAGAGAACACACAGCAAAGCGCGCCCGCTGTGCAGCATCTCATCTGTAGCACAAATGTAGCAGACGCATTCACATGTTAAAGGAGGGATATGAGCATGCCAGGCATCACTACTATTCTGGAATACCTTTACCTCGCCATCATCGTCCTCATGACGATTCAGGCCATCTTCAATATCCGGCTGCTGCTCTACATCTGGGAGGAGCCGAAGCAGGCATGGCTCAACAGCGCTCCCACAATATACCGGGAGCCGCGTCTCTCCTTCACCATCCTGCTGCCGGCCTATCATGAAGAGGATGTCTACGCGTACACCATTCAAAAGGTCTACGACCTGAATTATCCCAGGAAACTCGTGCAGATCATCGCCCTTTTACGTGAGCATGATACCGGGACCATCAAAGTAGCGCAGGAAAAATTGAACGAGTTGCGCGCGCCCAACGTCCAGTTGTTGATTACCAGCGACAAGCACGGCGGCAAGCCGCACCAGCTCAATTTAGGGCTGAGGGTCGCGAAAGGGGATATCGTCACCATTTTTGATGCCGAGGACGAACCCCATCCCGACATCCTGCAAGTGATTAACACCACCTTCCTCAACGAGCCGGTTGATGTCGTACAGAGCGGCGTGCAACTGATGAATCACAATACCAAATGGTTCTGCTTCCTCAACGTTCTGGAGTACTTCTTCTGGTTCAAGTCGGCGCTGCACTTCTTCGCGCACTGCGGCATGACGCCGCTCGGCGGAAACACGGTCTTTGTGAAGCGCGACCTCATGCAATACCTCGGCGGCTGGGACCACACGACGCTGACCGAAGATGCCGACCTGGGCATCCGCCTGTGTATCGCGAAGGCCAGGGTCCGCATCCTCTACGATGACGAGTTTGTGACGAAGGAAGAGACGCCGCATACCATCGAGCAATTTATCAAGCAGCGCACGCGCTGGAACCAGGGCTTTATCCAGATCCTCTTCGCCGGGCGCTGGCGGCAGTTGGAGAAGTTTTCACAGCGTATGCTCGCCCTGTACGTGCTCATTCTACCCGAAGTACAGGCATTCTTCGCGTTGATGCTGCCGGTCTCGGTGTTGATGTTTTTCTTCGTCAAGCTGCCGGTGTGGATGGCGATCCTCACTTTCATGCCGTTCTACTGTTTCGTCTTCACCCTCTTCCTCAGCGTGGCGGGACTGCACGAATTTGTCAAGGTCCACCACCGCAAATGGAAGTGGAGCGAGGCGCTCACCCTGATTGTCGCCTTCCTCCCTTACCAGATCTTGCTGGGCATCGGGGCAATACGCGCCGTACTGCGGCAGATACAGGGAGCCTCGAACTGGGAGAAAACGGCCCATATTGGACAACACCGTGGCAATTAATCGATGGGATATGCAGGGCGTGACTCGCGGAGCGAGCAAGCACGCGCCTGTGAGAAAGGGTTGAACGTTATGAAGAAATCAAATCAACAGGGCCAGCAACCGGTGCAGCCGCCGGGAGGGCAGGCATATCCAGGAGGGCCGCCACAATATCCACCCGTGCCGCCGTATCCAGCGAATGCGCCGGGGCCGCAGCAGCCGGAGAAGGATCCCGGCAACGTCACCATGTTTCGCACGACCAACTTCTTCGTGCATGTTGTTACGCCGCTTTTGAAAACAGGATCGCTCCAGAGGGCGGGCGGCAATGCGACCATTCTGGAGCGCGTGCGCTGGGTTTCCATCGAGAAGCAGAGACTCATGGCAGCACAGACGCGCCTGCTGCCTCAGGTCGACACCGCCACATCGTCGCTCCGGCACGAGATCGCTATTCCGGGCTGGCTGGAGTCGCTGGCGGTTGCGCTTGTCCTGGCGGTCACGCTTATCCTCCAGGGTCTCAACATCTTCAATTATCCGGCCTATTCGCCGGATGAAGGCACCTATATGGCGAATGCCTGGGCGATGCTGCATGGCATGCTCACGCCGTACACCTATACCTACAGCCATCCGCCCATCGGCTGGCTGCAACTTGCGGCCTGGGCGCAGTTGACCGGCGGACTCGCCAGCTTCGGCAGCGCGATCAACAGCGGGCGCGTGTTTATGCTGGCGCTCGCGGCGGGAAGTTCGGCGCTGCTCTACCTGATTACAAGCCGCCTGAGCGGAAGTCGCAGCGCGGCGCTGCTGGCGATGGTCATCTATACCCTCTCGCCCCTCAGCCTGATCTACCGGCGCGAAGTGCTGATCGACAACATCGCCACGTTCTGGCTGCTGGTCTCGCTCTGCCTGATAACTACAGGCAAGAGCAAAATGCGCACCTTTGCTCTGGCCGCGATAGCCCTGGGCCTTGCTCTGCTGAGCCTGGAGACCTTTGTACTTTTCGTTCCGGCAATGCTCTACGCGGTCTGGCTCTACGCCACACCATTCCAGCGCAAGTTCTCGCTGCTCACCTTCATCTATATCGCCCTGGCGATCACCTCGGCCTATATCCTGCTCGCCGTGCTCAAAGGAGAACTACTGCCGCCGGGCGTGCTCTCGGCGAATAAGGGATCACATCCCAGCCTGATCGGCACGCTGCTGCAAGAATTGCAGGCTCCTCCAGTCAGCGGCCAGTTCCGCACGACGTGGAATACATGGATGCAGACCGATCCGGTCATCTTCGTGGCCGGCACTATCGCCATGTTCATCAATGTCCTGGGCGGCACGGTCAATCGCTTCCAGTTGCTGGCGGCCTTCTTCCTGGGCAGCATGTGGGCCTTCCTGCTGGTCAGCAGCACGGTCTATCCCACCGCCATCATCTCCATGCTGCCCTTCCTGGCAATCAATATCGCCCTGGCGCTCAATACGCCCCTGCGCTGGCTCACGCGCAAAGCCGGCTTCGACCTCGTGCGAGCGCTGCTGCTCTTCGCGCTCATCGGTCTCCTGATCCCGGCGGGCATACAACGCGCGCTCCCCCTGGTGTCACCGAACGCAGCACAGCCACAGCAGCAGGCGATGCTCTGGGTACGCAACAACGTGCCGCGCAACGCTGTGATTATCACCAGCAGCTATATGTTCGCCGATCTCCGCCAGCCGGGGAGCATAGCTGCTGGCAGCGGGCAACCCTTCGCCCATGCCCAGATCTACTCGGAGACCGTGCTCGATCCAACGGTATTCTATAAAGAATTGAAGGGAAACTGGCAGCAGATCAACTTCCTCGTCGTCGACGCTACGATGATGCAGCAAATCAAAGGCGAGCGGCAGTACGAACTGCTGAACCAGGCGCTGCACCACGCTATCAGGCGAGCATCCTTTGGCTCCAGCAAAGACGGAACGCAAATACAAATCTATCAGGTAATCAGTACGTAATATGCGGGCTTTTTTTGGAACCTCCGGGAGAGAGATGATGATGACTCCATATAATCAGCCAACCGAGCCGCTGCATCCTTCGCAGCCGCCTCCTCCGCAGCAGAGGCCGGCCAGGCTATCGCGCCGGCTGCTGGGCAGCATCATACTGGCCCTGGCGCTGCTGGGTACCTCACTGGGAATCGCCGCCTACTTTCTATTGCAGCCGCCGACTCCGGTCAATGCGGGCCTGGGGAAAGGTCCGTGGCACACCGATGGCGCGCAGATTGTGGACGCGGACAACCAGCCCGTGCGCATAGCGGGCGTGAACTGGTTCGGGTTCGAGACGAACACGTTTGTGGTGCACGGTCTACAGCAGCGCAGTTATAAGAGCATGCTGGACCAGATCAAGAGCCTGGGCTACAACACCATTCGCCTGCCCTACTCCAACCAGCTTTTTGATAAGACCAGCCAGCCCACCGGCATCGATTACAATAAGAATCCTGACTTGCAGGGGCTTCAGGGCTTGCAACTCATGGATAAGGTTATCGACTATGCTACCGGCATCGGGCTGCACATCATCCTGGATCAGCATCGGCCCGACGCCGGCGGGCAGTCGGCGCTCTGGTACACCAGCGCCTATCCCGAGTCGCGCTGGATAGCCGACTGGCAAATGCTCGCGCGGCACTACAAGGACAATCCGCTGGTCATCGGAGCGGACCTGCACAACGAGCCGCACGCCCCGGCCTGCTGGGGCTGCGGCAATCCCGCCCTCGATTGGAGATTAGCGGCGGAAAGAGCCGGCAACGCCATTCTGGCAGTCAATCCCAACTGGCTCATCTTTGTCGAAGGCGTGGACTGCTACGGGCCAGGCGGCACGACGCAGGGCGGCAACTGCTACTGGTGGGGAGGCAACCTTGAAGGCGTTAAAGATAGCCCCGTCCAGTTGAAGGTGCCGCACCACCTCGTCTACTCGGTACACGACTACCCGGCTTCCGTCTCCTACCATGCCTACTTCTCAGCGCCGGACTATCCTCGCAACCTGCCGGGGATCTGGGATCAGTACTGGGGCTACGTGCAGAAGGACGGCATCGCCCCCGTCTGGGTTGGCGAATTCGGGACCAGGTTGCAGACCGAGCAGGATAAAGAGTGGTTCAGCAGCCTGATAAGCTACCTGGGGACCGGTGTGAGCGGCTTTAGCTGGACGTACTGGAGCTGGAACCCGGATTCCGGGGATACCGGCGGCATCCTGCAAGACGACTGGCAGACGGTCAATACCGCCAAACAGAACCAGTTGCACAGCATCCTCTTCCCACTGGGCAAGAACGTACAGACGACGCAAATGCCGCGCCGGACACCCGTCCCGACAGCGACAACCGCCGTTGCCGTACAGCAGGGAGCGCTGCGGCTGGACTACCAGAACGGAAATCCGAATCCCTCCTCCAATCAGATCCAGCCATCATTGAAACTGACCAACACGGGAGGCAGCCCGATCTCCCTGACGGATGTCGCATTGCGCTACTGGTATACCGCCGATTCGCCGCAGCAGCAGGTATTCGCCTGCGACTACGTTACCATCGGCTGCCAGAACGTTCGCGCCAGAATCATACAGATGGTCCCGGCGCGCCCCGGGGCGGATACCTACCTTGAGATAAGCTTCGCCGGCGGTCAACTGGCGGCGGGCGCCAGCACAGAAATCAAGGTACGCGTGCATAAAAGCGACTGGTCGAACTACAATCAGAGCAACGATTATTCGTTTGCGCCCGCCGCAAGCAATTATAGCCCAACCACGCGCATCGGAATCTATGACAAAGGAAAGCTGGTGAGTGGAAGCGCGCCATAGGCATTAATATCAAATCCGATTGAAAAGTGTACAAAGCGGGAGGTGAACCTCCCGCTTTGTACACTTTTCAATCGGATTTGATGTAACTTTCATCACAGTAAAATACTTGTGTTTGCACTAGTATTTGACTATAAGCTACGATACTGTATAGTTCCCAGGCCAGGAAGAGAGCAGGAGGGACAGAGAATATGGCACAATCCGCTATACCTTCAGATCCAGTTCCGGCCAGCACGGCAGGCGCCAGCAAGCCACATCCGCGCGGCTTTTTCGCGCTGAGCTTGCGTGTACGTTCAATCTGCTACGGTATTCTGGCCGCTATTATCCTTGTTTTACTCATCGCCGCCGGATCGCGTGGATTCCGCTGGTTCGATGCGGCGCTGATCGGCTATGCCGTCGCCACGGTCTTCGCGGTAGCGGCTGTGACCTACAAGTATACATTCTGGCTGGCGCGCCCACCCACCGGCCGCTACTGGCGTCGGAGCTGGCAGCTTTTTTTCTCCTATGAGAACTTTCGCCGCTATACGACGCTGATCCCCGGCGCCATCGCCGACCTCTTCGCGCAGCAGTTTATTCGCCGGCGCGGCCTCTATCGCTGGGTGACGCACCAGTGCATCTTCTGGGGCGTGATCCTGTCCTGCCTCATCACCTTCCCGCTGACCTTCGGCTGGGAACGCTTCACTCAGACGCCGGATGGGGCATATCAGATGTGGTTCTTTGGCTTCCCGCTCTTTACCTTTCCCGTCAATTCAGTGCTGGGCTTCGTGCTCTATCACGCCCTCGACTGGACGGCACTGCTGCTCTTTATCGGGCTGGTGCTGGCCTTCCACCGCCGCTTCCACGACCTGGCGCTGATCGCGGTGCAGCGCTTCCGTTTCGACATTGTTCCGCTGGCTCTGCTGATGTCCATCGTCATTACCGGGCTGGCGCTCACGGCTGATAGCGTCTGGCTGGCTGGCAACTACTACTGGTATATTTCGCTGGTTCACCAGGCGGTGGTGGTGCTCTGGCTGATCTCGCTGCCTTTCGGCAAGTTCTTCCATCTCATCGAGCGGCCAGCAACCGTGGGCATAGAACTGTACTGGCGCACCGGCGAGGGCACGGCGATGCAGCGCTGCGCACGCTGCGGAGAAGAATTTGCTCCCGCGCGCTTCATTCAGGATCTCAAGAAGACGCTTTTCGAAGTCGGTGAGGATTATACGCTGCGCGAGGCTCCCCTGGAGCGTTCAGCGGCGGAACAGCCGATTGATCGGCCGAAGAAGGCCACCACCGAGTTGAAGGAGACCGGGGCGCTCTGGTGGCAGGATCTCTGCCCCAGGTGCAAACGCGTCGCGCGCGGCCAGGCCAACCTCGCCGCGCTTGGTCGCAACGGCAACCGCTTTTTATAAAATAGTTTTCAGGGTGTGGCTGATTTCCGACACTCTCGCGTGCTCGCGCCTGCGGCGCTCGCCGCCTGGAGTATGTGGTGTGGATGGAGCGCTTAGCGCTCCATCCACACCACATACTCCAACCCTGGCGCGGCGAAACCGTGCGAACAGCCAGCAAGGGCAAGGTGCTGAGAAGCAAACACCCTTTCAGAGTAAGCAGGAAACATCTATGAGCGTAGATAAAGGCATATTTCATCGAGGGCAGGACCAGGGCGAGACGTTCGACTTCCACAGTGGAACGTGGGCGGCGCCGGCGCGCTGGAAGACCACCGAGCAGGTTGATCGCTACGTGCCCACCCACTGCTGCTACTGCGGTGTGCAGTGTGGCATGTACCTCAAGGTCAGCGACGGCAAGGTGGTCGGCGTCGAGCCGCGCGAAGACTTCCCGCTCAATCATGGCATGCTCTGCCCCAAAGGCGCTACCGCCTACCAGACGGTCAACCATCCTGACCGCCTGCTCTATCCGCTGATGCGGCGCGGCGGCAAAGATAGTCCTCTGGAGCGCGCGAGCTGGGATGAGGTGCTGGACACCATCGCGCGCCGCTTCCGCGAGTTGCAGGCGCAGTATGGCAACGATACCGTCGCGATCTACAGCGGCTCCTCGATGACCAATGAGAAATGCTATCTGATGGGCAAGTTCGCTCGCGTGGCCGTCGGCACGCGCCACTGCGATTACAACGGGCGCCTGTGCATGTCTTCGGCCACCGGCGCCAACGAACGCTCGCTGGGCATTGACCGGGCCGCCAACCCCATCAGCGATATGCTGCACGCCGATTGCATCTTCGTCATCGGCGCCAACGTGGGCGAGTGCTTCCCCATCGTCACCAGCTATCTATGGCAGGCCAGGGATCGCGGCTGCAAACTGATCGTTGCCGACCCGCGCCAGACACCGATTGCGCGCACGGCAGATATTTTTCTCCCGCTGCGCTCCGGCACCGATTCGGCGCTCTTGAACGGCATGCTGCACGTCATCGTCAAAGAAGGTCTGATCGACGAGAAATTCATTGCCGAGCGCACACTGGGCTGGGAGGAGACGCGTGCGCTGGTCGAGCAGTATCCGCCCGAACGTGTGGCCCGCGTCTGCGGCCTGCGCCCGGAAGCGATTATTGAGGCGGCGCGCCTGTACGGCCACGCCAACGCCGCCCTGATCTACACAGCGCGCGGGCTGGAGCACCAGAGCAAGGGCGTCGATAATGGAGTGGCGGCGATCAACCTGGCGCTTGCAACGGGCAACTTCGGCAGGCCGGGCGCCGGTTATGGCACGCTGACGGGCCAGGGCAACGGGCAGGGAGGCCGCGAGGTAGGGCAGAAAGCCTCGCAACTGCCAGGCTGCCGCGAGATCGAGGACCCGGAAGACCGCAAATACATCTGCTCGGTGTGGGGCATCGACGAAAAAGAACTGCCGCACGCGGGCTACCCGGCAACGCTGATGATCCCCGCTATGCTGCGCCAGGAGATCCGCGCCTGCTTCATGATCTGCTCAAACCCGATGGTCTCGCTGCCCGACCAGCACACCGTCGAGCGCGCTCTACGCGGGCTGGATCTGTTCGTCGTGACGGACTTCTTCCTCTCGGAGACGGCGGAACTGGCCGATATCGTGCTGCCGGGCAATGTCTGGGCGGAGGAAGAGGGAACGACAACCAGCCTGGAGGGCCGCGTCATCAAGTACAACCGGGCAGCGGACCCACCCGGGGAGGCGCGCCGCGACTGGCAGATCGTCTGCGAACTGGCGCGGCGGCTGGGCCGGGGGCAGTACTTCGATTTTCACTCGCCGCGCGAGATCTTCGATGAACTGCGGCGCTGCACGCGTGGCGCGAAGTCGGACTACTGGGGCATCACCTACGAGAAGATCGAGGCGCAGAACGGCGTCTTCTGGCCCTGTCCCTCGCCGGACCACCCCGGCACGCCGCGCCTCTATGAAGAGCGCTTCGGCTTCCCCGACGGCAAGGCGCGCTTCCATCCCGTTCCCTATATTCCGCCGGCGGAAGAACCGGACGAGGAGTATCCGCTGGTGTTGACGACGGGGCGCGTCATCTATCACTATCTATCGGGCAACCAGACGCGGCGCACGCCCTTTCTCAAGGAAATGGCGCCTTATCCCTGGGTGGAGATGCACGAGCAGACGGCGCAGAAACTGGGTATCAAAGAGGGGGACTGGGTGACGGTGCGCACGAGGCGCGGCGAGATGACGGCGCCCGCGCTGGTGGTGCGCTCGATCCGCCCGGATACGCTCTTCATCCCGTATCATTACGGGCACACTCAGGCAGCGAACCAGTTGACGAACCCGGTGCTGGAGCCGATGATGAAGATCCCGGAGTACAAGGTGTGCGCCGCCTCCGCCCAGCGCGCCGGGCAAGCGCCGGAGTGGGCGCGGCACGAAGACATAGGGGCGCTCGCTCAGGCCCGGAGGCGCCGCCATGAGCTGCCCATCGCCCAGGCCCGACCAACGCCAAC
>DATGLE010000032.1:0-23147 GCA_035294325.1 Ktedonobacteraceae bacterium | reverse complement strand
TACGAAAGCGCGCTCAGCGCCTCAAAGAGATCGACATTATCGGGCATCTCGGTTGGAGTGTGCGTAATCTCGATATAGCGGATAATGCCTTCCTTGTCGATGACAAAGAGGGCGCGCTCGGCCATACCGGCGGGGTGCCGCACACCGTAGAGATCAACGACGTTGCCCTGCGGATAGAAATCGGAGAGCAGCGGGAACGAGACATTCATCGATCTGGCCCAGGCATCCAGCGCATACGTGCTATCCATGCTGATGCTCACGATCTCGGTGTTCGCATCCCTGAAGCGCTCCAGGTCCGCTTCGTATGAGGGGAGCTGCGTCGAGCACACCCCACTGAAGGCGAAGGGCACGAAAGCCAGGACTACGTTCTTTTTGCCACGAAAATCGCTGAGACGCCAATCCTGTTTATTGTTGGTTTTGAGTGTAAAATCAGGGGCAACATCCCCTACCTTCAAGGTCTTCGATGCTGTGCGATTTCTGCTGTCCAATTGAAAATCCCTCCATGGAAAATTATGCAGTCTCTTTATTAATATTTCAGCCCCAGGTTACTCGCGCCTGCGGCGCTCGCCAGATGTAACGATGTTGTGGAACAATGCACTGCGCGCATTGTTCCACAACATCGTTACATCCCCTGTGCGGCGCAGTCGCACGAATGCCCGGCGAGAACAGGCGAGGATGCCGAGCATCAAACATCCCCTGAGGGGGACAAAATAGTCAGACGTGACTGGCGCCGCCTACCATTCGTCTCTTGTCTAGATACACATGGCGAGCAGAGGGGCGCTGTTCGGGATTGTAGCACCAGCGCCGAATCATGTCAAACCGAGAGGGGGAAGGTATCGCTCTTGTGGCAAGAACAGGTACAGTCGAAGCCAGCACTAAAGTTGAGAAGATCTTTCGCTCACTTCCTGGATGCCCTGCTGGCACGTCACGGCTCCATTGCGTATATTCCCATCATTATCGTGACCTTCGGCATGTTTTGCGGCGTCTCGTGGATGATCTTCTGGTCGCAGTCTGATCCTGCCCGTTACCAGTGCTATGCACTGACGTTCTGGTTCGGCAGCAGCGCGGCGCATTTGCTGCCACCCTCACAATGCTCATTTCTGAATATCACGGGAACGCAGCCAGCATTACATATGCTGCCGCTGGAATACCCGCCGTTCACCCTCCTGCCGTTCTCGCTGGCGTTGCTGGCCCCGCTATCCTATTATCAGGGCGTCTTCGCGATACTGATGGCGCTTACAGCGCTGCTGATCTACTGGCTCCTGCTGCGCTACGGGCCGCGAGGCGCGGCGGCGATCTTCGCGCTCTACGTGCTGATCGGCGCTATCGCCACCGCGCCGGGGCGCTTCGACCTGCTGCCCTCAGCGCTCACGCTGCTCTGCATCATGGCGGCCGAGCGCAAGCACTGGACGGCGGCCTACATCGCGCTGGCCTTTGCCGTGCTGCTCAAGCTCTATCCGTTCCTGTTGCTGCCCCCGCTCTTTATCGCCGAGCAGCGCAGCCTGGGGCGTCTCAAGGAGTTTAACAACCTGCATCAACCACGTCATCCTGAGCGCAGCGAAGGATCCGGCGGCACGCAGCAGCCGCGCGTCCCTTCCCGGCGCGCGACGAGCAGTGGGACACTGGCGCTTCGCTTCGCTCGTGCCAGATCCTTTGCTGCCGCTCAGGATGACATATCGCAAATACTGCTCGGCGTGCGCGGGTGGTACTGGAAAAATTGCCTTATCTGCCTGGGCTTGATCGTGGGCATTACCGGAGTCTTCGCGCTGCTCAACTTCCAGGGAGCGGTGATCTCGCAGTTCGCCTACTTCCTGAATCGTCCCATCCAGATCGAAGCGACGGGCAGCGTGTTCCTCTGGATCGCCGCGCGGCTCGGCGTGCCAGCGCAGGTTGTCTCCAGCTACGGCTCGATCAATATCGTCAGCAGCCTCGATGGCCCGATCTCATACGCCGGCCTGCTCCTTCTCGCGCTCGGCTATCTCTACACGTTGTGGATGCAGTGGCGCGGAAAACTCAATGTGGCACAGGCAGCTATCGCCGTGCTCCTGATCTATATTGTTACCGGCAAGGTCTTCAGCCCGCAATACCTTATATGGCTCATGCCCCTGCTGGCCTACACCGGCGCCTTCGACGCCTTCTGGCTGCTCTCCTGGGGCGCCGTCTCTCTGCTGACCTCCTATATCTTCATCTTCTATTACTCGTCGTTCGCCAGCGATCCGCTGCTTGTCCCCTACGCCCCCGGCTTCTTTGCTACTTCGACTATAAGAAATTTCCTGCTCGTCCTGCTCACCCTGGCCTATCTTGGCAACTGGTTCGGTGCGCGCCAGCACAGTCACACGCGCCTGTTAAGACTCGGAACGGCCCATTCCGAATGAGGGTGAAATAGCACTCGGCGCAGCATCTATGGTATCCTTACCATGTAAGGATGCATACGCCTCCTTTGCACCTGCCCGTTACCCGGCCCAGAAAGGATCATTATGAGGTTTGGCATCTGTGCTCCTTTTCGGGACGCAGCGTCCCTGAAGAGCATCCCTTTCGACTATCTTGAGGAGAATGTGCAGCGCTTCCTCGTCCCGGAACAGCCGCAGGAGACCTTCGCGGCGCTGCGGGATGAAGCTCGCCGTCTGCCGGTGCCGATTGAAGCAGCGAATGCGCTGCTCCCGGCGGACCTGTTTCTGGTTGAGACCGCGACACGGCGCGTCGACACGCTGCGGTTGGAGCACTATATCAAGACCGCCTTGCAGCGCGCCGCACAGGCCGGCATTCAGGTGATCGTCTTTGGTAGTGGCGGCGCTCGCGCCTGCCCGCCAGGGCACGATCACGCCGATGCGGTACGCCAGATCGGCGAGCGCCTGGCAACGTGGTGCGTATGGGCGCGCGACTACGGCGTGCAGATTGTACTTGAGCCGCTGCGCTACGAAGAGACGAATACCCTCAACACGGTGGCCGAAAGCGGCGCGCTGGTCTCGCAAATCGCGGAGACGGGAGCAAGGCTGCTGGCCGACATCTACCACATGGCCTGCAACGGTGAGGCGCCGGAAACTATCCGGCCCTACGCCGCGCTGCTCTCACACGTCCACGTTGCAGAACGGGAAGGACGCTCTGCCCCCGGCCAGCACGGCGAGGATTTCCGTCCCTATTTCGCCGCGCTTCACCAGGGCGGCTATGACCGGCGCATCTCTATTGAATGCAACTGGCGCAACCTGAGCGCCGAGGTTGACCGCGCCATCGCTCTATTAAAAGAGCAGTGGGCCGCGAGCGCTCAATATAGATAGGAAGGATCAGAGCATTATGGCGGAAAAACTACGGTTTGGCATTGTCGGCTGCGGCGTCATCGGCCCGTTCCACGCGAAGGCGATCAGCAGCCTGCCCGACGCGCAGCTCGTCGCCGTCGCCGATATCGAGCCGGAGAAGGCGCGCAAGCTGGCGGAGCAATATGGCGTAACGCCGTATTCGAGCCTGGAGAATATGCTTTCCCGCGAACGCCTGGATGTGGTGGACGTATGTACGCCCAGCGGGATGCACGGTGAGCATGCCTGCCAGGCGATGCGTGCAGGCTGCCATGTGATCGTGGAGAAGCCGATGGAGATTACGATGCAGCGCATCGACGAGATGCTGCGCACCCGGCAGGAGACGGGGCGCAAGCTGGCCGTCATCAGCCAGCACCGCTTCGACGAGGCCAGCATGGCAGTACACCAACTGATAGAGGAGCAGGCATTTGGCCGCCTGGTGCTGGGCAACGCGGTCATCCCCTGGTGGCGTTCGCAGCAGTATTACGACAGCGGCGCGTGGCGCGGCACCTGGGCGCTCGATGGCGGCGGTGTGCTGATGAACCAGTCGATCCACTCGATTGACGTTTTGCAGTGGCTGATGGGCCGCGTCAAAAGTATCTATGCTTACACGGATACGCTGGTACATCGCATGGAGACCGAGGATGTTGCAGTAGCCGTGCTGCGCTTCGCCAACGGTGCGCTCGGGACGATTGCCGCCACGACAGGAGCTTATCCCGGCGTCACCACACGCATCGAGGTCTTCGGCGATAGAGGATCAGCCGTGATCGAGGATGACCGCCTGACGTATCTGCACCTCGCACGCGACGATAAGCAGGAGGCAGGACCCTATGGCGGGGGCGCGAAGAAAACCGAGGCGCAGAAGAGTGCGGAGGCCGCCGCGCAGAATCCCGCCGCGCTGCTTGGCGAAACGCATGCGCTGCAAATCGCCGATATGATCCGCGCGATTCGCGAGAACGGCACGCCGCTCGTTGATGGCAACGCGGGCCGTCATCCAGTCGAGATTATTCTGGGCATCTACGAGTCGATGCGCACGCACAAAGAGATCACGCTCTCGTGATGTGATCGCACACGACCTGTGATTTTTTTATAGCGGTTCGGTAATCCTTTTCTATTCAGAGGGTAAAAAATTAATGATTATGACACAGGCAGGTCTGCTCCAATCGGTCCAGGTTGGCACGCCGCAGCGCTATGGCGCACGCGGAGCAACGGATCCGATGGAGCGTCCCTGGAAAACCTCATTTTTTCGTACACCGGGTAAGGAGCCGCGCTGGCTCTACACCACGCACCTTGAGGGGAACGAGCAGGCCGACAAAAAGCATCACGGCTCTCTTCATCAGGCGGTGCTGATGTACGCCGCCGCGCACTATCCCGCCTGGCAAGCGGAACTTGAGCGACAGGATATCGGCCCTGGAGGCTTCGGCGAGAACTTTACCGTGGAGGGGATGAGCGAGGAAACGGTCTGCGTTGGCGATATCTACGCTATTGGCGAGGCGCACATCCAGGTGACGGGGCCGCGCTATCCATGCTCAAAGATCGAGCGGCGCTGGAGCATCCCAGGGTTGACGGTGCGCGTCGCCGAGACCGGCCGCACCGGCTGGTATTGCAGCGTGGTGCAGGAGGGCATGATTGAGCCAGGCATGCCGGTCATGCTCGTTGAGCGCCCCTACCCACGCTGGACGATGGCGCTCATCAACGACCTGGGTCACTCACGCAGCTACGATGTAGAGCTGGCCCGCGAACTTGCCTCCTGCCCGCTGCTCGACGAGTGGTGGCAGAAGATGGTCGTCCGGGGCGCCAGAAAGAAAGCGCGAGGAATGAGGTAATCGTGGACCTGCCTGCGCTGCTCGCTCCAATCAGTGCAGGCTCTACAAAAACGCGGCAAGTCCTGCCATTGCAGAAAAGTAATCCCAATGAACCATCATGACGTAGTGCCTTTTAGATGAGGAACCTGGCTCCTGTATGAGCTAAGGTCGTTGAAGTCAGAATGATAGGTTTTTAAGGAGTAACTTTTTCATGAGCAATATCCAGAGAACTGCCGCCCTCGTCTTCGGAGTCGTCTTTCTTTTGATCGGCGTGCTTGGCTTTATTCCGGCTCTGATTCCCGGAGGAGCATTGTTGGGCATTTTCATGCTCAATGGACTTCATAGCGTTGTCCACCTGCTCTTTGGGGTTCTTGGCATTGCTGCCGCTTTTACTGGTACAGGACGCCTCTATAACAGAGGCGCGGGAGTGATCTACCTGATACTAGGTATCCTCGGCTTTATCCCTTCGCTTGTGCCTAATGGTCTGCTGCTTGGCCTGGTCATGATCAACATTGCCGATAATATCCTGCATCTGGGTATTGGAATCGTCCTGTGCTACGTTGGTTTCGCTCTCCAGGAGAGGCGGGCTGGCCTTCAAAGGGCCTAAACCAGTAAAGATTCACTATCCCCAGGGCCTCGGTCATAGTGCCTCTTGTGGCAGGACGCGCCTGGCGACAAGCCCCTGCCAGGAGGCATAGGGTTCATGACTTACTCCGCCCTGTTTACAGCAGAAACAACGCGGTCCGCTACCGCCGGGTCGAAAGCCATGCGTCTGGGGAGCAGCGCGCCCAGGATAATGAGCAGCAGCCCGGCGAGGCCGATGGGCAGAAATGCCAGCGGCGGCAGGTGCGAGAGATCCCACAGGCCGCCACCCACAAAGGGGCCAACGAAGGCGACGGCGTAGGTCAGCGAGAACGTAATGCCGGTCAACCGCGCCACTTCATCGGGCTGCGCCAGCAGCGGCGGCAGTGCAATGCCAAGCGTGAAGACCATAGAGGAACTCCCGCCGAGCAGCGCGGTCCACAGCGGCTCAAATGGCGCGGGCGCGAAGATCCAGCCGGCCACGGAGGCGATAGTGATGACGCCGACCACGATAAAGGGCCAGCGGCGGCCCGCGATGCGCTGCGCGAAGAACGTTATCCCCAGGCTGACGGGCAACTGCGAGGCGTTGAGCACCGCCAGGGCCAGTGGCGTCATCGCAGTCCGCAGCATGGCCTGGTTGTAGGAGGCAACCCACGCATTCATGCCGTAGTAGATGAGACTGCCCATGCCAACCAGAATGCCCAGGTGCAGAGCGTTCACATGTCCGCGCCGGGCCGCAGGAGCGTCCCCGCGTACCGCCGCCTCCGCTCTGCTCTCACCGCTCTGCGCGACGGGAGACGAGGCCGGAGTCGCTTCATGCACAGGAGGCGCGAACAGGAGCCAGAGCGCCAGCAGCACGACCACCGGCACGCCCCATACGATGAACGTGCCTCGCCATGCATCGCTGCCCAGAAACTGGAGCATGATAGGTACAGTGATGCCCGCCGCTATCGCCTCGCCCACGATCAGACCATCGCTAAAGAGCGCGCTCACCATGCCAATCTGCGCCGGGAACCAGCGTCGCGTCAGGATGGGAATTGAGGTCTGCGCTATGGCTATGCCCAGGCTCAATACCACAGTGCAGAGATAGAGCGGGATCACCGTTGGTGAGAGAGCGCGCAGCAGCGCACCGACACCCAGCAGCGTCAGGCCGATGGCGACGCAGGCGCGCCCGCCAATGCGTTCCGCGAGCAGCCCCGCCGGCCAGGCCGTGATGCCTATCATCAACACCGGGATGGCGGTGAGCAGCCCTACCTCGGAGTAAGATAGGGCGAGATCGTGCTGTATCAGCGGCAAGATGGGCGGCACAGCCAGAATTATGGTGCGCAAATTGAAGCCCACCAGTACTATCAGAGCGCTGGTGATTATTTTGCTCCAGATCCCCGTGACACGGCCATCTAGCGAAACCGATACAGCCCTTTTCATCTGCTTTCTCTACCCTCTCATTAACGTTTTGTATGTAATTCTTGCTTGCCGCTCACCGCTGTGCGGTTCGCCTCGAAAGTGGGCCTCAGGAGCATAACATGCCCCATCAGATAAACTAAGGAATGACGTTTGTTTCTCTATCGATAGCCAGCGTTGCGCGGGCCAGTAGCTCGGCAACCTGGTCCATGTCGCGCAGCGAAGCAATTTCGGATCCAGTATGCAGGTAGCGACAGGGAATAGAGACCAGCCCGGTTGCCACGCCCGCGCGCGTCACCTGGATCATATCGGTGTCGGTGCCGGTGTGCGATGGCTGCGGATCAATCTGCCAGGCAAAGCCAGCCTCGCCCGCCACCTTTACAAGCAACTGGTAGATGCGCGGGTTGATATTGCCGCCCAGCGAAATTACAGGGCCGCCATTCAGCTTTATCTCGCCCAGTTCCTGCTTCGAGGTGCCGGGATGATCGGAGGTAAAGGTGACATCGACGGCTATCGCGATCTGAGGATCGACACCATAGGCCGCCGTGCGCGCGCCGCGCAGCCCCACCTCCTCCTGCACCGCCGCGACGAAGTAGACCGCGGCTTTCAGTTCGCTGCGCCGCTCATAGATGCGGCGCATTGCCTCGACGACGCTAAATATGCCCGATTTGTCGTCCAGTGCGCGCGAGGTAACGACATCACCGCGCATAACTTCGAGTTCCGCAGCACGCGTGGCGACGCTGCCCAGAGGAACGACCTTGCGCGCCTCTTCGCCACTGGTCGCGCCGATATCGATCCACAGATCCGATAGCTTCGGCATCTTCTCGCGCTCCTCGCCGCGCATCAGGTGTATGGGCTTGCGCCCAATGACGCCGAGTACCGGCCCGTCTGGCGTCTGGATGTGCACGCGATTGCCCGGCAGCGTCGCGGGATCGAAGCCCCCGATAGTAGCAAAATAGAGAAAACCCTGCTCATCGATGTGGCGAATCAGAAAGCCGAGCTCGTCGCAATGGGCGGTGAGCATCACACGCGGCTGCCCGCCAGGATTCAGAGCCGCGATGACGTTGCCGTGAACATCGGTGCGCACTTCGTCGCTATAACGCCCTATCTCTTCGCGTATAACCTGTTGTACGGGCTGCTCGAAGCCGGAGGGGCTGGGACTGGCGATCAGCCGCCTCAAAAAAGCAATACGAGATTCTTCCATTATCTTTCTCCTCTTTTTTAATCTATGATTTTTCTCACGCCTGCGGCGCTCGCTGGATCTATTGTATGGTGTGGAAAAATGCGCTGCGCGCATTTTTCCACACCATACAATAGATCCACTCTATGGCGAGCACATCCCTCCAGAGAGAGCGAAGCCGCCGGGTATCAAACACCGGCGCTGGCTGGCACCTGTATGGCTGACCTTTATAGAGTGTGTTGTGAAACTTGCGCGCTGCGCGCAAGTTTCACAACACACTCTATATCAATGGCGCGACTCCGCCGCGCGAAGGCCAGGCCACAGGGAAGCAGCCACCTTCTTACGTGTCAGAGAGCATCATGCGCAGGAAATCGGCGGAACGCTGGATCTCGTCCAGGCCGTTCATGCCGTCCTCAATCGAGATCCAGCCGTTGAAGCCAGCCGAGCGCAGGATATCGAAGATGGCGCGATAGTCGTTGAGGCCCGTGCCGACCTCACCATGCTGTAATATATGCGCATAACCAGCACTATCCTCCCGCGCGCGCAGATCGTCCAGCGTGTAGCCATCGAGCAGGCGGCGATCACTGGCATGCATGCTGACCACGCGATCCTTCACCGCCGCGAGCACGTCCAGCGGGTCCTCGCCCGCGAGGATAGCATTGGAGGGATCGTAATTGACGCCGAACCAGGGCGAGTCAATCGCCTGCACAATGCGCAGGAACACGGGCAGATGCTGCGCGAACTCAGGATAGCGCCAGTAGTTGTCTTTATAGTGGTTCTCCAGCGCGAGAATGACCCCGCGCCCGGCAGCATAGGGCAACAATTGCTCGATACATTCGATCACCATTGCTACCCCGTCCTCCTCGGAGATGCCGGGACGGCGCTGGCCGGAGAGCACGCGGCATGTGCGCGGCGCTGGCGCCTCGAAGAAGGCCACCAGGTCGATCCATTGTTTGCAGCGCTCAACCTCGGCGCGCCGCTCATCGGCTGATGGCTGTGTGAAGTCGGGCGAAGCGCAGAGCATCGGCATGAACAGGCGATGCCTGCGCAGCGCCGCCTGCACCTCCTGCAAATAGGGCAGATCGAAGGAGGTGAAAAATCCTGGATAGAGTTCAAGTCCCTCGATAGTCAGCGCGCCGGCCATCTCGATCCATTGAAATAGCGAGAGGCTGCGAGTGACGCAGAGTTCGTCCATGTAACATTTTGGAAAAGCGGCAAGCCGCGATGGCATTATTGAACTCGATCCTTCCCAGAAGCGGCGAGTGCGCTCGCTTCGACACAAAGCTGGACGATCTGCGCCAGGCCCGTGCCGATGGGCGGAATAGCGATCCACTCCGAGATTGTATGCGTCTGCTTCACCTGCGTAATGCCCACGCATAGCGCCGGAATATGCAGGCTGATCGGGATGTTAGCATCGGTGCTTGCCGCCGCGTATCTCGGCTCAACACCGAGACTTTTCAGGATGCGGGCCGCCAGTTGCACCAGTGGCTCTGATTGACTCTGCTGTCCGGCTGGCCGCTCACCCAGCACTTCGATCTCCGTGCTCAATCCCTCGCCGGCGCTATGCGCAATAATCGTCCTTACCTGCTCACAAAGCCTGTCAAGCGCCGCGATATCGGTTGAGCGCATGTCCAGTAAGGCCGATGCGTGCGGCGCAATGGTATTGATCGAGGTGCCGCCTTCGATGACGCCCACATTGTAGGTCGTCTTCGGTTCGCGCGGCACCTCCAGCGCAGCGATAGCCGCGATGATCTTCCCTAACCCATGAATGGCGCTCGGCATGCCAAAGGAGCCGAAGGAATGCCCGCCCGGCCCGCGCACCGTCACTCGCCAGCGCCGCGATCCCACCGCCGAGTGTACAATCTGGCCCAGGCTGCCATCCAGCGCAATTACTGCCCCCAGTTCGTGGCGATAGCGCTCGACGGCGGCGCGCGCTCCACGCAGGTTGCCAAGTCCCTCCTCGCCGACATTAGCAACTGCGATGATGTCCCCGTCGGTCTCCACCTCCAGCGCATCGAACAGTTCCAGAACGCTTATCATGGCCGCGACGCTCAGGCTATTGTCACCGATCCCCGGTCCGCGCAGGATATCGCCCTCGCGCCTGACCGTGATCGGCACAGAAGCAGGAAATACGGTGTCGGTATGCGCCAGCAGCATCAGCAGCGGAACATTCTCTCTTTTTCCGCGCCGCACATACACATTTCCAATAGCATCGATCTCCGGGGTATAGCCGCGTTCCTGCCACAACGCCGCCACAAATTCGGCGCGCTGGCGTTCGCTGCCCGTAGGAGCCGGGATGAGGCAAATACTCTGTGCCAGTTCGACAACGCGCTCGGTGTATCCCCTGGCCGCCGCCTGCAACTGGCTCAGTTCTGGCGATGTAAGAGACATGTATCTTCCCTTATAAGATAGGCTCGATAATCTGAGATGCCCCCGCCACGCAGCCGTGCGATGTATCACACCTGCGGGCCCTTCACAGGCCGGGCGAAGCGCGATCAATCGCGCCCCCGCGCACAACAAATTGCCGATCCCGATTGGCAACTTCCATATTACCCCGTAGTTCCCTCAGGAGTGCTGATGTAGAGCATGCCTGACGGAGCCGAAGGTAATAGCATAATGCGAGGCCGACCAGACGGCCCGGCCATTCCTGAGCAGGATGACCTGCGGCGATTCATGCCTGATGCCGGTCCGCTCCGCGAGAGCAAGCGCTACACGTTTCGCACAGATTACATCGATGAGCGCCACGTCTCCCCCTATCCGCGTCATCAGTTGGTACGCCGGGATACAGCGGGGACACGACATGTCGCAGTTAAACAGGAGCACGGGAGCATCGTGCGAGCGAGCGAATAGCTGCTCCAGCATCTCGATAGTGGTGACAGGAATGATCTGCGTGTCGATACTCATAAGCACACTGCCGTCTGCATTGACTGACCTGTATATGTATTATATCCGCTCAGGAGCGGGGAATGCTACACGCTAATAGGTCGCGCGCCCGCCGCTGATGTCGAAACAGAATCCCGTTGTGAAGCTGCACGCGTCCGACGACATCCACGCGATCAACTCGGCAACCTCTTCCGGCTCCCCGATGCGCCCGAGCGGTATCCTGCTGACCATATATTCCATCATCTGCGGCGTGACCTCTTTATTCATCGGCGTATTGATTACCGCCGGGGCCAGGCAGTTGACATAAATACCGCGCTGCGCTACCTCTTTCGCCAGCGATTTCGTCAGAGCGATCACAGCCCCCTTTGAGGCCGAGTAGGCTGCGAGATTCGGATTGCCCTCTTTGCCGGCAATGCTCGCAACGTTGACGATACGCCCGTAGCCCGTCTCCAGCATCTGCCGCAAAGCCTCCTGGCAGCAGAAAAAGGTTCCACTGAGATTCACATCCAGCGTCCTCTGCCAGTCCCCGGCGCTGACCTCGACGGCGGGCATATTCGGACCGGCCACGCCGGCGGCATTGACGAGCAACTGGACGGGACCGAACTGCTCTCTGGCGAAGGCAAATAGCTTTGCCACCTCTTCCCAGCGCGAGATATCGACGCCATAAGCCAGGGCACGCGCGCCGCTCGCCACAAGCTGCCGCGCCTGCTCCTCTACCCTCCCCACCGCGTAATCGGCCAGTACGACACGGGCGCTGTTGGCGGCAAAGAGTTTCGCTACCGCAAGCCCAATACCACTGGCCGCCCCTGTCACCACGGCCACTTTATCGCTCAAACTCGGATACATCATCACAATGCGCTCTCCTCCTTCTGAGATCTCAGCCGGACGTTTCCGGTCCTCCTTAAATGGTACCATATACCCGCGCTGGCCCGCGCCTGCGGCGCGGGCCGGAAATAGTTTGTGGTGTGGGAAATGCTCTTCGCGCATTTCCCACACCACAAACTATTTCCATCGAGCGGTGGGGCCGCAAGCGAGTCTGGCACTCACCTTCGACCCGCTGTATTGCGCGGCTCCGTCGCGCCCGGGATATAAACTGTGAGAAAATGTGCGAAGCGCATTTTCTCACAGTTTATATTGAATAAAGCGAGAGCCGCAGGCGCGAGCACGCGAGCGCGATGGAACCTGGATACTCCCTCTTAGAATATGAGAAATCTATAGAATATTTACCGGCTCCACGCGATAAATGCGAAAAAACCGTTGTTGATCCTGAGTTTTATGTATATAAACTTGACAAACATGAAACTGCGTTGTATCGTTGAAACAACCGATCAGGTCGCTTGCATCCTGCATATCCTCACATTGTCGGCAAGGCGCGAGTTGCTATGAGTAACCTGCTGCGTATCTACTATCGAGGTGGGCCTTATAACGTGTCGGGCGCCGCATTCTCCCTCCCCCACGATTCAGGCCCCCATCACCTTACTGCTTGAAGGAAGGAAGGTTTGATCAGCGTGGACAACCACATTATTTCCAAACCTGTTCACGGGCGAACAGTATTCGCGGTTCTGTCAGCGCTTGCCGTCATCTGTATGATGGTGCTGGCCGCCTGCGGTGGCGGAAGCTCGCCGCAGCAGACCACAACTTCATCAAAGTTTGGCGGCAATATCACCGTCGGGCTGAATACTACCGATGTGACAACGCTGGATCCCCTGAAATCATCTTCGTTTTATGATCGCCAGGTCATGTTGAATATGTACGATACCCTCGTCAAGCTCAGCCCGCAGAGTACCATTCTTCCCGATCTGGCTACTTCCTGGTCCTATACGACGCCTACCCAGCTCGTTTTCACTTTACGTACCGACGTAAAGTTCTGGGACGGTACCCCCTTTAATGCCGACGCCGTGGTCTTCAATATCCAGCGCTACCTGAGCAACCCTACAGAGCCGCGCTACAGCGAGATTTCGACGGTGCAATCGGTTAACGCTATCGACTCCTCGCATGTTCAGTTCGTATTGAAGAAGCCATTCTCGCCGCTGCTGGCTACCCTGACGGATCGCTCGGGAATGATCCTATCGCCAACGGCGATCAAGAAACTGGGCGATAATCTTGCCAACGCGCCGACGGGAGCCGGAAGCGGGCCTTTCATGTTCGTCCAGTGGTCCAAAGGCGACTTCCTCCTGCTCAAGCGCAATCCTCATTACTGGCTGAAAGATAGCGATGGCAACCAGTTGCCCTACCTGCAATCTATTCGTTACCGGCCCTTCGCCAATGAGAGCGTAGAGTACGCCAACCTTCAGACGGGGACCATCAATGTGGCCGATGTCGTGGCCCCCGCTGATGTCGCTCAGGCAAAGACGAACTCCAGCATCGTCTACAAACAGGAGCCTTCGCTCAGCTTCTTCGGCGTCATGCTCAACGTGAAGGCGCCGCCGCTCAATAACGTCCATGTGCGCAGAGCTATCGAGTGGGGCGTCAATCGCCAGGAGATCGTTACCTCCGCATTGAAGAACGTCGGTGTAGTTTCGCAGGGACCAATCTCTCCGCCAAGCTGGGCCTACGATAAGAACTTCGCGCCTTATAGCTACGATGTAAACAAGGCAAAAGCCGAGCTTGCGCAGGCAGGAACCGCTAAGGTCTCCTTCACCATGAAGATTACCAGCGGCTCCCCATTGAACTCGCAGATAGCGCAGTTCCTCCAGTCGGAGTTGCAACCGGTAGGCATCACAATAAATATCCAGCAGGAAACGTTTGACGCTCTGCTCAGCGATACCAACCCGAATACGCACAACTTCCAGGCAGCTTTGCTCGGATGGAGCGGGCGGCCCGACCCCGATGGCAACATCTACTCGTGGTTCCATACCGGCGGCGGCTTCAATAGTATGCAGTATTCAAACCCGCAGGTCGATTCGCTGCTGGATGCCGCGCGCGCTACCAGCGACCAGGCGCAGCGTACCTCCGATTATCAGCAGGCGCAGCAGGCCATTTTGCAAGACGCCCCGTATGTGTTCCTTTATCATGGAGTGAACCAGCAGGCCACCACGACGAACATTAAAAACTTTACCTTGCTGCCAACAGGCATTCTGATGTTCACCAGCGTCTATACCGGTTCGTAAATCAAGCACCGTTCTAAAAATGGGGAGAATAACATCTTCTTTCTTTCGCAGGGATACCGCCTGTGGCGGTATCCCTGCGAAAGAAAATCAGTGCAGGAGGCGGAGCCTCCTGTACTTCTCTTTACGATAAAAGGAGCCTGGCTGTGGTTCGTTATGTGACGCGACGCCTTATTTTTATTATCCCGGTAGCATTCATTGTCTGCTTTATCACCTTCATGATGATTCACCTTGTGCCCGGCGACCCGGCGCAGGTCCTGCTGGGCGAGTACGCCACTCCGCAGATGATCGCGGCGCTGCGGGTGCAGCTTGGAGAGGATAAGCCTCTGCCCGTGCAGTTCGGACTCTGGTTCTGGCACGCCCTTCACGGAAACCTGGGCCTTTCGCTGCAATTGCAGCAGCCGGTTTCAGAAGTTATCGTGCAGCGCATTCCCGCAACCGTTGAACTGGGTGTCAGCGCCCTGATCTTCTCGCTGATTATCGGAGTCCCGCTCGGCGTTTACGCGGCGACGCATCGCAACACCTGGGTAGACTGGCTGGCGAGCGTGAGCAGCCTTTTCGGCGTGGCTATTCCCAACTTCGTGTTAGGACTGCTGCTCATTTTCTTCTTCGCCGTCGGCTCGCGCATCTTCCCGCCAGGAGGATACGTTCCGCTCACGGAGAATCCTGCCGCCAACCTGCGCGATCTCGTGCTGCCAATGATTACGCTCGGCGCCGCAGCGGTTGCCGTCAACATGCGCCAGATCCGCGCCAGTATGATCGAGGCGCTCAGCCAGGATTACATCCGCACAGCGAGAGCAAAGGGGCTGGTGGAGAGAAGCGTGCAATATACGCATGCCCTGCGTAACGCTCTGCTGCCACTGCTCACTATTGTTGGATTGCAGGTTGGCGCGATACTGGGCGGCACCTTCGTTGTGGAGTCGATCTTTCTCTGGCCCGGCATCGGTCAACTCACGGTCCTGAGCATCACGGCGAAGGACTACCCGCTCGTTCAGGGCGTTGTATTGCTCTCGGCCCTTTCGTACATGGCGGCTAACTTGCTTGTTGATATCTGTTATGTCATTATCGATCCGCGCATCCGTTTTGATAACCAGTAAGGAAGTATCCCAGGAGAATTCGCATGGCCGTACCAGAAAACCTTCGTGAAGCGACGCAGACGGTAGAGCCTGTATCCGTGCAGGCCCGTATCAACCGGCTGGCGCGCATCGTGGTAGCTTTCAGAGAGGATTTTCGCTGGTGGTTCGGGATCGTCCTGCTCGTATTCGTTCTGGCCGCGATCTTCGCTCCACAGATCAGCCCCTACCCGCCGCTGCTCTATCACCCGGCCATTGCGGAACAGGGGCCGAGCCTGGCGCATCCCTTCGGCACTGACTCGCTTGGCCGCGATCAACTGAGCCGCGTGATCTATGGGACACGCATCTCGCTCACCGTGGGCCTGGCTACGATCCTCCTGGGCGGCCTTTGCGGCACTATTCTCGGCATCATCGCGGCCTATATCAAAGGATGGGTCGATATGATTATCACCATGGCGATGGATGCTCTTCTCTCTTTCCCCTCAATCGTTCTGGCGCTTGCCATCGTGGCTTCGCTGGGGCCGAGCGTTATTAACCTGGTAATCGCCCTGGCGGTGGTGCGCGTCCCCATCTATGCCCGTCTCGCACGCGGCCAGACCTTACAGGCAGCCGAGCAGGATTACGTCACCGCTGCTCGCGTTAATGGCAGTGGCTCCGCGAAAATTATGCTGCGCCACATTTTCCCCAACATCTTCAGTCCTTTGCTCGTCCAGGCCACGCTCTCCATCGCCTTCGCTATTCTCGACGAGTCGATCCTCAGCTTCCTGGGCCTGGGCCAGCAGCCGCCGACGCCAGAATGGGGCGCAATGATAAACGAAGCACAACCATACCTCGCCAGCGATCCCTGGATGATGGTCGGCCCGGCCCTGGCTATTATCATCGTGCTGATTAGCCTGAATCTGCTGGGAGATGCGGTACGGGACAAGCTCGATCCACGCGCTACAACGTATGTTGCCGCGCCTTTACAGGAGCAGCCATAAGGAGCCATCTTTCTTTACACTCCTCTTCGCCTGCGGCGCTTCGCGCGGTGAGTGAAGTGGTCGAGGTGCGGGCGGCGCAGCCGCCCGCACCTCGACCACTTCACTCACCGGGAGGCTGGACGACGGCAGGTCGTCAGCCGATCTGAAAGGTCATGATGCAGCGCTGTACTTCTTATCCATTTTATGGTATATCTATCAGAGATCCCCCGATTCTTTGTCTTACACAGAGCGTAGTTCTTAGATAGACCGTAGTGCAGCCTGAATTAGTTCCTCGTCCCACCTGGAAACTGAAAGAGGTCGCTCAATGAAGAACGGATCATTTGTCCTCGACGCGCACACCGGTTTCTGGAACGCCAGCCAGGAAAACTGCAAGAATCGCTTTGGCGAAGCCTTCATCGAGACCTTCTACGCCTTTCACACCGGACTCAACCCGCCCGATGCGAAGTGGACCATGGACTACGAGAAGCAGTTCCGCAAGGTCGACCCCGACTGGTATCTGGAAGAAGTCTTTATCAAGGGCGACGCGGATATGTCGATCCTCTCGACTCAGGTCTTGATGGACTTCTACCACACCGGCTTCTGTTCGGCGGATCGCAACGCCACCCTGCGAGATCGCGCCCCGGAACGCATTATTTCCCTCGGCGGAGTTGATCCGCGCATGCCCAACGCGGTAGAGGAGGTCGAACGCCAGATCAAGGACTGCGGCGTCAAAGGCTTCAAGTGGTACACGGCGGAGTGGCGCGGGCAGTCGCGCGGCTGGAGCGCGAACGACCCGATGGTCTTTCCGCTTTACGAGAAGTGCATCGAACTGGGTGTGAAAAACATGCACTTCCACAAGGGGCCAGCGGTGGAACCGCTCTCGCTGGCGAAATTCGACGTGCGCGATATCGATGAGCCGGCCTGGCTCTATCCCGAACTCAACTTCATTATCGATCACGTCGGTCTGCCCAGGCTCGACGACTTCTGCTGGATCGCCACCCGCTGCCCGAACGTCTATGGTTCGCTGGCGGTGGCGCTGGCCTTCATCCACAACCGCCCGCGCTATTTCGCGGAGATCATGGCGAACCTGCTGTTCTGGATCGGCCCGGATCGCATTATCTACGGCACCGATTTCCCCATCTGGTATCCGCACTGGCAGCTCGATGAGTTCATGGCTTTCGAATTGCCGGAGGATATTAAAGAGGAGTATAAAGTCGATCTGACCGACGAGATCAAGCAGAAGATCATCGGCGGTAATATCGCACGGCTCTACGGTATCGATATCGAGAGCAAGCTCAAGGCCATCGAAAACGACGAAATCGCGCAGCGCAAGCGCGAGTATCAAGCCAATCGCCCGGCCACCGATACCGGGATAGCGGGGACGACATCACGATGACACCAGATTTTGAAGCCGTGAAGGCTGCTGCTGGATCAACGCGCGATCCCGAAATTCGCCGCTCGCTCGCGGAACTTGGACTCCTGGATGATGTGCAGGTCTCTGGCAGTCAGGTGACGGTGCATTTTCACCTGACCAGCCCGCTCTGCCCGTCCAAATTCGCTACCAGCATCGGTCAGGAGATCAGGCGGCGCGTCGAGGCAGTGCCGGGCGTGACCTCGTGCGAGGTCGTGCTGCGCGACCACTTCCTGCGCGACAAGATCCAGGAGATGATTAACGCCAGAGGTCGGCGATGAATGCAACACGCGTACTGGCGGGCCGGAAAGAGAGCGAACTGCTCGGGTTTCCTTCGGTCCGCAGAATGGTGACGATCCTCGCGCAGCGCTGCCGCGAGGAATCGTGGATACGCACTTCGGTAGCGACGCTGGAACGCTTCCGCGCGCTGACGGGGAACGACGACCTGGAGACACTGCGCGAGCGGGCGCTGGCGAGGCCGGTGCTGGCCGAAGAGAGCCTCGCCGCTTTTGCCAGGGCGCTGCATGGCTATGCCGATAGCCAGGTCGCCGCTCTGGCGATGGGGGCGAAGCTCTGGTTTCGCTGCAATGGCATCCCCGTGCCCTGGCGCCCGCTGCCGGGCGTCCCCTCACCCGCGCCCCGAAATGCCAGCGCCGCCCAGGAGGTCGAGCAGGTGATCCTGCTCTCGCTCATCGGCAGCGGCCTGCGCCTCGCCGAGCTGCTGCGGCTGCGCGTGAGCGACCTCGGCTCTCTGGATAGCGACGGACATCTCATCCCCGACATCGAGGCCGATCCACTCGCCGTGCAGTATACGCCCAGGCGTGGCAAGCAGCAGGAGCGCATCACGTTCCTGACGTTCCAGGCGCGTCGTGTGCTGCTGGCCTACCTGCGATCACTCCGCGGAGATGCTATCGATCCCGGCGCGCCGCTGTTCGCTCTCGATGCGGGTATTCCAGCGATCACCGCTGGCGTGAGGCGCGCGCGCCGTCGCAACCGGGCGCTGATCCAGGCGGGCAACAATGCGAATGTTACACTCTGCCGCGCTACCGGCGATTTCTTCCGCGAGTGGGGTTTGCCAGGCTCACATTTCGTAGGACCGGAAGAACTTAACATCGAGGATTATGTATGAAAGCTGTACGTCTGCACCATTACGAAGAACAACCGGTGGTCGAGGAGGTCGCCGAGCCGAAGATCACCGGGCCACACGATGTTATCGTGCGCATCGGGGGCGCGGGCCTCTGCCGCACCGATCTGCATATCATCGAGGGACAGTGGAAGGAGAAATCGGGCGTGACGCTGCCCTACATCCTCGGCCACGAGAACGCGGGCTGGGTGCATGAGGTCGGATCGGCGGTGAGCAACGTTGCCCCCGGCGATACCGTCATCGTGCACCCGCTCATCACCTGCGGTCTCTGCCGCGCCTGCCGCGCCGGCGACGATATGCACTGCGCCAACTCGGCCTTCCCCGGCATCTCCGTCGATGGCGGCATGGCCGGCTTCCTCAAGACCAGCGCACGCGCCGTCGTTAAACTGGAGCCGACGCTGGCGCCAAAAGATATCGCGGCGCTGGCCGATGCCGGCCTGACCGCCTACCACGCGGTCAAGAAAGCCGTCCCGCTGCTCTATCCGGGCACGAAGGCAGTAGTTATCGGTGCCGGCGGCCTGGGCCACATCGGCGTGCAGTGCCTCAAAGCGCTGACACCTGCGGAGATCATCGTTGTGGATCGCTCGCGCGAGGCCCTGGAATTGACGCGCAACTGGGGCGCCGATCATACCGTGCTGGTTGATGGCAGCCAGGTCGCGAAGGTCCAGGATATCACCAGCGGTCAGGGAGCCGAGGCGATCATCGATTTCGTTGGCGAGGGCGGCGCCGTCGAAGATGGCGTCAGGATGCTGCGCCGCGCCGGCAGCTACTTCGTCATCGGCTACGGTGGCAGGCTCAACGTCCCGACCATCGATATCATCTCAACTGAGATCAACTTTATCGGCAACCTGGTCGGCACCTACAACGACCTCTCCGAACTGATGACGTTGACGGCGCAGGGCAAGGTGAAATTGCACACGGCCACCTACCCGCTCGACGCGGCCAACGACGCGATCCACGACCTCGACAGCGGCAGGCTGCGTGGTCGCGGCATCCTCGTCCCCTGATCCCCCCTTGACAACCAGCCAGGAAGAGATTAATATATCAGTGACGGATATATCCGTCACTGATATATTATAATACTGCTTTAAAGAATGCCACCATCGCGTGCTTGCAGGCACTCGTGGACAATCGTGCGGCTCCGCCGCGCAATACCTTGTCGCCAAGAGCGGCACCATCAAGCGCTTGCGGGCAATCGTGCGGCTCCGCCGCGCAATACCTGTATTGTTGCCAACGCTCGCAGGCACTTGCGGGCCGCCACAAGGCGCAGCCACGCAATACCTGTATTGTTGCCAACGCTCGCAGGCACTCGCGGGCCGCCGCAAGGCGCAGCCACGCAATACCTGTATTGATGTGGTGTGGGAAAGGCGCGAAGTGCCTTTCCCACACCACATCAATACAGAAAGCGAGCGCCGCAGGTGCGAGCACACAATAGCACAGGAAATCAGGCATTCTCTGAAAGGAAGCGATATTGGCAGCGCTAACTAAACATCTCACACTGGCTCCCGACGCCGCCATCGACCTGCAAATGCATACCATATACAGCGATGGCACCTGGACGCCGCAGCAGTTGATCGACTACCTGCTGAGCGAGCACTTTGGCCTGGCCGCCATCACCGACCATGATCGCGTCGATACCGCAGCCTCGCTGCAACAGCTTGCAACGGAAAAACAGTTCCCACTGCTTGTCGCTGTAGAAATAAGCGCTTCGTGGCGCGGCGAGCCAACCGACGTACTCTGCTATGGGTTCGATCCAGAGCACAGCGCGGCGTTAAATGACCTGGCACAAGACATCGCGCGCAGGCAGAGCGAGAACACCAGGGAAGTCTGTGAGAACCTGAGCCGCAAAGGCTATACCGTCCCGAACGCGCAAGAACTGGAGGATCTCTTAGCGCAGCCGAGCGCACAGCAGCCTCATGCGCTGGTCGCACTCTTAAAAAAACACGGCATCGGAACAGGAAAGCCATCGGCGGGAGAATTGATAACCGGGGCCGGCTTCGACTGGGCCACAACCGATATTGCTGCTGTCGTCGACGCCGCGCATCGCGGCGGGGGCGTCTGCCTCATTGCCCATCCAGGGCGGGGAGAAGGCTACACATGCTATGATGCATCCCTGCTCGATCAACTCCGCCAGGAAGTTCCCATCGACGGCTTCGAGGTCTATTATCCCGCTCACACACCTGAGCAGATCGCTATGTACCTTGAGTATGCACAGAAGCATAACCTGCTGACCAGCTCGGGTTCGGACTCACACGGCCCGGAGAAAAAACCGATCAAATACAAAGCCGAGCTGAGCCGCAGCCTCCTGGAACGTCTCGGCATCGAGATTAAATAGCTTTCTGGCATACAGGCGGGCGCTCCTGGCGCCCGCCTGTATGCCAGAAAGCTAATATATCCTCAATCATCGAAGTGAGACATGAGACTCCTCTCTTTCACTGCTGGCTTTATTACGGACATAAATACGTCATGTCATCATGTCTACAGTGTGCCGGATTACGAGGCGATGTATGCTCAACGAGGTTCCGCTTACCATCTCGCCATGCTTTCACTCCAACTATACCTGGAAACCCATCGCGCGGGCGGCCTTTCTGGCAAGCGTTCTGTATAAGTCAGAGCGTAATACTCGACAAGAGGGATCCCCCATTGAGACGGTGTAGCCGATCCGGGAGGGGATGACATCGCGAAAATTATGGATGAAGTAACGCCCCCTTGTACTTTGGTCCCCGGATTCGTATACTTGCTAACGTAGGCATCTTTGCCAGGGCAAATCTCTTACGTTTCCCCTCATCAGTCCATCGTAGAGCAGTCTTCGTAGCGTGACGATGTATTTCCAAAAGCGCAGAAAGGAGTATGCTTTGCCCGAAAGCACAGGCAACGTCACCACAGAACAGGTATTTGAAGCGCTCAAAGCGTGCTACGATCCGTGCTGCAAAGAACGTGCGATCAGCGTTGTTGACATGGGTCTGATTCAAGGCGTACAGATTGCCGAAAATGGACATGATGTGCGCATTGAACTCCTGCTTACCTCTGGATGGTGCCCCTTCTCGACTCACCTGCTCCAGATGATCGACCAGGAGGTCGGCGCGCTCGAAGGAGTGGGCGAGGTAGAGACTGAAATCGTCTGGAACACGGTCTGGACGCCCGAACGCATGTCCGCCAGCGCGCGAGAGAAGCTTACGCTGCCAATGGCCCAACTGCTGCCCCTGCGCCAGCGCCGGCTTGAGAGGGAGGCACAGACTTCCCGATCATCTAATTCATGAGAGGAGCATACTATGCTGGACAATGACGCCTTCGTCTTCGACTGCGTTTGCCATGTGTTCAACTTCGATATGCGCAACGCCTACGGCAAACCAGGCCAGATGTTCATCAATCACCTGTACGCCTTCCACCAGGTATTGACGCCGCCCAACGAGCGCGTCTTGAAGCCGGAAGAGTTTCTGCGCGAATGGGGCATCGACGAGATTGCCCACATGGTCTTCGACGAGTCAGGGACCGATATGATCGTGGCGCAGCCGCTGCCGCTGACCGATCTCTTTCACGATGGCCTCTCGCAGTGGGAGAAATGCGCGGCAATGGCACAGAAGTACCCTGACCGCGCGGTATTCTGGGGTTCGATCAACCCGCTGGAGGGTCGGAAGGCGCTCGACCTGATGGAGCGCCAGGTCAAGGAATACGGGGCCAAAGCCTTCAAGCTCTACAATGTGCGCTACGACTATGGCGAACCCTTCCCCTGGCGCATGGATGATCCCCGCGTCGCCTACCCGGTCTTTGAGAAAGCGCTTGAACTGGGCGTGAAGACCATCGGCGTGCACAAAGGCGTTCCGCTCGGCCCGCAGCCCATCGAGGCCACACAGGCATGGGACATGGACGGGGCTGCCGCGAACTTCCCCGACATCAACTTTGTCATCTTTCACGTCGGCTTGCCCTTCATTGATGAGATCTGCTGGCAACTGGTACGCTACCCCAACCTGTACGCCTCGATTGCCGCAACGCTCAACTTTATCGTGCGCGCACCCCGCCAGTTCGCCGAAAATCTCGGCAAGCTGCTTTTCTGGTGCGGCGAGGATAAGATCCTCTACGGTGGCGAGACGCCCATCTGGCATCCGCGCTGGGCGCTGGACGCCTTCTGGAAATTCGAGCTGCCTGAAGATATGGTCACGGGCTACGGCTATCCGCAGCTTACCAGGGAGGCCAAAAAGAAGATCCTCGGCGGCAACCTCGCGCGCCTGATGGGTATCGATGTCGAGCAGAAGGTAGCGCAACTGCGAGCCTGAAAAGGTAATCAGGCAGACGAGGGCAACCCTCGTCTCTA
>DATGLE010000031.1:0-19884 GCA_035294325.1 Ktedonobacteraceae bacterium | reverse complement strand
TTTATGCGTGGCGCGAGCGGGCCGGCAGTCAGGAATTGCGGCTCCGGCACATGCAGATCTTTACGCACGGTCAGACGCACGGTAGTGCGCATCGGCGTCTCGATAGCCGTGCCACAGACTTCGCCATCGCCCTGCGCGGCGTGACCGTCGCCCATCGAGAAGAGCGCGCCGGGGACCTCAACCGGGAGATAAAGTCTGGCGCCTTTCGTCAGATACCTGGTGTCCATGTTGCCGCCATGCCGATACGGTGGAATGGTTGAGTGTGGGCCAGCTTCCCCTGGCGCAAGGCCGGTCTCGCCGCAGAAGGGAGCCAGGGGGATACGGATGCCGGGCGCGAACTCGGCCCAGCCATCGGCTCCGCCCTCAAGATGCCAGATTTTAAGCGCCGGCTCTGGAAATTCGTCGGCAAGCAGCCCAAAACCAGGAATGATGGCAGTCCAGCCCCAGTCAGCCGGCTGCAAATCGAGCAGCTCTATCTCCAGTGTGTCCCCCGGTTCGGCGCCCTCGACATAGATCGGCCCGTTCACCTGGTCCACGCGCGAAAAGTCGAGCGTGCGTATCGCGTCAACCGTGCTCTCACGGACAATCTGGCCGCATGCGGCATCCAGCAGGTCAAAACTCACCGTTTCGCCCGATTGGATAGTGGCAATGGGCGGGATGCTGTGATCCCATGCAAGATGGTACTGGTCTCGCCGGATGTGGATTGTGCGCCCCGTTGCTGATGTGTTCGTCATTGTTCACTCCTTTCTCAACTCTTCATTTGCTTGAAAGCATAGCCCATTCTTGTGCAAAAGGCAAGATTCTGTCGAAGGCTGCGACCACCTCTCGCTCGCAGTTGCCACGAATGTAGTGTACCCTGTCCCCAGGCGCCAGCAGCCGTTCTAAGGTAGCGCGCGGCATGGGGCCGGTAACGATATCACCCCGACCAGAATTACATCAGGATTTTCGTGCTCAACCTCTTTAAGGACGGCATCTAACGCTGGCAGGTTGCCGTGGATATCATAGAGGGCTACAATCTTCATCGGAAAGCACCTTTCTTTAAGCTTGCTCGCGCCTGCGGCGTTCGCCTTATGTATTATATGTTGTAGAAAAATGCGCTGCGCGCATTTTTCTACAACATATAATACATTCCTTGCGTGGCTCGCCGCGCGAGTGGCCGTCTTTGTCCTTTTTAGAAGATAGCAGATCGCGGAAGTGCCCGGAAGAGAAAACGTATGCTGCGAGCATACGGAGGCGAAAAAATGAAGCCAGAAATCAACGCAACCGCCTTTGGCTCGATCACCATCGAAGGCAAGGTTTTCGAGCATGATGTGCTTATCAGACCGGATGGGCAGATAGAAAAGCGCAAGAAAAAGCTCTCCAAAGAGGTCTACGGCACGTCGCACATCATTTCACTGAGCGAGGCGAAACATGTCTATACGAAAGGGATGCCGCGCCTGCTCATTGGTACCGGGCAGTACGATAACGTCAGGCTGTCAGAGGAGGCCGCGGACTACTTCAAGCGTAAAGAATGCCAGGTCGAGCTGCTGCCCACACCCAGAGCGATCCAGGCATGGAACGAGGCTAAAGGCCCGCTGAGCGCCCTGTTCCACGTCACCTGTTAGAATGTGCCCGCTTGCCGGTACTCGCGCTGGCGAGTGCCTGCGGCGCTCGCCAGCGGTCTGTATGTTGTGGTGTGAAAATGTGCATTGCGCATTTTCACACCACAACATACAGACCTTGCGCGGCGGAGCCGCGCGAACGATGGGCCACAAAGCATGCTTTGCGGCGTTATTCCGCACTCAAATATCGCGCGCCGAGCCGGATTACATCGAAATGATCTTCTACCGTGTGCTGCGGGCGGAAGATGGGATAGAGGATAGGATAGACACCGTGGCTCATCATCCAGTGCAGTTTCTTGCGCCGCGTCTCTGGCGAACCCATGATGGCGAACTTCTCGACCATCGCATCGCTGACAAGGCGGCTCGCGGCGGCGAAATCGCGCGCGCCCCAGACCTGCTGGATCTGCTTCGCCTGCGATCCGTAGCCCGATACCTCGGCGACGGGATAGTAATGAGGAGAAGCGAGATAGAAGGCGACGCCACGGCGCATGGCCTCTACCGCCTCATCGCTCTCTCCAGCCATCATCGCCAGCGTAAAGATCCTGACCTCGCGCGGATCGCGCCCGGCCGCGGCGGCCTTCTCGCGGAGGATCGCGGCGTACATTTCATAGGTTTCTTCGGTAAGGCAGTTGGCGATAAAACCATCGGCGACGCGCGCAGCCAGTCCGGTCATCTGTGGCCCCAGTGCGGCGAGGTAGATGGGCATGCGAGCATCAAGGGGGCCTTCGCGCAGGCGAAACTTCTGGACATGGAACCACTTGCCCTCGTAGGAGAAGCGCTCCTGGGTCAGCAGACCGCGCACGATCTCGACGGTCTCCCGGGCGCGCGTCAGCGGACGCTCAATCTTGAGGCCATGCCCGCGCTCAGTGAAGCCGATGCCGCCGGTGCCAAGCCCGAAATGCACAAAGCGGCCATTGGTCGCGCGGTAGAGTGTGCTGGCGCCCATCGCCAGGAGCGTAGGGGTACGCGAATAGAAGTTGACAATGCTCGTCCCCAGGTGGATACGCTGCGTCCCCTGCGCCACGAACGAGAGCACGGAGAACGCCTCTTTCCCGGACTCCTCCGTTACCCAGAAGCCCTCATAGCCCAGGGCTTCGGCTTCCTGCGCGTAGCGAACGATCTCCTCCATCGGCATGTCGCCCGTGTGTAGCATAACCCCGATCTGACCTAACATTGGCACGCTCCTCACGAGAGAAAAATACGCAAATCATTGATTATCAACCCCGAGCGGGCACTGGCGGCCTGCCAGACTGCTGCCCCGCCAGTATAGCATGCCAGGCTGCTCCCTCGCAAGCGATCCCGATTAAAGGGGTGTCCCTCATCTTTTGCATTGCTGGCCTCATTCCTTATGACAGCTCAGCGCCTTGCGCCTCGCAGAGAATGAGAAGGAAAGCCAGGCGGGCGCCGAACGGCGCCCGCCTGGCTTTCCTTCTCATTCTCTGCAAGCCACCAGAGGTGGCAAGGAGTGCTAAAAGATGACGAGCACCACGAGTTACAGGAAACGAATAAGGCAAGCAGCCACTGTTCCTATCAGGTAGGTAAGCGCGGTATAGTCCGTGAAAGGCAGATGGCGTACTGTCTTCCTGCTTATGAGAAGAATAGCAATGACGATGACCGTAGTAAACAGCGAGTAGATGAGTCCGACAAGAACGCGATCAAAAGCAGCATAGGCCACGATAGCAAGCGCATAGATCAAACAGTTAGGCAGCAACAGCCACAGATCGCGCCGCGTCATTTCAATATACGGCTGCGATACCTCCAGAAGAACGAGGGCTATGGTGAAGAGAAACGCCCCCACAAAATACAGCACATTCCCAGTATAATAATCGTTAAAAAACAAGCCCTGACATAGCGGCTCAGCAGGAGCATTGACATTGCAATACTGATTCAGCATGAAGCTAGCTAGTTCATGAAATGCATTTCCGCTCGCATAGAAATAGATGCCGATAATAAACAGCACCGCTAAAAAGAGAGCGCGCCTGCTTTTTGCCAGAAACGAGAAATTGACAGTGACCTCCCTGAGCAGAAAAAAGGCAATAACGACTGTAGCAAGAATAAGTATGGTCATCTGAAAAGCTTCGTGCAGCCTGAGAAATTGATAGGGGGATAAGAGGATATGCGTGGTAAAGGAAAAGCGCTCGATGCTGACCAGCACGACCACCAGCGAGTTGAGGCTAAAAAGGATATGGAAACGTCTCATAGTACCCTCCTGATACAACGTTGCATATAGTATAAACGCAGGCTTGCCCGGAGATTAGACCTGAAAAAATCGGGCAGTCCTGTATCATTGCTCTCATCTCCTTCAAAACAGCACTATCGTACCAACTTGTTAAGAGCGTGTCTGATTTTCGACAGCCTCGCTTGCTCGCGCCTGCGGCGCTCGCCTTTGGGAGAGTGTTGTGGCGAACAAAATACGCGAGGCGTATTTTGTTCGCCACAACACTCTCCCTTTTCGACGCGGCGGAGCCGCGCGACCACTGCATAGAGAGGGCGAGGATGCTGAGCGTCAGACATGCTCTGAGCAAGCGACAGGCAAAACAGGGAATGTCAGTCTTTCCAGAAAGCGCTAGTAGTCATAGTGGGTAATACTCTTGTGTACGAGAGCTTTCTCTGTTAAAATGTGCTGGGGCACAACTCACCACAATAGATACTTGAAAGATAGGATTCTCAGTCGATTCCGTTGCTTTTGAGTAATGCATTGTTAATCTTCAATGCATTAGAGTATTTCAAGGAGGAACAGGATGTTCACACAGAGATGGATCAGCAAGGCAATTGTGACAATCGTCACAATTGTGACGATCCTCGCGGGATTGAGCGCGTGCGCGCAAAACAGTCCTACGAATAATAACACGCAAAGTCAGGCTCCGATTAAGATAGGCTATTCAGTGGCCCTGACCGGCCAGTATTCCCAGGATGGGAAGGCCCTCCAGCAGGGATTTCAGCTCTGGCAGGAAGATATCAACAAGCGAGGAGGGTTGCTGGGCCGTCAGGTAGTGCTGGATGGCCTCGATGATGCCAGCAATGCTCAGCAGGAGACAACCAACTATCAAAAGTTGATAGCCACCGATCACGTTGATCTCCTTTTTGGCCCTTTCTCCAGCCTGCTGACTGTGCCGGCAGCCGTCGTTGCCCATCGTTATAACTACGCGCTGCTGGCCCCGACGGGTTCCGCGCCCAGCGTCTACAAGAAGCACTTTAACAACATCTTCGTCGTCACCCTGCCGGCGCAGAACTATTTAAAGACCTTCGCGCAGTTTATCCTGGCCTTGCCTCAGAGCATGCGCCCCAAAACTGCTGCGTATGCAACGGTGGATAACCCGTTCACGATCCCGCAGGTCACGGTAGCCCAGCAGCAATTGAGCGCCGGCGGCATCCAGACCGTCTTCAATTCTCCTCCCTACCCGCAGACCTCCACCGACATGTCGGGCCTTGCGCAGCAGATCATCAATAGCAAGCCAGATATTGTTGTGCTTGGCACCTCCGCCCTGCCGGATGCAGTGAGCTTCATCAAGACCTTCAAGCAGCAGCACTTCAATCCGAAAGCGCTCATTGCAACGGCTGGTCCCGATGAGGGGAGCCAGTTCCTGAATGCTATCGGCGGCGCTCCCTCAGCGGAGGGTATCTTCATTCCTAACCCCGGCTGGTATCCCGGCGTTAACAACTATCAGAACGCTCAGTTCACTCAGGAGTACATCGCCAAGTACGGTGGCACAGCCGATGATATCAGTGCCAGCACCGTTGAGGGCTATTCCGCCGGGCAGGTATTGGAGCAGGCCGTGAACAAGATTCACAGCATTGATAACGGCAAGCTCATCCAGGAACTGCACTCGGATACCTTCAATAGTCTGCAAGGCCCGATCAGGTTCGGCCAGTACGGCGATAATACCATTGGTGTGCCTTTTCTCTTCCAGTGGCAGAGCGGCAAGCTTATCCCGGTGTATCCTACCGCTCAGGCGCAGGCGAACCCGGAATATCCTAAAAAGCCGTGGCCCTGATCGTTAAGCCTTATGGTAGTATTCGTTTGATATTGTCGTGATGTAGTGTGTCTGATACCTGGCATCCTTGCCGTGCCTTCGCGCGGCGGAGCCGCACAAGAGTTGTATCGGGTTGTGAGCGACAGGCGCTTCACGCCTGTCGCTCACAACCCGATACAGAAGGCGAGCGCCGCAGGCGCGAGGATGCTGCGCATCAGGCACACGCTTAGTGTGTGTGGGAAGGTCCAGGCTTGACTGCTATCTATGATGCTATCCTCACGGGAATATTGACCGGCGGCGTCTACGCGCTCATGGCATCGGGCCTGACGCTGATCTTTGGCGTGTTAGAGATCGTCAATATCGCGCAGGGCATCCTGGTGATCCTGGGAGCGTACCTGAGTTATGCGCTCAACACGTATCTGCATATGGATATCTTTCTGAGCCTGCTTATCACGGTGCCGGCGATGTTTCTCCTCGGCATCGCCATTGAGCGGCTCTTCATTCGCCGGCTCAACCAGAGCCAGAATCGTATCATGCTCTCGGTGCTGATGACCTTTGCCATCGCTCTCTTCATCGAAGGCGCGTTGAATCTCATCTTCACCACCGATTACGTCTCTCTCCACGCGAAATATATCGACGCCTCCTTCCCCGTCGGCAAATACTACCTGCCATACGTGTACGTCTTCGCATTCGTGCTCAGTATTGTTCTGCTGGCGGGACTCTATTTGCTGGTCTATCACACAAAATTCGGTTATGGCCTGCGTGCTCTGACGCAGAATCGCATGGCTGCCGCGCTCATCGGGATTGATACGGGCAAGATAGCCATGATTACCGTAGGAGTCGGCGTAGCCGTGACCGCCGTCGGAGGCATGGCCTATGGCGCGACCAACGCTTTTAATACGGCCAGCTCCTATGACCTGATCGCGCGCCTGCTGGTCATCATCGTTCTGGGGGGGATGGGCAGTCTGAGGGGAGCCTTCGTGGCCTCCCTGGCAATGCTTGTCATCAGCGATTTAACCACAGCGCTCTGGTCCGCGCAATGGTCGAGCCTGGTCTTCTTCGTGCTGCTGGTGCTGCTGCTGGTGTTTCGTCCACAGGGTTTGTTTGGTCTGGCGGAAGGAAGGAAGCAATGAAAAAAGCCAGCATGATCGGACTGCTCGCGTTGCTCATCCTGGCCCTGGTCTTTCCGCTGCTGGTCGATACGACCACCACGGGAATAGCCGTCTTCACCCTGCTCTATGCGACGGCGGTCACGGGCTGGAATCTCTTCTCAGGCTACACCGGCTATATTTCTCTGGGCTACGCCTCTTTCACCGGCATAGGGGCCTATACGATGGCGCTGATCTGCGACCACTGGCAGATCCCCGGGGACTATCGCACCTTTCTGCTGCTGCCTGTGGGCGGCCTGATGGCGGTCATCTTCGCTCTCCCCGTCGGCTGGATCTCCCTGCGCACGCGGCGGGTGACGTTCGTGGTGGTTACTCTCGCTATCATGTTTATCCTGGAGTCGCTGGCCTTCAATCTCTCAGGCTTCACCGGGGGATCGAGCGGCATTATCCTTCCTTCATCCGTATGGCCCGGCAATTTCTTCAACATCCCTTTCTACTACGTCTCCCTGTTCCTGTTAGTGCTGGCAATCGCTATCGCCTGGTGGATACGCAACTCCAAATATGGGTTAGGACTGCTGGCGATCCGCGAGGACGAAGATCGGGCGCGCGGACTGGGCGTGAAGACGGTGGAGTTCAAGCTGGTCGCCTTTGTGATCTCGGCCTTTCTGGGCGGGATGGTTGGCGCGATGTTTACCTTTTACAACGGCAATGTCTTTCCCGATGCAGCCTTCGATATCAACATAGATGTTTCCGTTGCTCTGATGGCCTTCCTGGGCGGCATAGGCACGCTAACAGGCCCCATTCTTGGCACCTTCTTGCTGGAGCCGCTCCAGCAATATCTGACCATCCAGTATGGCGCGGTCAGCCTCAATCTCATGATTCTGGGTGCACTGCTCCTCATCATTATCATGGTCCTGCCGGATGGTATTGTCACTTCGGCGTGGAAAGCATGGCGCAGGCGGGCCGCGCTGCGCGGAACGGCTTCTCCCATCTCCTCCTCTGTGCCGGAGGAAGAGACGGGAGTACTGCTGGAGAGCAGCGGAGGAGAAAGCGGGTGAACGCGGGAAGAGACTATCGCTTCAAGCCCATCCGGGTTTAGGGAATTCAGGATCCGCCGCCGCCACGGAGTCAGGGAAGACGGGCAGCAGCGCGCCGTGCTGCCACTGGAACAGGTACGGCAGCGCGATGACGTTCTTCCCGGTGCTGTCGAACTTGACCGTTCCCTGCACTGTATTGAACGTATCAGAATGTAGTTCCTGGATCAGCGCTTTGTTGTCGAGAGAGTGAATCTTATTGATTGCCTGTTGCGCCACCTGCCCTACGGAGAACGCTTCGGCAACATCAGAGTCAATCGTGTCCTCTGATCCCCCATACTGCGCGAGGTAATCGTGAACCAGCCGGGCATTTTGAAAGGTGCCGGCCGTCGGATACCAGCCGTTGGGTACAAAAATCCCCTCGCTGGCTCTGATGCCTACGGCCTGTAAAAAGGCGGATCCCCCCGGGCCGGCGGTGGCAACGATCATCTGCGGGTTATAGGACGATTTCTCAAAGGCTTTGACAAAGGCGACAATCTCGGGAAAGAGCGTGCCAAAGATGTCTACCTGCGCCCCCGATTGCATGACAGCATTGGCGATGGGTTGATAGTCCGTGGTGCCCGAATGATAGACTTTATAGAGAACGGTACGCACCCCCCCCTGCTCCAACATCGATCTTGCCAGGTCAACTTGCGGCTGTGTAAAAGGATCATCCCCCGTCGCGTATGCTGCCGTCTTTGGTCGAATCGAAGCTGGCAGCGACAGGATCAATAGAGCGGCGCTTACCAGGTTATTGACGACGGGCAGGGAGACATCGAAGACATTATCAAGGCCCCGCTGAAAGACCTTTGGGGCGCCGCCGGCACCTTCAAGCATGGCATAGCCATACTGGTGAGCGACCTCGGAGGCAGGCAGGGTAAGCAGCGTAGAATATGGCCCGAAGGTCAGATCAACCTTATCGACGGTAATAAGCTTCTTATAGTTCGCCGCCGCCTGGTTGGGGTCGCTCTTATCATCAAGGATGACGAGTTGTACAGGACGACCAAGCAGGCCGCCGCTCTCGTTAACCGTTCTGGCCCAGATCTGATAGCCCGCCTGAAAGTTCTTCCCGTCGGGTGAGAAATCTCCCGTCAGAGAGAGTGAGGCGCCAATCTTGATGGGCGCTACCCCCGCCTGCGCCGGCGTATTCGTTGTCTGCTGGCAGGCGCTTAATCCTACCAGTATCATAAGAACTACACTGACAATAGAAATACCATTTTTCCAAGAGAGAGCATAACTTCCGGGCATATTTGTCTCCTTGCTTAAGAGTACATATATTTTCCTGCACCACCGCTTGCTCACGTCTGTAGTGCTCCCCAGAAGGAGTTTATGGTGTAAAAAAGCGCTTCGCGCTTTTTTACACCATAAACTCCTTCTCGCACGGCGAAGTCGCGCGAGAACACAACGAGAGCGGATGCGTGGGCCACTGGAGCGGTCTGACACTATAACATTGCGAATACGCAATCTATCCAGTGGATATCAAAGTATCCACTTACATTGGATAGAGTAAAGGAGAAAAAATCCCCTGTCAAGGAAAACGTTTTGTTAAAAACCGAAATAGTACTATTGTCTACGAGGATTTGTCAAGACAGAACGGGGGAACGTTTTAGAAATTCGTCATACTCGTTTAGCCCGCAGCATAGAGCATCAGACGCATCCAGTCGGCCTGCTGTGGCCGGTACTTATATGGAATGTTGTTGCAGACGTGGTTGCCATCCTCGAACATCCACAGTTCCGCCTTCCCTCCTGCCTCCGCCGCCATGCGTTCCGCGTCCCGTGGATCGATCAACCTGTCGAGCCGTCCCATGATGACCAGCAGCGGACAGTGGATGCCCGCCATCAGTCCTTGCAGATCGAATGCCTGCAACTTTGTGCGCGCCTCTTCCGCATCCTTCGCTTTCAGGCGGTGGATGAAGGCTGCCCGTGTCAGCCCCGGCACGCGCTCGAAGTGGTCGGCAAAACTGTAGGCGCCAGCGACGCTGATGGCCGCCTTGAGCCGAGGCTCAAAGGCCGCTGCTCGTGGAGCGAAGTAGCCGCCGAGACTCACGCCCATCAGCCCTACGCGCGAAGCGTCTACGTCGGTGCGCCGCTCAAGGTAATCAATGGCGTAACGGACCGGCACCTCGTAATCGTGACGCAGCGGGTGCCTGTACTCCATTTCGCCCTGTCCCGGGCCATCAATCGCCAGCACAGCCATGCCGCGCCGTAGAAAGTCGTCGCCATAGGTATGCAGTTCCTCCTTCACCGAGTCGAGGCCGGGAACGAGGATCACTACCGGGGGTCTGGGCGTATGCCAGGGCTTGCGCAGGATGCCGTACATGGTATCTCCTGCTTCATAGGGAATGGCGACGCGCTCGCCGGGTACGTCGAAGCAGGGCAGCGCCCGCTGATAGGCATGCAGCGAGCGCTCGTGGGCGCTGCGCAGTTCGTCTGGACGGTGGACAAACAGGAATTTTCCGAAGTGATAGGCCATCGCTGCATGAAAATAGTGCTCGGCTGCTGAGGCATAGCATCTCCGCGCTTCGGCCTCTCTGCCCATAGCTTCGTGCATGGCACCGCAGTCGCACCAGCGCTGGCACCAGTCGTCCCAGCTCTCTATAGCTGCCGTGACGCGCTGGAAGTCGTTCAGATCGATGCCATTGGCAATGAAACGCGGCGCCCAGTTGTCGATGGCCGCCTGCACACGTTCATCTTTCAGCATAGTCCTGCCCCCTTCTCAAAAATAATTTGTCACTATTCAGATCCCTTACCGTTTCATGATCGTTAGAATGTATATGATTGCCTGCACCATCGCATGCTCGCGCCTGCGGCGAGAGCACCGGGCATCTTCTTATGAATATGTCTGATCTTCGACACTATCGCACACTTGCGCCTGTGGCGTTCGTTTTCTGTATGCTATGTTGTAACAAATGCGCGAATCGCATTTGTTACAACATAGCATACACCGTTGCGCGGCGCAGCCCCGTGCGTTAGTGGGCGAGCGTGCCGCCCAGATAGAGATGGCTGATCTCGGGATTGTTCAGAATTTCCTGGTGCGATCCCTCCAGGCGCACGCGCCCGCTCTCCATCACCACGCCATGCGTGGAGACGCCCAGACCCGTGCGCACGTTCTGTTCAACCAGCAGCACCGTTTTGCCCATACTCTGCAAAAGCTTGATTCTATCAAACACCTGCTTGAGAATTCTTGGTTCAAGGCCCATCGAAGGTTCGTCCAGAAGAATCAATTTCGGATCGAGCATCAGGCAGCGAGCAAACTCTACAAGCCGCTGCTGCCCCCCGGACAGGTTGCCGGCCCTTTCCCGCGCCCGTTCTCTGACTATAGGAAAGAGTTCTTCGATCTCGTTCAGGCGCTTCTGGATAAGCTTCTGATCGCGCAGCATGTAGGCGCCGAGCCGGACGTTTTCTCGCACCGTCATATCGTTGAAGAGGCTGTGATTCTGCGGCACCTGCACGATGCCGCGCTCAAGAATCTGGCGCGGCGACAGGCCGACCAGCGAACGATCTTCAAAATCTATCTGGCCCAGGCGCGGCCTCAGCAGCCCGCTCAGCACGCGCAGCACCGTCGATTTGCCCGCGCCATTTGGTCCGACGATGCAGGTAATCGATCCCTTCTCAACGACGAGATCAACCCCTTTGAGCACATCGCTCCCGTCATAGCCAGCGACAACGTTGTGTAATCTCAATATCATGGCACTCACTCCCCCAGATAGGCGTCTAACACCGCCGGGTTACTGCGTACAGCTTCCGGCTCGCCCTCGGCAATTTTCGTGCCGCGATGCATGACCATTACATGCTTGCACAGGCTCATCACGAATTCCATGTTGTGCTCGACGATGAGGAAGGTCAGGCCGCGACTGTTGAGTATGCGGATGTAGCCCGCCAGCCGCTCGATCATCGCGGGATTGATGCCGCCAGCCGGCTCGTCGAGCAGGATCATCTGTGGCTCAGCGATCAGGATAAAAGCGAACTCGAGCAGTTTCCTCTGCCCATAAGAAAGGTTGCCCGCCGGCATGTCCTTGAGCTGCGTAATGCCAACGAAGTCGAGCAGTTCGAGCGCCCGGCGCTGCTCATGCGAGGAACTCCAGCGGCTCAACAGGCTCGTGGTGCCGTGACGCTGCACTGCCACATGCATATTTTCCAGAACGGTCAGCCGGGGAAAGATGCGCGTCAACTGAAATGTGCGACCTATGCCAGCCCTGAATACCTTATCCGGCGGCAGGCCGGTAATGGGCTTCCCCTTAAAGCGGATTTCACCGGCGTCTGTCCGCTCGTAGCCCGTGATTACGTTAAAGAGCGTCGTCTTGCCCGATCCGTTAGGTCCGATCAGGCCAGTGATGCTGCCCTGTTCAACAGAAATTGAACAGGCATTGAGCGCCACAATGCCGCCAAATGACTTGGAAATATTCGATACTTCCAGCAAGCTCATAGGTTGATTCCTTCGGTCTTGATTTTCGCCGGTTCATCCTGTTCAGGCAGCGAAGAGATAACCACGTCATTATCTATCCGTATCCTCTGGCGCTGCGCCTGGTACTTGCGCCAGTAGTCTTGCAGCGTGGGCAGGATTCCGCGTGGCAACAGGAGCAGAACCAGCACGAGTAGCGCGCCATAGAGCACGAGGTACAGGTCCGGGTAGTCCGCGGCCAGGTATTGATGGAATGGCTCCAGCAGAAGCGCGCCCAGGATCGGGCCTGCAATGGTGCCTATGCCGCCGAGAAAACCCATCAAGGCCATCGTGATATCAAAGGTCGGATCAAACGCGGAAGCTGGATAGACCGCGCCGATGAAGTAGGCCCAGATGGCACCGGCCATGCCAATAATGAGCGCCGCGATCACAAAGGCGGAAAGCTTGGAGATTTCAGTTTTCACGCCCAGGCCGAGCGCGCGATCCTCGTCATCGCGAATAGCCAGCAGCCCGAGGCCATATTTAGAGTGACGCACCCACCACGAGACCGCTATTGCGATCAGCAGCAGGATCAGAATCGCATAATAGAACGGTATATTAAAAAATTGCCCACCCCAACTGCCAGGAAAAGGCAGGTCCAGTCCAGTTGTGCCGTTGGTGACGCTTGTCATGTTTTCCGCAAGCAATTGCCCGATAAAGAATAGAGCGATGGTGATGACGATAAAGGTATGCCGGCGCACTCGCAGGGCCACCCAGCCTGTCGGAATGGCGATAAGCGCTGCGATCAGGCCAGATACGGGTACAAGCAGGAAGATTCCATAGCCCGCCGGGACATTCCAGTGCTTACAAATCAGCGCGAGGGCATAGGCGCCGATGCCAAAGAAAACGATGTGCCCCAGAGAAAGGTAGCCAGCATAGCCCGCCAGCACGTTCCAGGCCGTGACCATTGCCGCGAAGAGCAGCGTAAAGAACGCGATGGAAGTCACCTCGCCGTTGGGAAAGAGCAGCGGAAAAGCGATGGCAAAGGCCAGCAGCGCCAGAAGCGCGACGACTTTAAATATCCTCATTGCTTTCTACCCTCCACTTTGCCAAGCAAACCCTGAGGACGAAGCACCAGGATAATTACCAGCAGAACAAAAAAGACCAGTGTGGCCCAGTGCGGATCCCAGATCTGAGCCACGACATCTTCGATCACCAACATGCTCACCGAGGCGATCAGCGCACCCGACAGGCTGCCCATTCCACCAAAGACGATAATCGCCAGCAGGCGGGAGATCAGATCATAGGCGCTGTTGGCATCGAAGCCATTCGTCGCGCCAAAGGCCATGCCGCCGGCGGCAGCCAGGGCTACGCCGATGCCAAAGGTAATCGACGAAATGCCCTCAACATCGATCCCGACGAGTTCGGCGGCTGTACGATTTTGCATCGAGGCGCGCAGGCTGCGTCCAAAATCGGTGCGATAGACCAGTATATACAGGCCGGCCAGCAGCACCACAGCGAGGGCGAAGCCAAAGACGTAAATGTAGGGCAAGTAGAATGGCGGCGAAAAGCCGGGCAGCGGTATCGAGGCAGTGATATACCAGGCTTGCAAACTAACAATGTTCGCCGTGAAAATGAGGTTAAGCACTCCCTCAATTATCAGGGCTATCCCGAATGTTACCAGGACGGAGAGCATCATACGATCTCGTTTGATCGGGCGAAACACAAACGAAATCAACCAGCCGAGAAAAAACATTACAGGCATCGTAATGAGCAGGCCAGGAAACAGGTCGATATGCAGGTGCTGCTCCAGGACATAACTGAGATAAGCCCCCAGGATTACCAGGATACCCTGCCCGATGTTGATGATATCCATCACCCCGAACAGCAGCGTCAGCCCGGAGGACATCAAGGCGTAGACTCCTCCAGTCAGAACACCGAGGATGATCCCTTCGATAACAGGTCCCACAATAGATACTCTCCCTCCGTTTGTTTGCCGAGACTGTCACGTTCTCACGCCTGCGGCGCTCACTCTAAGTGTGTTGTGAGAACAGGCGCTTCATACCTGTTCTCACAACACACCTTCTATCCTTGAAGTGGCTACGCTGCGCGAGCGCAGGCGTGTGGCTGTGCCACACACTTGCTACCCTACCATCCCCACAAGGTCAGAGGCGCTTGCGCGCCTCTGACCTGATACTAAGGCCAGGCTGGCTTCGGATATTCGGGTTGAGCCACGGCCTGAGCCGGTGGATAGACGGTCTTTACCTGACCGCCCTGCCACTGGAAGACGTAGACAAGGCCGGCGGTATTCTGGCCGGTGCTGTCGAACTTCACAAGGCCCTGGATCGAGTAGAATGTAGCGCCAGAGTGCAGTTCGGCGATAATCTTTGAGTTGTCAAGGCTGCCCACCTTTTGCACCGCCTGTTGAAGCACCTGCCCGGCAGCATAAGCTTCCGGGCTGTCCGCGCTGATATCGCTGGCGGAACCGCCAAACTTCGCGATGAAGTCCTGGACGAACTGCGCGTTGCTGATGGCTCCTGGCACATTAGGGGTTGCAGGAATGTTGATCGATGGATCCCAGCCATTGGGATAGAAGATGCCTTCCGCCACGTTGGCGCCGCCAATCGGGCCAGTGAATGATGCACCCTGGTCGGGACCGGCAGAGGCAATGATGGCCTTTGGATTGAAATGCTGCTGCCTGAACGCCTTGATCTCGGCAATGATATCGGGCAACATCGATCCAAGCACCACAAGCTGGGCGCGGGAGTTAATGATGCGCTGGGCAATCGGAGTAAAGTCGGTCGTTTCCGCTGGATAGACATGGTAATCGGCCGTTTTAACGCCGCCTGCCTCCAGTTGTGACTTCGCCTGGTCGATCATCGGCTGGGTGAACGGATCATCCTCGGTCTCGTAGGCCGCGCTGGCAGGGCGCTGGTCGGCCGGCAGAGACAGGATATACTGGACAAAGCCGTTCATCTGGCTGGCAATCGGCGGCGAGACATCGAAGACGTTGTTGAGTCCCTGGGTGAAGACCGAAGGACCACCTCCAGAGCCTTCGAGCATCGCGTACCCATAGCGCGCCGCTTCCTTCGAGGCTGGTTTTGTCAGCAGAGTCGAGTAAGGTCCCAGAACCAGGTCCACTTTATCGGTGGCGATGAACTTCTGATAGTCTGTCACTACCTGGTTTGTGTCGCTGCCATCGTTGGCGAAAATAAGCTGGACCTGGCGTCCCAGCAGGCCGCCGCTCTTATTGACGTTATCAGCCCAGAGCTGATAGCCCTGCTGCGTCGCCTTCCCATCGGCAGAAAAGTCGCCCGAGAGCGGAACGGAAATGCCGATCTTGATGGGAGTCCTGGGCTGACTTGTTGTCGATGTGGTTGTCGTCGCCTGCCCGCCACATGCAGCCAGGACTGTAAGGAGCGCTCCTACCGTGCATGCGGTAAACAGAAATTGCTTGAACCATGCGGTGTAACGTCTGCTCATGTTCTGCTCCTTCTTCCGGGAAGTTTTAAAATAGTGAAAATATGCTTTAACCGGTCCTACTCGTTACTTATTCCGCTCATCCGTGCCAGGACATCGAACAGCACGGCGAAATCTTCTTTCGCCAGCCCCATAGCACGCGCGGCAGTAAGAAACTCGTTGGCAACCGCAACGGTTGGCAGCGGCACATCTACCTCTCTGCCAATCTCCAGCGCCAGTAGCAGATCTTTCTGCATCATGTTGACATCGAAGAGGGGTTCGTCAGGTTTTTTAAGTACAAAAGGTCCGCGATACCTGATGGCGGGGGGCACGACGGCGCTATCCATCCATACTTTATAGGCAGTTTCGCGCGGTATCCCGCTCTTTTCCGCCAGCAGCAGTCCTTCGCTGAACGCAAGGAACTGTACCGGAAGGCTGAGATTGATGGCAACCTTCATCAATGCGGCCTGGCCGTTCTTGCCCACGTAGTTTACCCTGGGACCGATATCGAGCAAGATCGATTTGACCTGCTCGAAAATGGCTTCGTCGCCCCCGACCATGAGCGACAGGTTGCCCTGCTCCACGGTGATCGTACTGCCGGATACCGGGACATCGAGCATATGCGCGCCCTTCTCGGCGACTTTTGCCGCCAGATCGCGGCTGAATGAAGGGCTGACTGTGCTCATGTCGATAAAAACTTTTCCCGCCGCCAGCGCATCGAGCACGCCATCAGGCCCCTCGACCACGCTGCGCAGCGCGGTAGTGTTCGCCACCATTGTGAACGTGATATCCGCCGCTCTGGCGACAGCGCTGGGCGTCTCGCCCCAGAGCATGCCAGCATCTAAGAGCCACTGCGCCTTTGACCTGGTACGATTATAGCCAGTGACCGTATGCCCCGCGTCAAGCAACCGTTTGGCGATGCGTCCTCCCATCGCACCCAAACCAATAAAGCCCAGGTTTGCCATGAATAGACCTCCATTCATCTTCTGCTTCGTAACTACTTGCTCGCGCCTGCGGCGCCCGCCTCAGGTCGGTTCTGCCACCTGACCCGAGCGCCTGCGGCGCGGCAGAACCGCGCGAAGGCACGGCAAGAGCACCTGGCATCAGACATTCTCTAAAGTGTCCTGGTGACTGAGATAATGAAATCGTAAGCTTCAAGCCCAGGACCGGATTGTATCAGAAAACCTTGAAAAAAGGGAAGAGAATAGGTATGATTATACCATAATCATTGGTACGATGAACACACCAAGATCCCAACCTAAAAAAATCAACCATAATTTCTTTCACCGGAGCAAAGCGTGTACTCACCAGTCCAGCCCAATAAGATCTTTGAACAAATCGCCGAGCAAATCGAGAAACGTATATTACGTGGAGAGTTGCGCAACGGAGATCGCCTTCCAAGTGAACGTGAATTAAGTGAGCAGTTTCATGCCAGCCGGACGGCGGTGCGTGAGGCTATGAAGACGCTGGCGCAGCGTGGACTGGTCGATATGCGACCCGGGCGCGGGACCATCGTCATTGACGCTACTTCGCGGGCAATGCAGCAGACACTCGGCCTGATGGTGAGAGTCGGGCAGGAAGACGGTTACGCCAATCTCGTTGAACTGCGTGAACTGCTTGAGCCTGGGATCGCGGCCCTCGCGGCTGTACGGGCAGCAGAAGAGCATATCACCGCAATGCAAACGATGGTCGAGGCGATGGATGCCCATATGAGCGATCCAGATGCCTACATTGAGGCCGATAACGAATTTCATCGCATTCTGGCAAAAGCGACGCAAAATGATCTGATCCTTACCATCGTTGACTCGATCATGGATCTGCTCAGCGAGCAGCGCAAGCATATCTCCAAAGTGAGCGGCGCCACCGCGCGTGCGCAACAGCATCACAAGTCAATTCTCGCGGCGATCAGGCGGCATGATGCCGAGGCGGCCCGCATCGCCATGCAATCGCATCTGGGCCAGGTGCGCCAGGATGTAGAGGCTGCCAATCGCTCTTGAGAAATAGTATCTATTCAGGTCTTCGCCGCCTCCGGCGGCCTATCCGTTGGTGCAGGTGGTGTGCGGGCCCGGCTTGCGTTCGGCCCGCACACCACCTGCACCAACGCTCGCGCAGCGCCTGCGGCGCTGAGCAGTCTGGAAAATGGAGAAACGCTAAATGTTGCACCCGGAGCAAGCAAGCCGTCCACAGGCAGCGCTGCGTCCCCCAGAGCAGGAGTTAGCGCAGGTGGACGAGCGGGAACTGTGGCTGCGGATGTATGAGCAGATGCTCAAGATCCGTATTTTTGAAGAACAGGTGAACGAGTTGTATACCAGCGCCAGAATGCCCGGCCTGGCCCATCTCTACAGCGGTGAGGAGGCGGTTGCTGTGGGAGTTTGCGCGGCCCTGCGCCGCGACGACTACATCACCAGCACGCATCGCGGTCACGGGCACTGCCTGGCGAAAGGTGCCTCCGTTGATCGCATGTTTGCCGAACTGCTGGGCAAAAAGGCCGGCTACTGTCGTGGCAAGGGCGGTTCCATGCATATCGCGGACCAGGATACGGGCAACCTGGGGGCCAACGCCATTGTCGGAGGCAGCGCAGGCATCGCAACCGGCGCCGCCATGTCGAGCAAGCGGCGCGGCTCCGGCCAGGTTGCAGTCTGTTTCTTTGGCGATGGCGCGCTCGGACAGGGACTGCTCTACGAGGCGATGAACATGGCCTCGTTGTGGAAGCTCCCGGTGCTCTACGTCTGTGAAAACAACCTCTACAACGAATACACGCATAATGCCGAGACGACGGCGGGCGATATGCTGGCCCGGCCCAGAGCCTTCGGCATTCACGCCGAGGAGGTCGATGGGCAGGACGTGCGCGCGGTCTATGCGGCGGCACGGCGACTGGTGGAGCGCGCGCGGAGCGGCGAAGGGCCAGCCTACCTGCTCTGCAATACCTATCGCTTCTATGGGCACCATGTAGGTGACATTCAGCGCTCGTACTATCGCCCCAAAGAGGAAGAGGAGTTGTGGAAAGCGCAGCGTGATCCGCTCAAGCTGCTCGCCAACTGGCTGATCCAGCAGGGGCTGGCCGATACGACTGCGCTGGAACGCCTGGAACGGCGCGTGCATGCAGAGGTCGAGGCGGGAGTCCGTTTCGCGCTCGACGCGCCCTACCCGGAGCCAGGTGAGGTGGTGCAAGATGTCTACGCCTAGTGCGGTATCAGAGCAGCAGGCGCGCCAGGAGACGCGGGAAATCTCCATGAGCCAGGCAATTCGTGAGGCGCTGGCCGAAGAGATGCGCCGCGACTCGCGTGTGCTCATCATGGGCGAGGATGTAGCCGAGGCCGGCACTCCGTTCAAGGTGCTCTCCGGGCTGGTCGATGAGTTCGGGCCGGATCGCGTGGTCGATACGCCGATCTCCGAAGCGGGCTTTACCGGTATCGGCGTGGGCCTGGCAATGACCGGTATGCGGCCAGTGGTCGATATCATGTTCGGCGATTTCATCGGGCTGGCGCTGGACCAGATCGTGAATCAGGCAGCGAAGATCCACTACATGTCGGGCGGCAAGCTCAAAGTTCCGCTCGTCGTGCGCACAACGCTGGGCGCGACACGCCGCTCCGCAGCGCAGCACAGCCAGAGCCTCCACGCCTGGGTGAGCCATATCCCCGGCTTGAAGGTCGCGCTGCCCTCGACACCCTACGATGCCAAAGGTCTGCTCAAGACGGCTATCCGCGATGATAACCCCATCGTCTTCTTTGAAGATAAAATGATGTACCAGCTCAAAGGGCCGGTGCCCGATACCGACTATACTATCCCCTTCGGCGTTGCCGATGTCAAACGAGCGGGAAGCGATATTACCATCGTGGCGACGAGCAGCATGGTGCAGGTCGCCCTCGCGGCGGCGGAGCAACTCGCGAAGCTGGAAATAAGCGCCGAGGTCATTGATCCCCGCACCACATCTCCCCTCGATAAGCGCACACTGATCGAATCGGCGCGCAAGACGAGCCGCGCACTGGTGATCGACGAGGGTTACGAGAGCTACGGCGTCACGGCTGAAATTGCCTCGGTCATCGCCGATGGTGCGTTCTACTTTCTGGACGCCCCGGTAAAGCGCATGGGAGCGATGGATGTGCCCATCCCGTTCTCGCCCGTGCTGGAAGATCTGACCGTTCCTACTCCCGATTCCGTCGTGGCGATGGTGAAGACATTATGCGGACGCGCCTGAATGGAGGGTATGTATGCGGACGCGCCTGAATGGAGGGTATGTATGCGGACGCGCCTGAATGGAGGGTATGTATGCGGACGCGCCTGAAT
>DATGLE010000030.1:0-11815 GCA_035294325.1 Ktedonobacteraceae bacterium | reverse complement strand
TAGACCCTGTATTTCGTCGCCAGCCCTCGCAGCCAGCCGCGCTGCTTCTCCGTAGGCGCGAAGTTGTTCTTTTGCAGGCGTTTCGCCATATCGTTGATGAACTGGCGCTCCTTCTCGCTCACGCGGGAGCTATCAGGTGAGATGGTTTCAAAGAGCGCTTTGAGCCGCTGCGCCTGCTCACGCATCCTCAGCAGTTCAGCCGGGGGAAGGCTGTTATGCGCTTCTGGCGCCTGCGATGCCTGCCAGGCTTCGTAGGCGGCGCGGTCCCCGTTGAAGGCGCCCAGACCGGCGAGTTCATCGGCGCGCTCGTTATGCAGGTGGCCGGCATGTCCGCGCACCCATATGAACTCCGGCGGCTGCGTGCGATAGCCGAGGAGTTTGCGATAGATCGCCCATAGATCGGGGTTGGCCTTCATCTGGTAGACGCCCTGCGCTACCTTGATCGTGTATTCGCTGTCGCTATAGATGGTGAGCGGGAGCGCCGGTGGAGCGAGGGAAAGGACGGCGAGTACGGCAGCAATCTCGGCACGATTATTGGTTGTCGTCGGCGCTCTGGGAATGTGCCCGTAGCGCTCCAGGCAGGGGGCACCGGCGCGCACCCTGCCATCCGCGCTATCAACCGCGGCCCACAACAGCGCGCTCCACCCGGCGGGGCCGCCGGGGTTTTTGATGCAGGCCCCATCGGTATAGGCCACCACGCCACGCTGATCCAGCGCTGGCAGTGCGGCGCGTATATCGCAATCGACAACGGCATCCAGCACCGAACGCCATTCTAAAGATTCTTGTATTTCACTCATTACCGATAACTTTCAATCACAGAATGACCTTTTGCTACCGCCAAGTATAGCATAGAACCTGGGTGGCGGAGCGCTGGAATTGCGCGCTTTATCACGGACTGGTGCGGATGGTACACCCTTCAATAGTGAAGGTATTACGCTCTCTGGTATATTCATAATGTGGCAGGATGGGAGAAGGGAGACGAGAATATGGAGATTTCGCGGGCAGAAGAGCGCCGGAGATCTGGCTCTCCGGCGCTCTCGCCTGCTCTGCGCGCTATTGTTTGGGGCCGAAGAGGCCGAACTGGTCCGCATTTGCGGCTGTAACGAGTACGCAGTCGATTAATTGCTTTTCGGGCTTGCCCGTTGATCCGGTCTTGATGTACTGGCTCGCTTCGTCAACCGCCATCTTCGCAAGCTGTGCAGCCGGTTGCAGCACCGTCGCTTTAATGCCGCCCTTCTTGATCGAATCGATGACATACGGATTGCCATCGAAACCAACGACAATCACATTGGTCATGTGCGCCTCTTGCAGCGCTGCCCATGCTCCAAGCGCCATCGTATCGTTGCCAGAGATCACGCCTTGCAGGTCATGATGGGCCTGAATAATGGTCTGCATCACCTGGAACGCTTTGGTCTGGTCCCAATCGGCATTCTGTCGCGCGACCATATGCATATTCGGATACTGATCGATGATGCTGTGGAAGCCCTGAGAACGTACCGCAGCATTGGTATCCGAGGCCAGGCCCACCAGCTCGGCATAATTTCCCTTTGCGCCCATCAGTTTGACAAACTCCTGACCGCCTAACTGCGCCCCCTGCGCATTGTTTGAGACGATCTGGGCGGCTGCGATGCCATTGGCATTGATTTCACGGTCGATCAGGAAACAGGGGATACCGGCGCTTTTGGCCTTCTGCACAGCAGCTACGGAAGCATCGGCGCCGGCATTATCAAGAATAATAGCGGAAGCATGGCGCGCTATCGCGGTGTCAATTTCCTGATTCTGCTTGTTCACATCATCGTCATGTGAGAGCACCAGTGTGCTGTAGCCCAGTGCATGTGCCTCCGCGTTTGCGGCATCGGCCTCGGCCTTGAAAAATACGTTGGCGGGCGATGGTGTGATGATGACGATGAGCTTCTTGCCGCCACCTGTCGTAGCGGTGGAACTGGCGGATTGCGTTGTCGAAGACTGCCCGCAGCCGGCCAGTGCCAGCACTGCCAGCAAGACAACCACCAGCATATGAACCATGCGTTGACTTTTCATCAATTGTTCCTTCTGCCTTTCTGCGTTGAACATCAAAGTATGACCTCCTCTTGCCTGCTCATAGGGTTGACCTGGCCTTCAACATTGAAGTCCTCTCTGTCTTTCTCGTCTCACCTCCTTTCTTCGGCTCGCACCACAGGCGCTTGCCTCCTCTGGTATTGTTGTGTACAAAATGTGCCGTGCACATTTTGTACACAACAATATATATTCGCTGCGCGACTCCGCCGCGCGAACGCCCGGTCTGAGAAGGTGGCCGCTTTCACGCCTTTGCCAGCATCGCCCGGCGCTGGATTCTCACCTGGACCTGATCGATAACCACCGCCAGCACGATGACCACCCCCTTAATCACCATCTGCCAGAAAGCCGATACGCCGATCAGCACCAGCCCATCGCTGAGCACACTGATAACAAATGCACCGATGATGCTGCCACCAATTGTTCCTCTTCCTCCAAAGAGCGACGTGCCGCCCAGAACGACAGCCGCGATAGCCGTCAGTTCATAGGCATCGCCGGCTTCTGGCTGGGCAGCCTGCAACTGGGAGGCAATAATCAGGCCGGCCAGGGCGGCGCAGACGCCGGAGATGATGTATACGATCAGTTTCACCCGATTGACACGCACGCCAGAAAGCTCCGCTGCGCGTTCATTGCCACCAATGCCGTAGACGCGCCGTCCGAAGGGTGTTTTTTTGGCGACGAAAGCCGCGATGATCCCAATCACTACCATGAGCCAGATAGGCATCGGTATACCGAGGATCAGCCCGCTGCCAAGAAAGGGAAATCCGGTATTGCCGAGGGTTGGATCGCCGGACAGATTGGGAAATGTCGCGCCATTCGATGTCAGCAAAGCCAGTCCACGCGCCGCATAGAGCATACCCAGCGTGGCGATGAAAGGCACAACGTTAAAGCGGGTAATGATCCAGCCATTGATGAAACCAATCAGCGCTCCTACCAGCAGGGCGATAAGAATGATGATCCACACATTGAAGTAGACCACTACCCCGAACATCGGCAGCACCAGCCCTTGATAGATCAGTCCTCCGGCGATCATGCCCGCCAGACCAACAATCGAACCTACCGAGAGGTCAATACCACCGGTGAGAATGGCAAACGATGAGCCAATAGCCAGAATAGCGTAAATGGAGGCATGATCGATATTGATAATAATGTCGCTTACTGTGAGAAAACTGGGCGAGAGGAAAGCAAAAATAACGATAATGATGAAGAGAGCAATGAAGGCTCTCAATTGTAAGAGCAGCATGCCGAAACGTCGCTGCTGGAATAAGGTGAGGATGTTTGCTCGCCCACGCGCATGCTCTACTGGCTGCTCCTCCATCCCCGGTCGCGTTGTTGACGGTATATTCCTCATGGTGTGTATCTCCTCTTGCTAAAGTGCGCCGGCGGCGAGCGCGGATGATGCTTCAACCAGCGCCTGCTCGGTGGCTTCCTCATGGGTGAACGTGGCGGTGATGCGTCCCTTCGCCAGCACCAGTATCCGGTCAGCTATCGCCAGCACTTCACGCAGTTCCGATGACACAAATATGATCCCTAACCCCTCGGCGGCGAGCTGGCTCATCAACCTGAACATATCGGCCTTGGCGCCGATATCGATGCCGCGCGTCGGTTCATCCATGAGTAATACCTTTGGCCGCGTGAGCAAATTCCTGGCAACGACGACCTTTTGCTGGTTGCCGCCGCTTAGCGAGGTGATTGGAGCTTGCAGGCCAGCAGCCTTGATGGCGAGTTCATCGATGAGCCGCGTAACAGCCGCCTTTTCCTTGCGCGCTGAAAGAAAGAATGCCCGGAGATAGGCGCTTAAACTGGCGATGACGATGTTATCCATGACCGAAAGCGGCTGAAATAATCCTTCGCGCTGCCGGTCCTCGGGAATAAAGGCCAGGCCCTGGCGCATGCGCTGGAGAATATTGCTCGCTTTGACCTCTTTGCCGTCGATCCAGACTCTACCACTGGCTTCGGGACGCAGCGCCATCAGGCATTCGAGCAATTCTGTACGACCAGCGCCCATCAATCCGTAGAGGCCCAGGATTTCGCCGCCGCGCAGAGAGAACGAGACACCATCGAGCAGGTAGCCGCCCTCTGGCCGGGGCAGCGTCATGCTCTCAACTCTGAGCCGCTCCCTGCCGAATGCATGCCGCTCATGCACATAGACGCGCTGAATATCGCGCCCGATCATGGATGTAACTATCCAGCTCGTGTCGATGGCGGAGACCGGCGCCTCGGCAATCAGGCGGCTATCGCGCAGCACAGTGATGTAATCGCCTATCTGCTGAATTTCATCCATCTTATGCGAGATATAGACGATGGATACACCCTGCGCTTTCAGTTCTCGAATAATGCCAAACAGCATCTCAACTTCTGCATTGGTAAGCGCGGAGGTTGGTTCATCCATGATGAGAATGCGTACATCTTCAATCAGCGCCCTGGCAATCTCGACGATCTGTTGCTGTCCCAATCGCAGGTTGCCAACCAGCTCCTGCGGATCGATGCTCTGCTCCAGGCGTTCCATAAGCCTGCGGGTCTCTGCCTGCTGCGCTTTGCTATCGATCATCACGCCGTAGCTGGTGCGCTCGCGGTTCATAAAGATGTTTTCCGCTACGGTCAGATTAGGAAACAGGCTCAATTCCTGGTAAATAATCCCGATCTTATGCCTTGCGGCATCGCGCGGCGATTTGAACTCTACAGTTTCGCCATCGAGCAGGAGGCGGCCAGCGGTCGGCTGTTCCGCCCCGGCAAGAATCTTCATCAACGTCGATTTGCCCGCCCCGTTTTCGCCGACGAGAATGTTGATCTTGCCGCGATAGACGTTGAAGTCGACGTTGTTCAATGCGATTGTGCCATCATAGATTTTTGTTATGCGTTCGGCGCGCAGAATGACGCTATCTGATCCCTCCGTTTGTGTCATGCGCCACCCCCTCCCGCGACTACCTTCACGGGTGTTATATTAATCTGCTGGAGCGTGACGAAGGTAAATGCGCCATAGAATGTAATCATCTTGCCCTGTAGCGCCGTGAAATCGATGCCACGCAAGTCGCGCGCCGCCTGTGCATTCAGCGCATCGGAAACCTGCTGATACTGCACCTGGTTGGAAAACTGATTGAAATTGATGAAACCGAGGCTATCCCTGAGGGCGGTGCCGAAGATTACCGGCCCGATCTGCATGAGGATGGTCGTCTGTCCTTTGTATCCAGGTAATTGAATGGTAATGAGCCGGTCGCTTGAACTCGCATTAAGCGCGACTACCTTGCCACGGCCCTTGACCATAAAATTGTAAACGCCGTCGGACGACTGGTTGGCGAAGCGCCGCTCCGCTTCGGTTGCGTTGGCCTGCAACGCCTCCAGCACGGTCGGGAGATCGGTGGCTCTGTTCATGACGGTGGGGACCACCCGGCGCGCCCAGATCCCCTGCACGTAGCTGCTCGGATTGAAATTCTGATCGAACTGATTGCTTTGAATGCTCGTTTGATTACTGGATGCGTTGAGCGGCCTGACGGTATAGAGGCTGCACGCGGTTGCGACCTGTGCCAGAGCGACCAGCAGCACAAGAACCATACCTCCAGGCAACCAGCATACGTCCCGCGGCCTCGTCCGGTGGCGCCGCGCTGTCTGACCTACCTGCCGGCAATTGCTGAACATGTCATGCTCACCTCGCTTCATTCATAGGAAATAGCAGCACACCGCGATAAGTGTGCCATATCCGCAGGACTGGATACTCGTCCTGCCTCCATCTCTCTGAAACTTTGAATATTTATTCTTATTTGAAATTATATTCAACGCCCTATTCAATAGTGTACTCATGATGTTCTCATGTGTCAAGCTTTTATTGCCGGCAAATTTTTGAGCATAGATCCGCTTTCCACAAAAGTGCCCTTGACATGCCATTGAACTCCCGGTTATAATTGCCTTGTGGTATATATTTTCATATCTGAATAATTATTCACCAGACGCTCTTTTTGTAGTGTAAGGGGGTGATCGTCACAGGGCAGATAGCAGAGGACAGTTGCTGCACAGCGTGTTGCGCGCTCGTCAGTGAATGCTGATGTCAGTATTTCTTGCCCCATGGGGCATGAGCATGCTATCAAGGAGGTAGCAAGGTGAACAGGAAGACATCGTATTTGAGTCAGCTCCTTTTATTTGCGCTCATCGCCTTGAGCCTGAGTTCGTGTTTTTCGCCCAACGTACAGAACCAGAATAATCCCACGACCTCCGTCGGGACGCCGAGGGATCAGACGCTGATTGTGCAGAACTTCGATGGCAAGACGGATAATGCCGATATCATGAATCCCCTCATGGGCAACTATGCCATCTGGCGCGGCTTCCGGGAGCTTGGATGGGGCTATCTCTGGGAGATGAATACCGCTACCGGTCAATCCTATCCAGAGCTGGCCGACGGCATGCCCCAGGTGTTGAACCCGCAGCATACGCTCTTTCGCGTCAACCTGAAACATGGTATCTACTGGAGCGATGGCGTCGAGTTTACCGCCGACGATGTTATTTATACCCTTGACACCTATTTCAAGGACAAGAGTAAATTAACATACTTCGGTGTCCCCGTTATTACCAGCTACGTCAAGTCCTACAAACAGCTTGACAGGTATAGCTTCGAAGTGGAAACGGTCAATCCGGCCTACGACTTCGTGACGACGATGGGCGTCTACACCTGGGGTTCCGCGTTCAACATCGTTCCCAAACACGTTTTTGAGAAGCAGGCTGATATTGCCGCCTTCAAAAACACCTATCCGGTCACACTGGGACCCTACACCGTCAAGTCGTTCGATCCCAACGGCTACTGGCAGCTCTGGCAGAGACGGCCCGACTGGCAGCGCTCGGCATGGGGATGGATGGGCGAGCCGAAACCAAAGTATATCCTCTACAAAGATTTCGGCACGGAGGAGACGCGCACCCTGGCCTTCATCAAGAACGAGTACGACGTTGACACCTTCATGAGTCCTGACAGTATCCAGGCGGCCCAGGCCAAAAACCCGGCCATCACCACCTTCTCTCCTACGATGCCCTACAACGATATGGGCGATGCCTGCTCCTATGGTATTTTGATGAACCAGGAGAAGGCGCCGCTCAACAACTGGCAGGTACGCTGGGCGCTGGCCCTTTCGCTAAACTTGCAGAGCGTGGGGGTGAATGCATTGAATGGGCAATTCAGAGCATCAGCGCTGCCCATGTCGGATACGCATATCCTGCGCCCGATCTACTTCACGCCACTGCTCCCCTGGCTTGAAAGCTTCAAGCTGCCCGACGGCTATCAGCCCTTCGATCCGAATTTCGCTACGGAGCTGACCGGCAAGCTCAAGTCAATGGGCATGTCTGATTCGCAGTTGCCACAGGGAGATCAGGCGATCTCGGAAGCCTTTGGCCTCGGCTGGTGGAAATATGATCCGGCGGAAGCCGAAAGGCTGCTGAATTCGGTGGGCATCAAGAAAAACTCCAATGGCTTCTACACCCTTCCTGATGGCAGCGTCTGGCAGCCAGAACTGGTCATCCCTGGCGACTGGAACAAGGTCATGGAGCGCATCGGCTTCTCGATTGGCGATAGCTGGAAGAAGGCCGGCATCAATGTCAACGTGCGCCAGCAGGATAACGGCCAGTTCACCACTGTGCAGAATACGAACTCGCTGCTCACTATGGAACTGAACTGGAACAGTTGCGTCTTCAACGCCAACTACCTGAATTCGTGGCGCAGCATCCAGCCGGAAAATCTGTTGCCAGCAAATTCGACCAGTTCGATCAATGGCAATGCCTTCCGCTGGAACAATCCTACCGTCTTCTCGCTGATCAAGTCGAGCGAGCAGATGGAGGAGAATTCGCCGCAGTTCTATGAGAATGGCCGCTCTATCATCCAGCAGTTCATCAAGGATATGGCCTACATCAACCTCATGAACATTCCGACGACGATCCCAACGAACAGCTACTACTGGAAGAACTTTCCCAAGCAGAACAACTACTACGCGGCTCCTTACACCTGGTGGAGTTCGTTCAAGATGATTGTGCTGCATATCCAGCCAACCGGGAAGTAGCGGGCGTTCGTCTCTATCGCGGTGAAGGCTGTCGCAGAACGAGCAGCCTTCACCCTTCGTAGATGAGGTGCAACATGGGTTTCCTTCAATATGCGGCAAAACGCATCGGCGTCTACTTCCTGGTGCTCTTCATCGGGATAACTATTACGTTCTTCGTGCCCCGGCTGATGCCTACGAACCCGATTGATAACTATATCTCACAGATGCAGAGCCGGGCGGGACAGACATTGACCCCCGAGGCGACGCGCCAGCTTCGCGAATCGCTTGAGCAGCTCTACGGCCTTAAAGGGAGTATCTTCACTCAGTACGTGGATTATCTCAAAAGGATAGTTCTGCACTTCGACTTTGGTCCGTCGCTCTCATCCTACCCGCGCCCGGTGTCGGAGATGGTCTTTGCGGCGCTCCCCTGGACGGTGGGCCTGCTGCTGACAACGACGGTGCTCGCCTGGCTGTTAGGCAATCTGATCGGGCTTATCGCCGGCTACTTCCATAACAATCGCGCGGCCTCCGTGCTGGAGGTACTCGGTGTGGTGCTCTACCCGATCCCATACTACATTCTGGCGCTGATCGTCATTCTGATCTTCGCCTATGTCTGGCCGGTCTTTCCACTCGCGGCCACCTTCCCTTCGGGGGGCCTGACCTTCGCGCAGTTCGGCACGATCCTCTACAACTCCGCGCTGCCGGCCATGACGCTGGTACTGGCCGGATTCGGCTGGAACATTTTAAGCATGAAGTCACTGGCATACGCTACAAAGGAGGAACCATACGCTGTCTTCGCCCGCCTGAAAGGAACGTCGGACTGGACCAGGATGACAAGCTACGTCTTCCGCAACGCCATGCTGCCGCAGATCACGTCGCTGGTGCTCTCGGTTGGCACTATCTTCAGCGGGGCGCTGCTCACGGAGATCCTGTTCTCCTATCCCGGCCTCGGGCTATTGATGCGTACAGCGGCCGGCAGCGGGGACTACAACCTGCTCTATGGTACGATTACGATGTCGATTATCGCCGTTGCCAGCGCCGGGCTGATCCTCGACCTGATCTACCCGCTGTTCGATCCACGCATTCGCTACAGGTGATCGCTTATGAATCTCTCTCTTCTCGAACGAGACAGCAATGCTACAGCGACGGGCACGCTGCTAAAGCGCAAAACGCCCAGGCTCAATCTGCGCTTGAAGCTGGGCATCGCTATCCTGGCGTTCTTTGTGATCGGAAGCCTCGTGCTGCCCTTCTTCACATCGGTCAATCCCTCGCAGCAGGCCACCTATTTGAAGAATCTTCCAATGAGCGGGCAGCACCTGCTGGGTACGAATGCACTGGGGCAGGATATCTTCTGGTTCCTGGTGTTTGCCGTCCGCAATTCGCTGATCCTGGGCGTAACCGTTAGCCTGTGCATCACGGTCATCTCGACGCTGATGGGGTTAAGTGCTGGCTATCTCGGCGGCTGGTACGAGCGTATCATCATGCTGGTGGTTGACGCATTTATCACTATTCCGGTCTTTCCCATTCTCATCGTGCTGAGCGCGCTGGTGCGGGGAAGTCCTTCGTTCATACTGATTGGCCTCGTGCTGGTGGTATTCGGCTGGGCATGGGGAGCGCGCACGGTGCGCTCGATGGCGCTCTCACTGCGTGAGCAGGAGTTCGTGAACATGGCCCGCTTCTCCGGGGCCACGACTTTCGACATCATCACGCGTGAACTCCTTCCTTACACCTTTTCGTATATCGTTGTGAACTTTATTAATACCATCCTGTTCGCTATCAATATGGAGGCGGCGCTGGCGGTGATTGGCCTCTCGAACGTGCAGGTGCCAACCCTCGGCTCGATCCTCTTCTGGGCGCTCAACTACAACGCGCTGCTCATCGGGCAACTGTCCTGGATTGTGGCGCCCATCGTGGCAACGGTGCTGCTCTTCCTGGGACTCTTCTTGACCTCGACGGGCTACAACGAGCTTTCTGCAACGAGGAGAGGTGTAGCATGATTCGGCTCAACAACATTGTCGCAACCTACACCACGCAGCGCGGCAGCATCAATGCGGTGGACGGCGTGAGCCTGGAGATCCCCGACGGCATCATCCTGGGCATTGCCGGCGAGTCCGGCTGCGGCAAAAGCACGCTGATGAAAGTGATCTATGGCGATGTCGTCTCTCCGCTCTCGCTCAGCGCGGGATCTGTCGAGTACGGCTTCCGCGATGAGCGGGGAGGGGAGGTGACAGGCCGCAATATCCGGCGCTACTGGTTCCGGCGCATCTCCTACATCCCGCAGAGTTCGATGAGTTCGTTGAACCCTGTCGTGCGCATCAGCCGGCAGTTCGTGGACTTTCTGGAACCGGCGAAGAACAAGGCGAAGGTGCTGGAGGAGGTGCGAGCCTATGTCAAACAACTGGACCTGCCTCCTGAAGCTATCGATGCCTATCCGCACCAGCTTTCGGGCGGGATGCGCCAGCGCATCATGGTCGCTCTGGCAACCTTCTTCCAGCCCGACATTATCCTGGCGGACGAGCCAACAACGGCCCTGGATGTTGTGGTGCAGAAGAGTATCTTGCTCCTCCTGATGGAGCTACAGGAGAAGATGCGCAATACGATCATCCTCGTTTCACACGATATGGGAGTTCATTACCAGGCTACACACAGGATGCTGGTAATGTATGCTGCAAGGGCCGTTGAGTATGGGGATTCAGAAGCTATCTTCTCCCGTCCGCTGCATCCCTATACACGGATGCTCATCGACTCGCTGCCGACCATCGGGGACGATCATGCCCGGCAGGGCGTGCCTGGTCGTCCGCCGAGCCTGTGGGAACCCCTACAAGGCTGCCGCTTCGCCGCGCGCTGTCCGCTGGCTACCGAAGTGTGCCGGCAGCAGGAACCCGCACTTACCGAATACCGGCCCGGCCATTTCGCCGCCTGCCACTATGCGAACCAGCAGGCGCGGGAGCAGCCATTGCAGGTGAGCGAGGTACGCCCATGACGACGATCTTGAAGACCGAGCATTTACACAAGGTGTACCGGCTGGGAAGCCTGCGCCGCAATGTGAGTATCCAGGCGCTCAACGATGTCAACCTGACCGTTGAAAGCGACGAGCCGGCGATTGTCAGCATCGTAGGAGAGTCTGGCAGCGGGAAAACCACGCTCGCCAGGGTCATCCTGCGCCTGGTAGAGCCGACAGCGGGCAAGGCAATGGTTTACGATCATACGGTAGCTGGCAAGGGAATCAAGCCCGCAAAACGCGAGTTTCTGAGCATGGTGCAGCCAGTTTTTCAGAATCCGTTTGAGTCGTTTAGCCGCTATCGCACGATAGATTCCTATTTGTTCGAGACGGCAACGCGCGTCAAAGGTCTGGAAAAGGCCGGCGCCTCCGAGGCTGTGGGCGAGGCGCTGGCATCGGTTGGACTCGAGTACAGCGATGTGCGCGGCAAGTATCCCAATCAGTTCTCCGGCGGCGAATTGCAGCGCATGTCCATCGCACGCGCACTGATCGCGCGCCCGCGAATGCTGGTCGCCGATGAGCCGGTAAGCATGATCGATGCGTCGCGCCGCATGACAATTATCAATCTCTTTCTCTCCCTCAAGCAGGAGTACAAAACGAGCATTCTGTATATCACGCATGATCTTGCCACCGCTTACTATATCAGCGATTACATTGCCGTCATGAACCGTGGCAATATTGTTGAGTTTGGAGCGGCGAAACAGGTGTTGTCAGATCCGCAGCACGCTTACACGCGGCTTCTGCTGGA
>DATGLE010000029.1:0-15715 GCA_035294325.1 Ktedonobacteraceae bacterium | reverse complement strand
TTTTTTTCGCGTTTGTAGGGAAGGCTGGCAAGCATCATGCTCATCACACGTATCGAGTTAGAGAACATCAAAAGCTACCGCCGTATCGTCGTCAATTTGCGGCGCGGCACCACCGCCATCAGCGGCGAGAACGGCTCCGGCAAAACCACGCTCGTCGAAGCCATCGGCTTCGCCCTCTTCGGCTATCTCCCTTACAACCATGACCAGTTTGTGCGTGAGGGCGAAAAAAACGGCAGAGTCGTCGTGCATCTCGTCGGCAACGATGGCCGGCCCTATATCGTCGAGCGGCGCTGCGGCTCTGTCTCGCGATGGAGCTTTTATGATGAGGAGGCCGACGCTCGCCTGGAGCAGCGCACCGACGTACTCGACAAACTGCACGCCCTCTTCGGCATCGACAACGAGCGTCCCCTCGACTCCCTCTTCAAAGATGCGCTCGGCGTGCCGCAGGGCACCTTCACCGCTATCTTTCTGGAGGCTGCCAGCAAGCGCAAACAGACCTTCGATGCCCTGCTCCAGATCGAAGACTATAAAACGGCGGCGGACTACCTGCTGGAAGCGCAGAGGGAATATAAAGATCAGATGCAGGGCCAGCAGAGCAAGATCGACCTGCTCACCTTCGAGACGCGCGACCTGGCGGCGTGGCAGGCGGAACTGCAAGAAGCGCGCCTGCTCGATACGCAGCAGAAGGAGCAGAATATCCGCTGGACGCAGCAGCTTGCGCGGGATAGTGAGCGCCACAGCATCCTCGTCGGCCAGCGCGAGCAACTCAACGCCTTGCGCCAGCGCTATGAATACAGCCAGAAGATCCTCGCCGATAGACAGCAACGCCTGAGCGAACAGGAGCAGCAGGTACAGGCCGCGCAGGCCGCGCAGCGGATCGTGGAGGAGAGCCGCGCTGATTTCGAGCGCTACCAGGAGGCTGAAGAAGTTCTCAAGCGCCTGCGCCGCGATGAGCAGCAGCGCAATAGCCTGCGCCAGCAGCAGGCCGAGCTGGAGAACAGATTGACAGCCCAGCAAACAAAGATCGCTGGCTGGCAGGAGCGGCTGGAAGAGGTCGCCGCCGCGCGCCAGCAGGTCGTCGAACTGGCTCCGCTCGTCGAGCAGCAGATTGAACTGGAGCGGCAGCGCGACGAGGCCATGCGGCAGGTGGAACGCTACAAAGCGCTGCTTGTCGAAGGCAAACGCCTGAGCCAGCAGCGCGCTGCCTACCTGTGCGATAAGGAAGAGGTCGGGCGCAGGATCGGCGAGATCGAGCCGCTCGTTCCCATCGCCGAGCAGTTGCACGAGCGCAACGAGATTCTGACGCAACTGCGCATTCGCGGCAGTGAGCGCAGCAGCAAGCAGAAGCAGTTGCAGGAGAAGCAGGCGCTATTGAGCGAGAGGCAGCTTGAGCGCGAGCAGCTCACCGAAAAGCTGCGCAAAGCGGAGCGCAATGTAGCGGCCATCGATGAGCACCGCCGCGAGGCCGAGGAGATGCCGGGCCTCCAGGAACGTTACCAGCAGCTAGACAATCAGAAGTCGCGCCTGCAAGGCAACATCGAAGCCTACATGGATTCGCGGGCGCAATCGGCCGGCGGCCAGTGCCCCCTTTTGCATGAAAGCTGCCTCAATATCAAGCAGCGCGGCATCGCCAGCCTCGAATCGTATTTTGACAATTTGCTCGCCGAGGAGCAGGCGCAGATGGCCGAAGTCTGCAAGCAGCAGAACGCCATTACCGAGCGCATGGGGCAGATCAAGAAATATGCCGAAGCGTTGAGCAAGCGAGATCAATATGTCGAGCGACGTGATACGCTGGCCGAGCAGGCACGGCGCAACGCCGATGAAATTGCGCACCTGGAGAACGATATTGCTGCGCTGGCGCAGGACCTCGCGGCACTCACGCTTGTGGAGCAGCAGATTGCGGCGGCTGAGCGTTCGTACAACGAGAGCAGGCAGGCCGATGCCAGGGTGCGCGAACTGGCTGGCCTCTACAAACAGGCGCAGCAGCTGGAGGAGCAGGTACAGCAGTGTGAGCGCGATCTGAACGAGCGCCGCCAGGAGGCAGCCAGCTTGCAGGATAGCCAGGCATGGCTTGCCGGGATAGAGGCAGCCCTGCGGGAATTGAACGATCCGCGCGCCAGCAGCAAAACACAGCAGGCCATTATTGCCCAGGAGAGCCACTTTGCGCAGCAGTTGCAGGCGGAGCAGCAGCGCTTGCGGGAGACGGAGCAGCGCCTGCAAGCGCTGCAAGAGCAGTTGCGCGCCTATGCCACGCTCGATGATGAGATCGTCCAGCATGAGGCGCTGCGCCAGCAAAGCCGGCAGGGCCATCAAAACTACCTGCAACATGAGCAGGTGGCGCGCCTGCTGCCCGAACGCGAGCGCGCCTATCAGGCGCAACTGGAGAGCGTGGCCGAGGCGGGCCGCTCCTTGCGTGAAGTGGAGCAGGCTTATCACGAAGCTCAGGCCGCCTTCAATGCCGAGGAACTCGAAGCGCTGAGCGCCGAGATCGAACGGCTGCGCGGCTCGCTGGCCGCGCTGGCCCGGGATATGAAATACCAGCAGGAGAAGATTAACTCTCTGGAGCAGAAGATCAGAGAGGCTGAGAAGCTGCTGGAAGAGCTGGAAGCCGCGCAGCGCGAGTACCAGGAGCTTGCCGATCTGCAAACGATGATGGAGCAGTTTCGCAAGCTCATCAAAGAGGCCGGGCCGTATGTCTTGAAAGCCATGTTGAGCGATATTTCAGCCGAGGCAAATCGCATCTTCGGCGAGATCATGGGCGACCACAGCGCGCAGCTCTCCTGGCAGAACGACTACGAGATCATCCTGCGCCGCCAGGGCGTCAATCGCACCTTCGCCCAGTTGAGCGGCGGTGAGCAGATGAGCGCCGCGCTCGCGGTACGCCTGGCGCTGCTCAAAAAGCTCTCCGCGCTCAATATCGCCTTCTTCGATGAGCCGACGCAGAATATGGACGAGCTGCGGCGCACGAACCTGGCCGAGCAGATCCGCCGCGTGCGCGGCTTCGATCAGCTCATCGTCATCAGCCATGACGATACCTTTGAGCAGGGCCTCGATAGCCTGGTGCGACTGCAAAAGATTGATGGCGAGACGCTGCTGCAAAGCGAAGACAGCGCGGCGTGCGAGCACGAACTGGCTCCGCAGGCCGCTGTGCTGTGGTAGGGGAATGCTATGCTGCACAAAGGCAAATTGCAGGCCGCACTCAACCTCAAACGCGGCCAGTTTACGCTCTACGACGGTGCGTTTAGCGAGCAATTGCAGGCGTACCGGCACGCGCTCGAAACGCTGTGTACGCGCTATGCATCGAGCGTGCAGCTTGAGCGGGTGCTGCCGCCGGAGGAGAGCGGCGTAGCGGCGGGCGCGCGCCCCAGCAGCGAGTTTGATCGCTGGCTTATCAGCGCCGCGCAGCGACAGTATCGCGGCCCCATCGTGCCGTTTGGCCGCGAATTTAGCAATCATGAGCAGGCGCGCCAGTGGGCCGAATGCATTGAAGGCGTTACCACCATCGCCGTCGATGGCAGCCAGTTGCAGCCCTGGCGCGACGCCTCTATCCCCGTCGCGCTGGTCCAGGTCGGCCTCTTCGCCAATCCCCACATGCAGGGCCGTCCGTATACGAAGGATGTGCGCATAGAGGTGCTCACGCCCGATGAGATCATGGAGGAATCGAAGGCCGAGCGCTCCGAACCCGACGGCTACCCTTACTCCGAAATGCTGGTGACGCTGCGCCGCTACCTTCTGGAGATCGAGACGCTGTGCAATCTGATGGAACAGTACGCCCATGCGCGGCGCAGCGGCGACCCTCTGCACAGCCCCGTCGTCTTCTTCGACGGCTCTCTCGTCGTTTCCTTCGCCACCGCCATGCCCAGCCCCTACCGTGAACGCTACGTCGATTCCGCCATAGCGCTGTTGAAAACCTCGGAGCAGTTGCGCATCCCGCTCATCGGCTACATCGATACCAGCTACGCGCGTGATATAATTACGATGCTGCGGCGCCTTGATAGTGTACAGGAGCGGCCTGTTTTGCGTGAGACGAAACGCATCCATGATGCTCTGCTCTGGCAGGGCCGTTTACGCTGGGGGGATCGCACCCCGGCGATGATCTGCGCGCGCGGTGACATTCTGGAAAGCTATGGGCCGTATCGTGATCGCGTAGCCTTCTGCTATTTGCAAACTACCGCAAAGCGTCCTCCCGCACGCCTGGAGTTTCCACGCTGGATGCTCGATGATGGCATCGTGGAACCCGCGCTCGACGTTGTGCGCGCCGAAGTCATCGCTGGCAATGGCTATCCTTACGCTATTGAGACCGCCGATGCTGTGTCGGTGATTACGATGCAGGATCGCAGCGAGTTCTATGCCCTGTTCCAGGACTTCATGGAGAGACAGGGCGTGCAGTTTACCTTCTCCACGAAATCTTTGAGCAAGAGCCGGAGAAGATAATGTTTCCCCTTGCCGCCTCCGGCGGCTGGCCCGTGAGTATTGGAGATGTGTGGGCCGCACTGCGTGCGACCCACACATCTCCAATACTCACACTTGCGAAGCGCCGGAGGCGCCGAGTCCCCAGGTGAAGGAGGTACGATGGCAACCAACAGGCTGAGGGCTGTGCTGGTAGGGTGTGGTTCCGTTACCGGGTTCTGGATGAAAGCATTGCAGGATATACCCGACGTGGAACTGGTCGGCTTCGTCGACCTGCTGGAACCGGCAGCGCGCAGGCTGGCCGACGCCTATGGCGCGCCGGGGGCGCTGGTCGGCACGGAGCTGCTGCCGGTTCTGGAGCAGACCGCACCCGATATGGTATTTAATTGTACGATACCGGAGGCGCACTTTGCCACCACCATGACGGCTCTCGCGCATGGATGCCATGTCCTGAGCGAGAAGCCGCTCGCCGATACGATGGAGTCCGCGCGGCAAATGGTCGCCGCTGCCCGTAAAGCAGGCAAGATCTACGCGGTCATCCAGAATCGCCGTTACGATGCCAATATTCGCCGCCTCAAGCATTTCCTCGACTCGGGCGCCATTGGCAGAATCACCACCGTGAGAAGCGATTTCTTTATCGCTGCCCACTTTGGCGGTTTTCGCGACCACATGCGGCACGTACTGCTGCTCGATATGGCGATCCACACGCTCGACGCCGCTCGCCTCCTGATCGATGCCGACCCCGCTGCGGTCTATTGTAAGGAGTGGAATCCCGCCGGCTCCTGGTACGACCACGATGCCTCGGCCATCGCGATCTTCGAGATGGCGGGTGGTATCGTCTACACCTATCAGGGAAGCTGGTGCGCCGAGGGATTGAACACGACCTGGGAGGCCGACTGGCGCATTATTGGCGAGCGTGGAAGCGTACATTGGGATGGCGGCACAGAATTTCACGCCCAGGTCGTAGACAGCTTCGACGGCTTCCGCTCTCGCTATCGCGATCTCGCCGTACCGCCTTACGATCCCGGTCTCAAGCAGGGCGGGCACGCCGGTGTGATCCGCGAATTTGTGGAGTGCGTGAGAACCGGCGCGGAGCCTGAAACGGTCTGCACCGATAATATCAAGAGCCTGGCGATGGTGCTCTCCGCCGTCGAGAGCGCCGAACGCGGCGCCCGCGTAGCCATTAACTGGTGAGAAAAGGGTAAATGGTTTCGCCGCCCGCTCCCTTTCTCACCGATTCGTATCTAGTAAAGGAACCATTACATGACCACGAATCTACGAGTAACCGTCTGGAACGAATATCGTCACGAGCGCAGCGACGAACGCGTCGCGAAAATCTATCCCCACGGCATCCATGCCGCGATAGCCGCCGCTTTAAGCGAGAGGGGACTCACGGTGCGCACCGCCACCCTTGATGAGCCTGAGCACGGCCTCACCAGCGATGTGCTCGACAACACCGACGTACTGACCTGGTGGGGGCACATGGCACACCCCGAAGTCAGCGACGAGATTGTCGAGCGCGTAAAGCGGCGCGTGCTGGATGGCATGGGCCTGATCGTGCTGCATTCGGGTCACTACTCAAAGATCTTCAGGAGCCTGATGGGCACGAATTGCGACCTCAAGTGGCGCGAAGCGAACGACCATGAGCGCATCTGGGTGGTCGCGCCGGGGCATCCCATCACCGAAGGTCTCGGCGAATATATCGAGATCGATCATGAGGAGATGTATGGCGAGCCGTTCGACATCCCCGCGCCAGAGACGCTGGTCTTTGTGAGCTGGTTCAGCGGCGGCGAAGTCTTCCGCAGCGGCTGCTGCTATATGCGCGGGCGGGGCAAGATCTTCTATTTCCGTCCCGGCCACGAAACGCTGCCAACCTATCACCATCCTGATGTGCAGCGCGTCATTTACAACGCGGTGCGCTGGGCAGCGCCAACGCCGGGAGCGCAGCGCGTCTTCGGCAACACAGCGGCTCTCGAACCGGGTAAATAACAGGGTAATAGAGGGTGCTGTATGGGAAATGCACGCAGCGCATTTCCCATACAGCCCCCTCTATTGCCCTGTTATTATGTCTGGCGCTGCTGTGCCTCCTCAATCAGACTCGCGAGAAATTGCAGCTTCTTAATAGCGTGCTCGGCGTTGCGCCTGTTGCGCTCGTAGCCATCGGGGGCAAGCTGCCGGAACCAGGTGCGAATATCCTCCTCGCTGACATCGTACCATTTGGCGTCGGCCTGCAAGCGCAGGTAGACGCGCATCTGCGGATCCTGCTTCTTGCGCGCAGGCCCCTGCGGCGTCGCCTCCTCGCTTTCGCGTTCATCGGCGGCCACTGCCTCGGCCAGCTCTGAGGATGGGTGCAGTTCGTTGTATAGCGCCTCGACGTCGGCTGCACGGAAGAACACTTCGCGTCCCACGCCGCGATGCGTCTTGATGCGGCCCTCCTTCACCCACTGATCGAGCGTGAGGCGATCAATGCCCAGGCGCCGCGCGGCCTCGCCCGAGTCCATAAAGGCGAAGCGTGGGCCTCCAGGTCTATTCACCATGATCTTCAATACTCCTGATTTTTCGCCGGAATCGTCACGACCTCTTATTATACCGCATCTTGCAGAGGGCATTTAATCGCTGCGGCTCTCGCTTGCTCATACCTGCGGTGCTCGCCTTATCTGGTTGATGTGTGGGAAAATGCGCTACACGCATTTTCCCACACATCAACCAGATAACCCCGGCGCAGCCGCGCGAGCAGCCGGGTCGGATGAGCGAGAATATTGAGAATGGGATCTTCTCAGGAGGGACAGGCATCCCACAGGCGAAGGGTAGCGCACATCATTCTTACATGGTAAAATACTTTATGCGGCAACAAATACGGTCATTCACGCGTTCTTGTAGCTTTTCATACGTGTTTTGTTATCTGGCGTGGAAGGGGAGATAGAACACATGTTTGCGAAACTGTGTAGACTTATTGCTGGTCCCTGGCCGCGAAAGCTCCTGAGATTGCCGCTATTGCTGCGCATCGGCCTGTGCTCCCTCTGTTTCATCCTCTGTCTGACTCTATATTTGCTCCCTTTACCAACTCATCTCAACGGCATGATCCTCTTTATCCCGATGGGGCTGGCATCATGGCTCCTGGGACAGCCGGGCGCCTGTACCTGCTATTTTAGCTGCATGGCTATCCAGATAGCCTGTAACGTCATGACTTTTAGAACCCAGATGTGGCCCCTGGTCAATGTCATAGCCTTTGTCTGCACCTTCGTGATCTTATTTGGTGAGGGCAATACCCTCGTCTCGCTGCGCCACCTGCTGGAAGCCGAGGAGAGGACGCGCCAGAAAGCAGAGCAGGGAGAACGGCAGATGGCCGCCGCCTACGAGCAGCAGCGCAAGCTGAACCAGCTCAAAAACCAGTTCATTCTTAACGTCAATCACGAACTGCGCACGCCTCTGGCAGGCATCGGCAGCTATCTCGAACTTCTCCAGTTGTTCATGGAGCAGGAGGGTCATCTTGAGCGTGAGGCGCATGGCGAATATATCAGGCAGGCGCTTGACTACTGTGAGGAATTAACATCTATTGTCAACAATGTGCTGGAGACGATGGAGATCGGCACTGATCGCACGCCGCTCATGTTAGAAGAACTGCCGCTGTCCAGGGTGGTGAACGAACTGATCGCGCGTTGCGCAACCTTCCAGCGCAACAGGCATTGTATCCATATTGATATACCTGAAAATTTGCGTGTATGGGCCAATGCCCAATGCCTGCGCCATGTGCTCTATAACCTGCTCTCCAACGCTTTCAAGTATGCGCCGTGCGGCTCTCCGGTGATTGTTAGCGCCGCGCTCTGCATGGAAGCGGGGCCGAAGGCACATATCAGCATCAAGGATCATGGCCCCGGCATCCCTCCCGACCAGATTCCGCTGCTCTTCGGCCAGTTTGTCCGGCTGCCGCGTGATCTGGCGGGAACCGTGCGTGGCAGCGGGCTGGGACTCTATATCAGCAAGCATCTGGTAGAGGTGATGGGAGGGAGCATATGGGTGGAGAGCACCGGGGTGCCCGGCCAGGGCAGTCGCTTCTGCTTCACGCTTTCAGCCACGGCTGAAAGCGTGATCATGCCGCTCACGCCGTCAGTGGAGTTCTCGATAGAACAGCAATAGCGTGCTGCCATAGCGCCGCTCGTCTGTAAGAGCCAGGTGCTGGCATGGCGTCGCTACGATGCCCGCGCGCTCTTTGGGATGTATTTGCACAATAACCAGCCCATCGTCCGCCAGCAGGGGCGAGCTATCCAGTAGCTCCAGCGCCCGGGCAGCCAGTCTATGGTATTGTGGAGGCGCGACGTAGATAATATCGTACTGCCGCTTATCCGGCCCGCCGGGGGGCGGCGCCTGCAAAAACTTGAAGGCATCGCTGTGCAGCACTTCCGCACGATCCGCCAGCGCGGTAATGCGCAGATTTTCACGCAGAACTTTCAGTACGCCGTAGTTCATCTCGATAAACGTGGCGCTGGCCGCGCCGCGACTCAGGGCCTCGATGCCCACACTGCCCGTTCCGGCGAAAAGGTCCAGGAAGCGAGCACCCTCTACCTCCGTCGAGAGAATATCGAAGAGCGCCGTCTTCACGCGGGCAATGATGGGCCGCGTGCCCGGCGTTTTTGGACTTTTCAGCCTGCGCCCTTTGGCCTCACCTGTTACCACGCGCATAGCGTTCCTCCTCCAGCAGCGCGAGTACGGCCTCGGCCTCGCCGGTAAAATCATCTTCTTTGGCCCAGGAGATCAGGGCCTCAGCCTGGTCAACCTTGAGTTTCTTCTTAGCCGTCACTCCCCATATGCCCTCGATCAATGCCTGCAATTGCTCCTCGCTAATCTGTGAACTGACCACATTGTTAAGCGCCTGCAAGCGGCCAGGACTCACGGTGTTGGCCCCGCGCATCTCACGCAGCCGGTTCAGCATGGTTTGCGCTCTCTCCTGTTCCTCCGCCGTCAAAGCGGGGGCCAGGTCGAGGTCGTCGAGCTGCTCCTCCAGGTCGTCCACTTCATCTGGCTCGATCTCCTCATCGAAAATGACGGGGCGTTCGCGTAGTGTCGGCTCGACTTCGCGCTCGGATGGGGCAGGCATCGCCGGCGCGGGGGCCGGGGAGGTATCCGTCCTGGCGGGTGGCGAAGTGAATGGGCGCGAGATGTTATCGTCAACGGAAGTTGGGGAGGCGGGGTGCGCTATATCATCCTCGCCTGCATGACCCTGGGCAACGAGATTTTGCAACTGATCCAGGGCTTCGCGCAAATTGACGCCGGAGAGCGATTTCACTTTCAGCAGATCCATCGCCTGCTTAGGATTGAGGCCCAGATTCTCCTTGATGTGCTGAATGAATTGCGGCAGAGGGAGATTGCCGCTGCTGTCGCTGGTGACGCCGGGGGACGAAGGCATGCTGGCCCCGATGTGCTGGCGCGTCGGCGGCACCGTCACCTCGCCACTACGGGCAGCGGGCTGCTCGGGCAGGGGCGCTCTGGCCGGTGCAGGAGCGGGAGACGGAGACGGAGGCTGGGATCTACCGGCTGGCCTGGACGAAGGCGTTTTTGTAACCGTGGACGGGGTGGAGGGAGGATTTTGCGTCACCGGGGCCTGCTGGAGCATGCGGATGATACGATTTTCGACATGGCTGGCAAGCTGGCTCATGCCCGCCTCGGCTTCATGCAACAACCGTTCGCGCTGCTCCGCACTCGCTCCGATGGGCACAGGGATGCCGATCTCGATGCTATGGCTGCGCTCTCCCGTCGTAAATTGTGTTGAGTAGCGCAGCCAGATGTATTCGCCGTCCCGCCTGTGCATTGTATCATCCATAAGTACCTCTTTCTGCTCGACCTGCTCCTTCTCTTCCTGAGTATGCCTGATTTCCGATGTCAGCGCCTGCCAGCGCCAGCGATACGCGCCGATCTGACGTGGGTGCCGGCTTTCATATGCTGGCAGCGCCGTTACAAGCTGCCAGCGCCAGCGCGGCGGAGCCGCACCAACACCTGGCGAGAACGCAAGTATCAGACACCCTCTCAGGGAACTTTGGAAACGTGCGCACGTACATTATAGCAAAATAGCGCTATAGCGAAAGCCCCCGGTCAGAGATAGATCAGGACCATGCATATGCAAATCTCCCTTGCCAAATAGAACGCTGTGGTGTATCGTACAATTGTAGAATCTAACTTCAGCCACGTCTCCTAGCGAGGTAACAGAAAGCGAACTTTTTGCGTAGATGATAGTATATATTGCCAGGAGTTATTCGTTCGCGCGCTTGCTTGAGAAAGTTGAGATGAAAGACGTATGATCAGTCCTTCACCCACCCGGCCAAAGCCAGACTCACCGGCTCCTGAAGAGAATAAGAACAGGCCGCTCAGCACTCCCAGAAAGAGAGCGGGGCAGAAACCCCTTGCCCTCTTCATTAAAGGTCTGCTGAGACCGATCTTCAAGGGTATTTATTACTTTATGAGCTTTGTGAGAAGCCACAGGCTGGTTTCTCTTATCGTGCTCATACTTCTGCTGGCTAGCATTGCCATCACCAGCTATGTAACAACGGGCAGGATGCCGTTTAGCCCCCCACCTCAGCAGAGCAGCGGCCTTCAGCAAACAAGCTCAAACCCTGCCACCGATGTCATGCAGCAGTGGCTGACTGCGCTGCGCAAGGGAGATGTCAGCACGCTAAAAGTGCTGGATAACAGGATGCCCAATCCCCCTGATCCCAATCTTCTCGTCAGTCAGTTCAGCCAGACGAGTACGCGCACATGGCAAAGCATGAAGCTGATCGGCGCAAACCAGGAATCGGATACGACTGTGGATACCTTTGTCGAGGTCGATCTCTCAGAGACGGTGAATGGCACGGCCATTAACACCTATCTGATCTGGCACTTTGTGATCGTTCCCACGCAGAAGGAGGCCATTCTTTACTCCGTAGACTTTGTAGATAATCGTCAATCCCTGCAATAGCCAGTCGTCCAACTGACGGAAGGAAAATAGAGTCGTGTTACAAGAGAACACAAAGCCAAAACAACGCAGCGACCTGGATAAGTCGATAGACCAGGGCCTTGACCAGTTCGGGCGCTTCCTGAGAAGCGCCTGGATCTGGCTGTTGCTGGCTGGTATCGCTATCTGGTACTTTACGCACCTTGCTCCCTCGGACGCGGCGACGGTCCTCCTCTACGTCTTTTACTTCATATTCTTCATCGGCATTACCATCCTCCAGTTCGTTGCCATCTTCTGGTTTGTCGGACGGCCCCGGCTCTACTGGGTGCTGCCCGGCGAGACTGGCCTGGGCTTCAAGGACTATAAGGGCAATCCGGTGGTGCTTGAGGAAGCAAGGCGTATTGTGAGGATCCTCACCGGTATCGAGGAATACCGGCAGATGGGCGGCCAGCCGGTGCGCGGTCTCCTGCTCTCTGGCCCTCCAGGAACTGGTAAGAGCTACCTGGCGCAGTGTATCAGCACCGAGGCCGGCGTGCCCTTCGCCTATGCCAGCGCTTCCAGCTTCCGGGGTATGTTCTGGGGCATGGACGTGCTGATGGTCAAGAACCTTTATCGTAAGGCGCGCAAATACGCGCGTGAGTACGGCGCCTGTGTGATCTTCATCGATGAGTTCGATGCCATTGGCATGTCTCGTACCTCTAACGCTGGCCCTGCTACAATGGGCGCGGGTATGGGCAGCGTGTTCGGTTTTGGTGGTGGTACAGGCGGTCTCAACGAACTGCTCCTGCAAATGGATCCCCCACCGGTTGAGATGGGCTGGTTCAAGAAGATCCTGCGCATGATCGGCCTCTATCACAGCCCGGCGCAGAGCCAGCCCGTGCTGACCATCGGCGCCACCAATATTCCTCAATCGCTCGATCCCGCGCTGCTGCGCCCCGGGCGCTTCGACCGCCAGATCAGCGTGCAGCCTCCGACAGACAGGTATCGCGGCGAGGTTATCGAGTACTATCTGAATAAGGTAAAGCATGATCCGAAGATCTCGATCCCGGCCCTCGTGCAGCGTATGTTTGATTACACCCCGGTCGCGATCAAGCATGTCATCAACGAGGCGGTCATTATCGCTCACTTCAATGGCCGCGATCTGGTGACGTATCAGGATATCGTCGAGGCCCAGGATAAGCACGAGTTCGGTATTCGCATGGAGAGCGATCTGACGCCGATTGAGAAGCGGCGCCTGGCGTATCATGAGGCAGGGCATGCTGTCGCCACATATTACTTGATGGAGCGCTACTTCCCTGCCTATGTGACGATTCACCGTCACTCTGGCAACGGCCTTGAGAATGCGGAAGCTTTTGCCTCTTATCGCCCTAAAGAAACGATTAAGACGCAGAGTAAAGAGGAGATCCTCGCCGATATCAAGGTATGCCTGGCCTCGCGCGCCGTCGAAGAACTTTTCCTCGATGTGAATCTAAGCGGCGTGACCGGCGATCTGTCGCAGGCTACGAATCTGGCCGGCGCATACGTTGGCGCCTGCGGCATGGATGGGACCTTTGTTTCTGTGAGAAACAATATGGGTATAAACGTTCCCAACTATGCCGAGCGTGTCGAGGAGTTGCTGCAAAGCCAGTACAGGGAAGTCAAGCAACTCTTCCATGAGCATAGCGAGGCGCTGATCGCCGTCGCCGAGGCGCTGATCGAGCGCGATGAACTGCTGGCGGAAGACATCAAGCAGTTGATCGACGAGGCCGATGCTCGCCGCGTCGCCTCGACGATTATCGAGGAGTACGAGCCTCTGCTGGAAGCCGCAGGCAATGGTCACAACGGCCATGCGCTGACCAACGGCAGTCGCAATGGGAAGAGGACCGCCGGTGGCGCGCCCATCAATGTGACGCCTTTGAATAGCGAACATCCGGGGGTGCAGCCTGCGCTGGAGGGGGAGCAGCAGCCTCGCCTCGTTCAGGATGATCCCTATAGTTTTTAGCGCGTAAAATATCAGGGACGGGGGCAAGCCAGATAGCGCTTGCCCCCGCCTGATACATGCAGCCCTCTGGGACCTTTGTTCTTGCCCCTTGCGCATCCTGTCTGTTTCTGCTATCGTGATACCATATGGTGGCGCCACCAGAGCGATACACTTGCCTCTATTTCTCTATGCTATGAAGGCTGCGAATAGACGCGATAGAACATATAGAGTATAAAGAGATATTTTGATGGCAACAAAAACACTCGTCACGACGCAGACGAAGACCGGCACCCCCCATGCACTGCGCGGCCTCCGCTGGCGGACAGCGCTGCTATGGAGCGTGGCGCTGGCACTGCTGGTTATTGGTCTCTGGATGCGCCTGCATGATCTCGGCCTGCCGTTTGATCGCGATGGCTATGATGAGGGCGTGTACTGGCAATCGCTGCGTGCGATGAGCGCAGGCCACCCACTTTACCAGCAGACCTTCTACTCGCAGCCCCCCATCTTCCTCCTTTCTATTTACCCCGTCTATATGGCCTTCGGTCATACGCTCTGGTCGGCGCGCCTGGGTATTGCCATCATGTCGCTTTTCGGGCTGGTGGGAGCACTGCTGCTTGGCAAGGCGCTGGCGGGACGCATCGGGGCTATCGCGGCGCTGCTTCTGCTCATCGTTGATCCGCTCTACCTGGCGCAATCGCAGACTATTCAGGCCGAGGCGCCTTCGGCTGCCCTCTCGCTGCTGGCGGTGGGCCTGGCGTATCTATGGTGGGAGAGGCCGGAGGGCTTCGCCGGCTTCTGTTTCGCTGTGCTTACGGCTGTCTCGCTCGTGTTGAGCATCTTCAGCAAGCTCCTGGGCGTCTCCGCGCTGGTGCCGGTTGCTTTGTTGATGCTGGCCCATATCTGGCGAATCCTGAATAAACCGCGCGGCATGCGCCTGAGCAGCGCCTACCCTCTCTTCGCTGGTATCGCGGCTTTTATCGTCACAACCGTCCTGGTCCTGCTGCCCTTCGCCGGTTCATGGTCGCAGTTATGGCAAAGTATGGTTACGTTTCATACCACGGCTCAGGTCTTTTTCAAAAACACACAGGCTGGCAACCTGTCCATCATGAGGCCGCTGTTCTTCTCGATCACGGCCATTGTCGCGCTCTATGGAACCATCGCGGCTCTGCTGCGCCGCGATTGGCGTGTGCTGCCGCTGATCGCATGGCTGCTGGCGACGGCCTGGATGCTCTGGACGACGGTGCCCCTCTTTCACCATCATCTCGTCGCGCTTATTCCGCCGTTCATCGCTCTGGAGGTAATGGGTATCGGCCCGATCAGGTGGCAGAAGACGCCAGCGGCGCTGCTCAGCAGCATAACGAGCGCCATTGCTCTTATCTTCATACTGGTAAGTGTCCTGCTCAATGCGCAGGGAGTGCAGCGCTATTATCGTGTGGAGCGGGCGCAGGCGGCCGCCGATTATGCCGGGCAGCAGAAAGTAGTAAAAGACCTGCGCGCCGGGGTTCAACCCGGCCAGCTTGTTATCACCGATGCGCAATTTCTCGCTGGTCTGGCTGATCGCAGCACACCCGCCGCACTCGTGGATACGTCGATAGTGCGTATCGATACCGGCTACGTCACATCCCGGCAGTTGATTCAGGAAGCGTCGCAGCCACGGGTGCGTGCCGTTCTCTTTTATACCGGGCGGCTCAATCTGAAGAGTACAGCCGCTTTCCACGCCTGGGTAACGCGGCATTTCCGACTCGCGCACACCTACGGCAATGGCAAAGAGTTGTGGATTAGGTTATGATATATTTGTACGCCTGCGGCGCACCCAAATTTGTGAAGTCTACGGGCACAGCGCCGCAGGCGCTGTGCCCGTAGACTTCACATTATGGCAAACTGCGCAGCGGGGGGCCGCCAGGAAGATCTTTTATGGCGTTAGACAACCTTTTTTGAATTGCTTGATTCGAGGTCCAGAGATGCAAAAGAAGAAAACATTCAGCACAATGGAGATCGTATTGCTCGGCGTGCTCGTTGGCTCGCTGATCCTCTCCTTTATCCAGGGGCGCCAGGAGGAGCGGCAGCGTCCCTGAATGGGGCCTGTCCTGGCTGTTACATCCATATTCACGCCTGTCGATGTGCCAAAGGTCCTGATTCTGTACCATCGGGTGCGCGTGGCAGTGAACTTTCGCTCTACCATACGTTATAATCACTGGTAGGGGCAAATTTCACGTAAAGCAGGCCCCGGGCAATGCGGTGGGGTGGCAGGAGCAAGAGAGGAGGAGACTCAACAAGAGGTTCTCCAGAGAGAATGTAGGAAGCAGGTATTGTTACCGTGAAGCGTCAATTTGTGCAGATAAAGCCTTTTCAAGACGACTGGAGTCCTGAACTGGCTTCATCATCTACCGAATGGTCGCCGGTGGGTGGCGAGTTGGATG